>DXBC01000116.1 GCA_019116745.1 Candidatus Lachnoclostridium stercorigallinarum
AAGGATAAAATCTGGGGAATTGGACTTTCTATGTGGGATGAGGAACGGTTCTGTGTGGATAAATGGAAGGGGCAGAACCTTCTGGGAAAGATTTTGATGCAGGTGAGGGCAGAGATATCTGTGCAGAACCAGAATACAGAAAAATAGTATAACTGTAATTGAAGGAGAAATATATGGACCATTTCGAACTAGTATCCGAATACGCCCCCACCGGCGATCAGCCCCAGGCTATCGCCGAACTGGTTAAGGGCTTTAAAGAAGGAAATCAATTTGAAACGCTGCTGGGCGTCACCGGCTCTGGCAAAACATTCACCATGGCAAACGTCATCCAGGCCTTAAACAAGCCTACGCTGATCATTGCCCATAACAAGACACTGGCGGCACAGCTTTACAGTGAATTTAAGGAATTTTTTCCGCATAATGCAGTGGAGTATTTTGTCTCCTACTACGACTACTACCAGCCCGAGGCCTACGTCCCCTCCACGGACACCTACATCGAGAAGGATTCCGCTATCAACGACGAGATTGATAAATTGCGCCACTCGGCCACGGCTGCGCTGTCGGAGCGGAGCGATGTGATCATTGTGGCGTCCGTGTCCTGTATTTATGGTCTGGGAAGTCCCATCGACTATAAGGAGATGGTGATTTCCCTGCGTCCGGGGATGATCAAGGACCGGGATGAGGTGATTCACAAGCTCATCGATATCCAATATGAGAGAAACGATATGGATTTTCACCGGGGAACGTTCCGGGTGCGGGGAGATGTGGTGGAAATTTTCCCGGCTTACTCCGGCAGCGAGGCGTACCGGGTGGAGTTTTTCGGGGATGAGGTGGACCGGATTACGGAGATCGACACGGTAACGGGGGAGATTAAGGCCCAGTTGGGCCACATTGCTATTTTCCCGGCTTCCCACTATGTGGTGCCGAAGGAGAAGATGATGGAGGCCACGGAAAACATTCTGGAAGAGATGAAGGAACGGGTGGCCTATTTTAAGAGCGAGGACAAGCTGCTGGAGGCTCAGCGGATCGCGGAGAGAACAAATTTTGATGTGGAAATGATGCGGGAGACAGGATTCTGCTCCGGCATTGAGAATTATTCCCGCCATCTGGTGGGATCGGCGCCGGGAGAGCCGCCCTGCACTCTGATCGACTATTTCCCTGATGATTTTCTGATTATTGTGGACGAGTCCCATATTACGCTGCCTCAGATTCGGGGAATGTACGCCGGGGACCGTTCCAGAAAGCAGACGCTGGTGGATTACGGTTTCCGCCTGCCGTCTGCCCTGGACAACCGTCCCCTGAATTTTGAGGAATTTGAGTCGAAAATCAATCAGATGCTCTTCGTATCGGCGACTCCCTCGGTTTATGAGGCGGATCATGAGCTGCTGAGGACGGAACAGATTATCCGTCCCACCGGCCTTCTGGATCCGGAGATTTCGGTGCGGCCGGTGGAAGGACAGATTGATGATCTGATTTCCGAGGTGAATAAGGAGATTGCAGGCCATCACAAGGTGCTGATCACCACTTTGACGAAGCGGATGGCTGAGGATCTGACCGATTATATGCGGGATGCGGGAATCCGGGTAAAATATCTCCACTCCGATATTGATACGCTGGAGCGGGCGGAGATTATCCGGGATATGCGTCTGGATGTATTTGACGTGCTGGTGGGAATCAACCTGTTAAGAGAGGGGCTGGATATCCCGGAGATCACCCTGGTGGCTATTCTGGACGCGGACAAGGAAGGATTCCTCCGTTCAGAGACCTCCCTGATTCAGACCATCGGCCGGGCGGCCAGAAACAGCGAAGGCCATGTGATCATGTACGCGGACACCATCACCGATTCCATGAAAACGGCCATCGAGGAGACCAGGCGCCGCCGGGAGATTCAGCAGAAATATAATGAAGAGCACGGCATTACTCCCACCACCATCAAGAAGGCGGTGCGGGATCTGATCGCAATTTCCAAGGCGGCGGAGGAGAGCCGGGAGGAATTCCGGAAGGATCCGGAGTCTATGGATGCCAAGGAGCTTCACAAACTGGTAAAGGAGCTGACAAAGCGGATGCACCAGGCGGCCGCGGAACTGAATTTCGAAGAGGCCATTCAGCTGCGGGAGCGCATTGTGGAAGTCAAACAGATGCTGCTGGAAATAGAAGGATAATTGACTTCAATATTTGTCAGTGCTACAATAACCGCAGTGCACAGAGAGAAATGTACGCCTTTCTGTACACTGCGGTTGTGACATACAGGCGCTCCGGCCGCGGCAGAAGCCGGCCCGCAGCGCTGATACACGAGGGAGAAAAGAAGAGACCATGAAACTGAATGAAGGAAAAATCGGAGAGACTTACCGTGTGGTGAGCGTGCACGTGGATGAGCGGCTTACCAGACGGTTAGAGGCCCTTGGGGTGAATGAGGGCACTCTCGTCACGATTATGAACAAAAAAGGAAGCGGTACCCTGATTATCAAGGTCAGGGGAACCAGGCTGGCACTGGGGCGGCAGATCGCGGAAGGAATCGAGACAGGAGGTGCGCAGAATGCCTGAGAGAAAAGAAACACCCATCAGAGTCGGGTTTGTGGGAAACCCCAACTGCGGAAAGACCACCCTGTTCAACGCGTTTACCGGGGCCAATCTGAAAGTGGCCAACTGGCCGGGAGTTACGGTGGAGCGGGTGGAAGGAGAGACCAGCTATAAGGGAAGACCCATCAAGGTTATCGATCTGCCCGGCATTTACAGTCTGACCTCCTACACCATTGAGGAGATTGTGACGAGAAAATGTATTGAGGAAAATGAGGTGGATGTGATCATCAATGTGGTGGACGCGTCCTGCCTGGAGAGAAATCTCTATCTGACCATGCAGCTTCTGGAGCTGCGGAAACCGGTGATCCTGGCCCTGAATATGATGGACATTGTGGAGGAGCGGGGCATGGAAATCGACCTGCACCGCCTGCCGGAAATGCTGGGGGAGATCCCCGTGGTGCCGGTTTCCGCCAGAAAGAGAACGGGCCTGGACGTGCTGCTTCACGCGGTGGTTCACCACTACGAGGAGGGGCCGAAGGGCATCGTGGTTCACTACGATCAGGAAATAGAGGATAAAATTTCTCAGATTGAAGAAATCCTCCGGATGAAATACGGAGAGATGGAAAACATGCGCTGGCATGCCATCAAGCTGCTGGAGCATGACGGGGAGGTGGAAAAGGACCACCCGGTAGATGTGAGCCACATCGCCACAAAAAACTATGAAAAAGATATTATCAATGAAAAATACGACTACATAGAAGAAATTGTCCAGGAATGTCTGGTGGGAAAGGATGTGAAGGCGGCGGCCACCGATCACATTGACCGGTATCTCACCCACCCCATCTGGGGAATTCCCATTTTCCTGGGAATTATGGCGATCGTGTTTTTCCTCACCTTCACCGTGGGCGACTTCCTGAAAGGATACTTTGAGATAGGACTGGAATATTTTTCCGCGGCGGTGCTGGATCTGCTCACCAGTCTTCAGGTTTCCGACTGGCTGATTTCCTTGGTGGTGAACGGAATCGTCGCCGGAGTGGGAGGAATCCTCACATTTCTGCCCAATATTTTCATCCTGTTTCTGGCCCTGGCCTTTCTGGAGGACAGCGGCTATATGGCCAGGGTGGCGTATGTAATGAACGAGACCATGAGTATGGTGGGGCTTTCGGGAAAGGCGTTTCTTCCCATGCTTTTGGGCTTTGGCTGTACGGTGCCGGCGGTCATGGCTTCAAGGGCCCTGCCCAGCCAGCGGGACCGCAGGAGAACAATCCTGATCACGCCGTTTATGTCCTGTTCCGCCAGACTGCCCATTTACGTGCTGTTTGCGGAGATATTTTTCCCGTCCCACGCCCTGCTGGTGGCCTATTCCCTGTATCTGGTGGGACTGGCGGTGGCG
Source organism: Candidatus Lachnoclostridium stercorigallinarum (assembly GCA_019116745.1). Lineage (GTDB taxonomy): Bacteria > Bacillota > Clostridia > Lachnospirales > Lachnospiraceae > Lachnoclostridium_A > Lachnoclostridium_A stercorigallinarum. The sequence continues at coordinate 3,914 of DXBC01000116.1, forward strand.
ATTCTGGTGGCCCTGGTGGTGCACAAGACGTCCAAAGACGGCGGGGAGGAGCCGCTGCTCATCGAGCTGCCGGAATATAAGACGCCCAATGCCAGAACGGTGGCCATCTATGTCTGGGACAAGGTGAAAGACTATCTGGGTAAGGCGGGAACGGTAATTTTTGTGGCCAGCATTGTGCTGTGGTTTGTTCTCAACACGGGAGTTCACGGATTTACCAGCGATGTGTCCGAAAGCTTTGCGGCCATGGTGGGACATCTGCTGGTGCCGCTGCTGTCTCCCGCAGGCCTGGGACACTGGCAGATCGGCGTAGCCCTGATTTCAGGACTGTCGGCCAAGGAAGTGGTTGTTTCCAGTTTTGCCGTTCTCTTTGGAATCAGCAATATCAATTCTGCGGCGGGAATGGGAGAGCTGGCTTCCTCTCTGGGGCAGCTGGGATTCGGCCCTGTAAATGCCTACGCCCTGATGATTTTCTGTCTGCTCTACTCTCCCTGTATGGCAGCGGTGGCTACGATCCACAGGGAGACGGGATCCTGGAAATGGACGATCCGCACCGTGCTCTTTCAGATTCTGGTGGCCTGGGCGGGAGCCGTGCTGGTATACCAGATCGGGTCACTGCTGTTTGGGTGATGGCCGGGAAAGCGGCGGTGCGTCTCTTCATGAGGGAATCGGCGCGAAATCGCCTTCCGGAGTGTAAAGACATTCCTGGGCTCTGGAATAGAGATAAATGTGATTGGAGAGCCGGTCTTCCTGGAGAACCTCTTCTTCGTTGATCTGGGAGACCATACTGCTGAGAGAAGAATAGTGAGAAAAGCCCCTGTCGGGGGTGAGAAGGACTTCGTGGACGCTGGATGGAAGCACAATGAGATCGCTTCCCGCGGCGTCCGCGAATTTTTTTAGCTGTCCGGGATACAGCATACAGCCGGCGCCGTTGAGCTCCGCGGTGTTGGTGAGGATGTAAAGGGGCTGGGCGGAGTGCTGTTCCGCCAGGAGCTTCTCAATCCACTCCGGCTCGTACTCGTCTCCCATGTGCTCCATGGCCATGTCCCGCACAACGTCAGTCATGCTGCGGATGGTAGGAGGCAGGAGAGCCGGAGAATTTTTCTGAGCCAGAGAAAACAGCTCCTCCGGCTCCATACACCAGCGCCGGAGCTGATCATTTCCCACAATGGAGGAAAAACAGGTTTCCCCGTCGTCAAAGAGCAGGTAAAATACAATGGAGAGATCCAGAAACGGCAGGTGGGGGATGGAAGAGAGAAGTTCCTGATTGGCCTCGGAAGAGATCAGCTTGAATACCAGATGGCGTCTGGCCAGGGGAAGAGAGGAGAAGCTGCGGAAACGGTTTTCATCAGGGTGAGAATTTTCCTGGTAAACAGCCAGAATGTCGGATATAATGGAGTCAATGGGGACGCCGGACCGGTACTGCTCATAGTAGCTGTTCAGGTAAATGGCCGGAGCTACGGAGCTTCCGGGGCGGCTGATGCAGAGCCCGTCCAGGAGCACGCCGTTGTTTTTTGGAATCTGACGCACAGTGACTGCTGCCTGACTGCCTAAAAGAGTCTGAAGCCGGGATACGGTGAGTTCCAGAAATGATTTGTATACCATGTGTATACCTCCTTTGATGTGATTGTAGAAATGAGTGAGCAGCCTCAGAAAAGCAGGCTGCGAAGAAACGGGCATATCCTGACGGAAATGCCGTATGTGAATTTCATTATAACGGCTTTGAAATGGGTTGACAAGGGGGAAAAGAAAAAATGAAGAAAGTCAGAAAGTATATTGTTTTTTCCGGAATGGTTCAGGGGGTGGGATTTCGCTACCGCTCCTATTATGCGGCCAGCAAGCTGGGCCTCACCGGCTGGGTGAGAAATCTGGCAGACGGACGGGTGGAGATGGAAGTTCAGGGGGACGAAAAATCCATCAGCGATATGATCGATCAGGTGGGATCCGGCTGGAGCGTTCACATTGACAATATGGAAATAACCGATCTTCCGCTGCTGGATGAGAGGGAATTCCGGATCCGAAACTGAGGTCAGACAGCCATAAAGCGCAACTGAGGTCAGACAGCAATAAAATGCTTGACGTTTTTGGAAAAAAGGGTTTTACTTATAAGTATCATACGAAAAGGAGGAGGATATCAATGGATCGGATAGAGCAGAAAATCTGTGACATTATTGACAAAAATCAGGAGGAGATCAAGGCCTTCGGGCGGGACATCTGGTGCCATGCGGAGATGGGGTATAAGGAATACCGCACGGCAGAAAAGTTTGTAGAGTATGCGAAACGGTACGGCCTGGAGACGGAGACCGGCCTGGCCATAACCGGCGTAAAAAGCTATCTGAAGGGAAAGGACAATGGGGGAATCACGGTAGGAGTCATGGGAGAGATGGACGCTCTGCCGATTTCCAACCATCCGGACGCCAACCCGGAGACGGGAGCTTCCCACTGCTGCGGACACAATGCCCAGCTGACAGGAGTGATCGGAGCCATGATGGCTCTGACAGATCCGGAAGTAAAGGAAGCCATGGACGGAAATGTGGTTTTTATGGCGGTTCCGGCGGAAGAATATGTAGATCTCCCCTTTAAGCATCAGCTGATGGAAGAGGGAAAGATCCGTTACGGCGGCGGAAAAAGTGAGCTGATTCGTATCGGCGCCCTGGACGATATCGACATTGCGGTGGGGCACCACACGGCGCCGGAGCTGGAGCTGCGCTTAAGCAACAGCAGCACCAACGGCTTTGTCAATAAGATCATTACCTATACGGGACGGGCAGCCCACGCGGCCGCGGCTCCCTACATGGGAGTGGACGCGCAGAACGCGGCCCTGCTGGCGTTCCATGCCCTGGATATGCAGCGGGAGAGTTTCCAGGAAAAAGACTATGTGCGCCTTCACTCCTACATGGTCAAGGGAGGACCTTCCGTCAATGTCATCGCCGATACGGTGGAGGTCAACATCGTGGTTTTTGAGTCCACCGTATACCCCGGTGTGACGGAGGAGATCTGCGTGCCGATCATGGAGAAGGAGTCCGGCCTGAAATGCGGCGTGGACTTCAAGGTGGGATATTC
>DXBC01000117.1 GCA_019116745.1 Candidatus Lachnoclostridium stercorigallinarum
CCGGATCCGGCATAGGACAGGCTCTCATCCAGATTTTCCCATTCTCCTTCCGCCTTTCCCTGGGTGCTTTCCAGCAGATCCAGAAGAGCCTTGATCTCTTCCGCCTTCTGCGCCGCGCCGGCAGCTCCGGCCTGAATCTCAGCCAGCAGCTGAGCTTTTTCTTCCTGGCTGATGGTGGGGATCCCGTCTGAAATCTTCTTCAGATTGTCCCTCAGGCCGCCCATCCTGGCATACAGGTCATCCAGCTCTCCTTCCAGCTCATACATAGTCGCCGACATCTGGCTGGTATCTGCGTTGATATCTGTCACTGCCTGCCTGGCCGTCTGAAGATAGGGGACAAGAGCCGCCGTCCACACCGTAAGCTGATCCAGCTCGCTGAGAGCCGCATCGGCGCTGCTCTCTATGGCCGGACGGTTCTGGCTGGCTATCTCCCTGGCCCGGTCCAGGGCCGTGAGTCCGTCTCTCACCTGGCTTACGTCTCCCCGCATGGCTTCCAGCGTTCCCAGAAGCTGGTCGATGCTTTCATACATCTGATCTCCGTCTTCCCTCCAGGTATCCTTCGCTTCCTTCAGCTCCTTAATATTGTCCAGGGCATCCAGGCGGCCGGGCACCATCATCATGAGAACGCCGATGCTCTCATAGCTGTCCGTACCGATCCGAATGGTAAAGTCTCCTTCCTCCCCGGGAAGAGCCATAAACACAGCCACGGTCTGAGTACCGATGCTCTGAACCTGAGCTCCCGGCGCGTCGACGCTGTAGCACTTCGACATATCCACCGGAACGACCACAGACAGGATCATATTATTTTTATAATACTCATCGGCAAGTTCATTGGGCTCTGCCGTCACATGAATCTCTATAAGCCCGGAAGCGCCGGCCAGTTCTTCCGCCCGTTTTTCCATCCCGTTCAGTTTGTAAGAGACGTCAAAGGTCCACGGAAGCTCCACCTGATCCGGATTCATAACTCCCTCATAATAAAACCGCTTATTTTCCCCTTCAAACTCCCACGTCACCTCATCCCCGGATGTCACCGGCTGACGATTGTCGGTCATATTGACCACTTTTTCATAGTTTCCGTAATCCGTGAAAGAACTGACCCCGTTAGTGGTGCAGCCCTTCACTACGCTCACATTGGTCTTTTTTCCGTAAAAGTCCAGGTTCACATACATGGTTTCGTCCACGGATACCGTCGGCTCCGCCGCCAGTCCTGTTTCTGCCGGAATCACGCTTAAGCAGAAAGTGACCGCCGCCAGGACGGCTGCTGCTGCCTTTCTTCCCCTCTCCCGGTATTTCCGGCTTTTCTGTTTCTTCATCCAATTACTCTTCATGACTGTCTTCCTCCCTGTCTGTTCCTTTCACCCGGGCCAATAACTCTTTTCCTTTCTGCTGTCTCCGTTCTCTCCGCTTTTTCAGGAACTGCCGGAACATCTCCAGCTCATTATTCATAAGAATCCTGTCTCCCAGCACCAGAAGCGCCGGCATCAGCGTGCACACCAGGAGCATGCTGAGAACGGCTCCCCGACCTATGAGGTGCCCCATATCGCCTATGGCGGCAATGGAAGAAACATGGTACAGAATATATCCCACTATGGTCAGAATGGAACCTGATGTGAGAATGGCGGGAATGCTCCGCTTCAGAGTCTCTACCGCGGCCTCTCTCTTTTCCATGGTCTTTCTGCAGGCTATGTAATTATTGGTGGTGAGAATGGCATAGTCCACCGTGGCCCCCAGCTGAATGCTGCTTACAATAATATATCCCATGAAAATCATGGTCTCTCCCTTGATATAAGGCACCGCCATGTTGATAAAAATAGCCACCTCAATGGGAATCATGGCAATAATGGGAATGATCACTGAGTGGAAACTGAACATTACCACCACAAACACGCCGATCAGGGACAGCGTATTGACCCTGCTGTAATCTGCCGTAATGGTCGTCTTAATATCCTGGGTGGACGGCGTGGCCCCTACCAGATAGGATTCTTCCGGATAATACTCTTTCATAATCGCCTGAATCTCATCCGAATACCGGAACGCCTTCTCGCTCTCTCCCTTGGACCGCACGTAGATCAGAATTCTGGACCAGCCGCTTTCGTCGTGGAGAAGCCCTGTGATGCTCTCCGGAAGAAAGCTCTCCGGAACGCCCTCAGGAAGAGTCTGAGACAGGGAGGTCACCGATTTTGTATAAGGCAGATCGCTGACGGCCTCGGCAAACTCCCGCTCCTTCACATTGTCTCCCGAAGGCACCAGCGCCATCATCATATTGCTCCGGCCGAAAACCTTGTCGATCTCCTGCTCATCCGCGTACACCTCCGTTCCCTCTCCGGCTCCCACAGCGTCGTTTCCGTACATATAGGAATTCATGCCCTGAGCCGTATAGGCCGGCAGGGCTATCAGAGCCACAATAATGAGAACCGCGTAGCGAATCCTGAAAATTCCCCGGCTGAGCCGGTCAAACTCCGGCAAAAAAGGCCCGTGAGCGGTTTTCTCCATCCAGCCTGCCATCCTGAGAATCATGGCCGGCATAAACAGCACCACCGTCAGCAGGCTGCACACAATTCCTTTGGCCAGCACGATTCCCATATCAAAACCGATGCTGAATTTCATAAACACCAGCACAATAAAGCCCACAATGGTGGTCAGGCTGCTGGCAAAAATAGAATTCAGAGCCTCGTCGATGGCCGCCCGGAGAGCGTCCATCTGGTCCATTCCCGCCTTTTTATAACGGGTAAAGGCGTGAATCAGAAAAATGGAATAGTCCATGGATACCGCCAGCTGCAGCACTGCGGACACGCTGTCTGTCAGGAAGGAAATCTCTCCCAGAAAAATATTGGTTCCCTTATTGATTATCACGGCAACGCCCATGACCAGCAAATACAAAAACGGTTCAATCCAGGAGTTGGTGGTGACGCAGAGGACCAGAAAGATCATAATCACACCGATGGTCAGAATCATCTGCATCTCTTTCTCCAGATTCTCAGCCACCGACTTGTTCTGCACAGCCATCCCCACGTAATATCCCTTGTCTCCTGTAATCTTCTTCATCTCGTCGATGGCTCCGGATGTCCGCTTGCTGGTATCTCCCTCCACGAAAGTGACGTCCATGACCGCACAGTTATCCTTGTAGTACTCGTCGATGGACGTGTAGTCGATGAAGCCATCCCCGGAAAACACGTTGGTGCCTGTATCCAGCCACAGAATCTGGTCCACGCCGTCTACCTTCTCCAGCCGGTCCTTGTACGCCTTCGCTTCAAAAAGGGTCACATCCCTGATCATCACTCTGGCTGTCCCCGGATAACCGAAAGTATCCTCCATAATATTCAGCCCCTGCCGGGACTGGACGGTGTCAGGGAGGTATTCCGTCAGATCATAATTAACCTCCACAAACGGCGCCGTCACTGCAGATACAAGAACCGCCAGAAGAAATGCCTTTTCTATAGCCTTTCTCTTTTTTACAATAAATCCGGGAAGGTCCGTCTTTTCTTTTTTGAGAGGAGAATACCCGGGAGCGTCTGCCTGCTCATTCTCTTCCCCGTCATGCCGCCTTCCGCGGCCCTTTTTATGTAAAAACTGAAGTTTCATCTTCTCCTCCTGTCTATCCATCGCCTTTAATAATTGACATTTTTACATTAATTGACATTTGTCTATTTATGAACTATAATGAATTATACTGAGACAGAAGAGGATTTACAATAATCACTTTTAAGTTAAAAAGTCCAGTTTTTAACATATTTATCTGAAAATGTTGATTATTATAAAAAGTTTATAAAAAATTTAATTTTTTCAAAGAGGGATTTTACTATGAAAGAATCGAACATGGACCGGCGTATCCGGAAAACAAAACAGCAGGTCCGCCAGAGTGTGACCATACTTCTGAAACAGAAGCGGATTCAGGACATCACCGTCCGGGAGCTGGCCGAACTGGCGGACATCAACCGCGGTACTTTTTATCTTCACTACCGGGATGTGTATGATCTTTTAAATCAGATTGAAGATGAACTTTTGGATGAACTGGAATCTGTGCTGAGCAAATATCAGCCGGGCAGCATTCTGCCCAATACGGCACAGATTTTCACTGATGTGTACGAGCTGGTGCAGCGCAACAGCGAACTGGCAGGGATCCTCCTGGGAGACAACGGAGAATGGAATTTTATCAACCGGTTAAACCAGATTCTCCGTGAGAAATGCCTGAGAGACTGGGTAGAGCATTTCCGCACGGAGAATCATGAAACCTTTGACTCTTATTATATTTTTATTATTTCCGGCTGCATGGGGCTGGTTCAGCACTGGCTGAAAAACGGCATGAAAGAGACACCGCAGGAGCTGGCCGCTCTGACAGAACAGATCATCATGAACGGGATCAAGTGGATGGAATCCGCGTAAGGAAACGGATTCCATCTCACTCCTCCTCCATTCTCCTGCGGGTATCTCCGTCTATTTTCTGCCGCAGCTGCGACAGAAGCTCCTGACCTCTTTCGGAAATCAGCATCTCCTCCTGCCCGCTCTCCCCGGAGGAGCTTCTCCTGAAATAACCGCCCTGAAAATACGCCTGTCCGTATTCCAGGTTGAAATCATAGTCAAAGTCCGGAGGATTTTTCCCCTGATTGTGCTGAATAATAGTCTCCGCCTTATCCAGAGCCTTTATCAGGCGGGCCTCTCCCGTCTCCCCGGCCTCATATTCCTGCCAGAGGATCTTGAACTTCTCCCCAGCCTCTCCGCCCAGAATCGCCGCCAGACAGTCTATGGCGGCTTTTTCCTTTTTATATTTTTCTCCGGCGTCCGGACGCAGGGCGGCGGAAATATCTCCGTCGTACAGCTCCCCCAGATCGTGAACAAGAGCCAGCATCAGCACTTTTTTCCCATCCAGTTCCGGAAACTCATCCAGAAGAATTCCCGCAAACAGAGCCAGCCGCCAGGAATGGGCCGCCGTGGACTCTCTCTGCCCGTCGGAAAGCCAGGCTGTACGGAGAACGGTTTTCAGGCGTTCCGCCTCTTCCACAAACGTAAGAATGGACTGCACGTTTTTCATTTCTCTGCCCCTTTCCTCAGAATATCATTCCCCACAGGCTGCTGAACGGCATGACAAAAATCAGGGCCGGAAGCATATTAATAAGGGGGCTGTCCTTGATCTTGCTCACTCTCAGACCTGCCGCCACAGTGAGAATGCCGCCGCAGGCCATGAAATCGTTTAAAAGCTCCGGCGTAGTCAGCGGCACAACGAGCTTTGCCAGCCCGAATACAATGAGAAACACGATCAGCTGAGGAATGGCCGCCAGACTCACCGCAGCCCCCATAGCTCCGGCAAAGATCAGGGCAGTAAACAGATCCATCACTGACTTTGACAGCAGTAAAGAAGGATCTCCGGACATTCCTTCCATCAGTACTCCATATATTCCAAATCCGCTGGCACAGAAAATGGCCACAATGGTCACGTATTCATCCATATCTATCCGCTCAGTGGAAATAGGGAGCCGCTCCAGCGCCCCGAAAAGACCTCCCCTCACCCGCCGTTCCAGCTGCAGCAGCTCGCCGAAAAAGGTTCCTACAATCATGGCCATGATCACCGGCGGCATAGCCCCCACCTTGATAATGGAGACCACTCCATTGGCCACGGCAGACAGTCCGAATACTACTGTCAGCACCTCTTTCATCCGCTCCGTCAGATATTTTCCGCAGGCCGTGCCAATGAGTCCCCCCGCAAACACGGCGCCGCAGTTGCTCAATAATCCTATCGGCATACTCATTTTCCCTCTTTCTTTCAAATCAATTACTGTCTCTTACAATTTCCTTACTTTCCTTGCCTGCAGACCTGGTCCATAGGCTATCCTGAACTTGTCAGATTTCACAACAGGAGGTATGCTCCCTGGCCCGGGGCATCCGCTACGTCAATTACTGATTACGGCGGTGTCCGGGCCATCTGTCAGAGGCAGCACCACTTCCAGCGTATATTTTAACTGACCGTTTTCCTCTGATATGCAGAGGTTGCGGACATGGACGCTTCCCTGAAGCCTCAGGCCATGGCTGTCCGCCCACCCACAGGCAGTTTCCAGCAGTTTTTCATCCTGAAACTGCCTTTCTGTGTGGACGGTAGCCCGCAGAGCCGGCCCGCCCGGCAGCAGTTCAGCCCCTTCCATAAAATCCTGCCTGCGAAGGTAGACCGCCTCTGACTCTTTGATAATCAAATAGCACCACTGCGGCTGCTCCACAGACATTTTCAGATCATACTCTGCATTCACGTAACAGACGATCTTGTCCGAATCCTCCCTGCTGACCTGAAACCAGTCTATGATGGCGTCGAAGTACTCCTTCCGCTTCTCCGACACCCGGTAGGCATTCTCCGCCGTACACAGTTCAAAGCTGCCCGATCCCAGCTGGTAATACGATCTGGTCAGCTCCAGCCGCTCCACGTTTCTCTTATGGCGCAGCAGCTCCAGCCGCTCCGCCTTTATCTGCTCTTCCAGCAGCTCCAGGCTGGAGAGCCTGGTCTTCTGAATCATCAGCCGTTTCAGATCCTTCATGGGAAAGGCGTTTTCCCGGTAAAATTTCACGGGAATCAGCCGTTCCAGGTCCTCTTCCGTATACCGGCGGAATCCGTTTTCATCCCGCTCCGGGCTGATCAGCCCCTGCTCTTCATAAATACGGATGGTATCTCTGCTGACCCCCAGCAGATCTGCGATTTCTCTAATGTACAGGTATCTCATTTCACACTCCCAGAGTCCGGAAAATATAGTCTTTGTACCGGTCAGGCCAGAGCTGGCTGCAGATCCAGGCGTTAGGCTCTCTTCCGGAAAATCCGTACCGGTCGATAAGCACGTTCCCGTAGCCGGGACCGGGGGAAACATCCGCCTCGCACCAGTACTTTTCACAGGTTTTTATGCAGTCCGGACACAGGGCCGCCGCCATGGCCGCCGGATCCGCCATATCCAGACAATCCATGCCGAACCTCTCCCGATTCAGTCCCATTAGTATCCGGTTGACCTCCACGGCAAACTTTCCCAGGCTGCTGCCCCTCTCAATGCGGCGGATATCTTCCGGCATAAGCATGCTCTCCCCCAGACAGGCATCCCAGCCCACCAGCATGATCCGGTCAAGCTCTGCCTCCAGCACGATCTTTGCCGCCTCTGCGTCCTGCCAGATGTTAAACTCCGCCGCAGCCGTCACATTTCCTCCTCCGAAGCCGGCTCCTCCCATGACCGTCACCCGGCCGGCTTTCTTCACCGCCTCCGGATCCAACCGTATGGCGAGAGCCAGATTGGTGAGGGGCCCCAGGGTCACCAGGTCGATCTCCCCTTTTTCGCTGTTTCTCAGGGCCTCCAGCATACGGAGAACGCCGTTTCCTTCCGCCGGGCGCAGCCGCTCCGGCTTAAGACCCAGATCTCCCATTCCGTCCGTGCCGTGAGTCTCCCAGGCAAAGGCCAGCTCCTTTAAAAGCATTTTCTCCGCCCCCACGTACACCGGCGGCTCGTAGGTTCCCGCCCTCTCAATGGTCAGAAGCGTATTCTGCACCGCCTGAGCCGCCTCCACATTTCCCGATACCACCGTGAAAAACAGAATCTCATAAGCCGGATCGTTTAAGGCCATGGCAATGGCCATGGCGTCGTCCGATCCGCAGTCCGTATCTATGATCAGTTTCTTTCGGCCATCTCTCATCATGTTTTCAAACCTCCTGCCAGATTCACAGCCAATCATACCATATTCGGGAAATTTTGACAAATTTCCAGCGTCCTTTTTCCCTTACGGAATGCTGACTTTTTTCTTACCGGCGCTGGTTTCATTCTGTAAGGATTATTACTCTTCTTTACGCTTTTCTAAACTCTATTGACCTTGGACCTGGTCAAGGCATTAAAGTGGGAGCCGTCCGAAAGGACAGAAAATCTTTTTTGTGAAAGGAGTGTCGTGGTAATGAAAAAACGATTCAGACAAATCCTGATTCCTCTGACAGCGGCTGCTTTTTCCGCTGGTCTTTCCATGGTTTCTCTGGCGGCCGGCTGGACTCAGGAAAACGGAGAATGGTATTATTACAGCTCAGACGGCAGCAAGGAAACTGACACATTCAAAAAATCAGGAAACAACTGGTTTTATCTCGATTCGGACGGAACAATGGTGACCAGTTCCATTGTGGAACAGGACGGAAATTACTATTACGTCAATTCCCAGGGCGCCATGGTTTCCAATGAATGGCGGGAGGTGGAAAACGAAGACGATGCCTGGCAGGAGGGGATTTACTACTGCGATCCGGACAACGGGGGACGGCTGGTATACAACTCCTGGAAGTATCTGACTGCAGAGGATGATGAAAACGACGACAGAGACGGCGACGGCTACTGGTTCTATTTCCAGTCCAACGGCAAGAAAGTGGCAAATACCGACAGCAAGCGGATCAACGGCCGGAAATACCGCTTCAACGAATACGGCGCCGCCCAGTTCGACTGGTACGCGACCCCTTCCGTTGCCAGCAGCTCAGTATCCAGCGGACTGTACTACAACTCTGAGGATCAGTGCTGGCTGTCCACCGGATGGTTCAAGACCTATCCGGACGAAGATATTGACCCGGAAGGCTACGATGAAGGCGAGGAGTTCTGGTACTACGCCGATTCCAAGGGCGAGCTGGTCACCTCTCAGATCAAGACCATCAACGGCCAGAAATACGGCTTCGACGCCTATGGAAAGATGCTTTACGGCCTGTATCGCCTTACCTTTGACGAAGACGGAAAGACCATTCTTTCCGCAGATAAAATCGAGTCCGAGAGCGACCTTCCCGACCAGAATGAAGACGCCTATGTATATTACTTCGGCGACTCTCCCAAGGAAGGAGCCATGAAGACGGGAACCTGTACTCTGGAGATCGATGGAGAAAAATACTACTACAAATTCCGGACTTCCGGCGACATGAAGGGCGCCGGCGTCAATGGAATTGACGACGGATATATCTACATTCAGGGCCGCCGCATGACGGCAGAGAGCGGTTCCAAATACGAGCCCTTTACCTACAATGGAAATGATTACCTGATCAACACCTCCGGAAAGATCATGAAAAACAAAACCAACGTCAAGGATGCGGACGACGTCTATTACTGCACCGATGAAGACGGCATCATCACCTATTCCGGATACGACAAATACACAGACTGACCGGAAATTCTGACGCCTGCGCGCTCTCCGTTTCCGACCTGGACGAAATTCTTTTCTAAATGAAATTCTTTCTAAAAATGATACCGCCAGACGTGAAAATGCCTGGTGGTATCGTTTTTCTCATCATTTTGAAAGGTTTTTCATTCCCTGCGGTCTTCCAGAATCTTCAGCCCCAGAGCCAGAGCCGACGTCAGAATCTGGGACATTACCACGCTCCACCACACTCCGGACTGCCCCAGAAAAAGAGGAAGCACAAACAGCAGTCCAAACAGGAGAGCCGGCTCGGCATAGACGCAGAAATACGAATAAAGATTCTTCTCCGTCGCATAAAATCCAGAGGTAGTTATGCGCGAAAATGCATAAAATATCAGCCCAAACAGGAATACAGGCATCACCTGAGCCACCAGAATTCTGGTGCTGTCCGACGCGCCGAACAGGTTTCCCAGACGGCTGCGGGTCAGGAACAGAACTCCGCAGCTGACCACCGCCAGAACCGCCGCCGTCACATAAGCCATTCTTCTTATTTCCCGTATCTGAGCCGGTTTTCCTTCTCCGAAATACCGGCTCATCAGAGGCTGGCTTCCGTCTCCCACTCCCTGTATCAGCACCTGGACGATGGTCAGCGCATAGGCAATGCAGGCGTAGCAGGCTACCGCCGCCTCACCTCCGTAGGACATGGAAAAGCGGTTGATAAGCATCAGGGAAATCATGGGGGAAAGGGTCAGGCCAAACGGCGCGATTCCGATTTTCCCAATATTTCCCGCCATTTTCCAAAATCCGGCCGCCGTTCCGAAAACAGGAAGGCGGCGGTAAAACAGATAGATAACCGCCTCCACCGTGGTCACCATCTGTCCCAGGATCGTCGCGGCCGCCGCTCCCGATGTTCCCAGGCCAAACACCCACACAAACAGGTAATCCAGCAGAATATTGGTGAGAAAGCCGGATACCATCACCACAAGGGCAAAAAATGAGCTTCCGTTGTTTCGAATCAGGGGCACGATCCCGGTGGCCAGAATCTGAAATCCGGCTCCCAGCACAATAATATCCAGATATTCTTTCCCCAGCTCCAGAACTTCTCCTTCCGCCCCGAACAGCCGCATAATCCTCTCCGTAAAGGGAAGCAGGCCCAGGGTGGCGGCTGCAGTGGCAAGAATCAGCATAATAAGAGTGGCACGAACGTATTTTCCGGCCGCCTCCTCATCCCCCGTTCCCTTTCTCACTGTCCAGAGAACGGCGCCTCCCATGCCGATGCCGGTTCCCAAAGACTGCATCAGCGACACTACAGGAAAGGCAATGTTAATGGCGGAAAGCCCTGCATCTCCCATGCTCTGACCCACAAAAAATCCGTCCACAATGGCGTAAATTCCCGACAGGGCAAAAGCCAGTACGGACGGAATGACATACTGCGCAAATATTCTGTACTGACTCATCTCTCCCCCTCCAGACGTCTTCCCAGCAGAGTGCCGAACGCATCCATAGCTTCCAGCATACGAAACATTTTTTCATCTCCGATCATAAAAAACGCGTGCTGCTCCGCCTCATAAAGGGGCGTCAGCTTTTCTTTCACATATTCCTTTCCCCTCTCCGTGAGCACCGCCAGTTTTTCCCTCTTATCCGCAGAATTTTTCTTCAAATCCACATAACCGCAGTCCACCAGGCGATGGATAGTCCCGTTCACCGTCTGCTTGGGAAACCC
>DXBC01000118.1 GCA_019116745.1 Candidatus Lachnoclostridium stercorigallinarum
GGGACTCCGGCAGAAAGCCCATTTTCTGAATGCTCTCTCCCAGTCCCTTTCCCAGAAGGCCTCCGGAACCGATGGCGTACAGACCCTGGAGAACCTGGAAACCGCCCTCCTGAGCATATGCTTCCGGATTCAGCCACACATTGATCCGCTCCAGCTGATAGCTCTGAAGCAGGCCGATGGCCTCCAGGGCGTGGCCGATCTGCCCGGCAAAGCAGTATACCACCCCGGCCGCCCCCACACAGGCGCCGAAGATCAGCTTCTTCTTTGTGGCCACAAACAGCATGACAAACACGATGCCGCAGATGATAATACCGGAACTCAGGTTGTTGGCAGCCACCATAAGGGCCAGAGGAAGGGCCATGGCTGCCACCTTGACCATATTTTTCAGGCGGTTGATCTGACCGCCCATCCGGGTGATCACCACCGCCAGCGTGACGATGAGGGCCACCTTCACAAACTCTGTGGGCTGGAAGCTGAAAGGCCCGATTCCCAGCCAGCGCCGCTTGCCGTTGACCACACGCCCGAAAAAGCTTACCGCGATCATGAGCACGTAGGACATTGCGTAGGCCAGAAACGCAAACTTGGCGAAAATGTGGTAATTGATCTTGGAAATGACGATCATCACCAGAAAGCCGCCTGCCGCAATCAGCGCCTGTCTCTTCATAAAATATCCGGCGTCTCCATACATCAGCTGCGCCGTATAGGAACTGGCGCTGTAAATCATAATCAGTCCGAACACAGTCACAAAGATCACCGTAAACAGAAGACTGTAATTGTAAAATCTCCGGACTCTCTTTTTCTTTCTCGGCTGTGCCTGCGGCGGACGCTCTTCCTGCCGCATCTGCTGCTGCCTTCCTGCCATATCTTAGCTCCTTTTATTTACAGCTGGCGGACGCACTCCTTGAAAATGCGGCCCCGCTCTTCATAATCCCGGAACATACCCCAGCTGGCACATGCGGGGGAGAGGAGCACGCAGTCCCCCCGGTCCGCATAGGATGCGCACACACGGACTGCCTCCGCCATATCCTCCGCATACATAATCTCATGAAATCCATGTTCCCTGGCGCACTTGGCAATCTTCTCCCTGGTCTGCCCTATGAGCACCAGATATTTTACCTTTCCGTCAAAACTCTCGATCCACTCGTCGTAAGTGGAACCCTTGTCATAGCCTCCGCCGATCAGGATCGTGGGCCCCGGCATGGCCTTCACAGCCTGGATGGCAGCATCCGGGTTGGTGCCCTTGGAGTCGTTGTAATACTTCACTCCGGCCCGTTCCAGCACAAATTCGATGCGGTGCTCCACCGCCTGGAATTTTTTCACCGCCTCCACAATCTGCTTCATGGGAACTCCCGCCGCAGCGCTCATAGCAATGGCGGCCATGACATTTTCATAATTATGGCGGCCCAGAATCTGCAGATCATGCACGTTTAACAGCTCTTCCTTTTTTCCGCCGTGGGCGTACATGATCTCGTCCCCGTCCAGGAAATAGCCTTCCTTCAGTTCTTCCCTGCTGCTGAAGAAAACCACTTTCGGCTTCAGCTCTTTCTGCTGTCCAAACTCCCGCAGCACCGGATCATCGTAATTTAACACGCAGGTATCTTCCTCCCGCTGATTCATGGTGATGCTCTCCTTTACGGCGATGTAGCATTCCATGGTTTTATGACGGTTCAAATGATCCGGAGTAATATTCAGGATGGCGCTGATATCCGGCCGGAAATCCATGATGGTCTCCAGCTGAAAACTGGAAACCTCCGCCACAGTGACGGAATCATCCTCCGTGGACAGGGCTTCCTCCGTGTAGGGGATACCGATATTTCCCACCACATGAACATCCTTGAACCAGGATTTCATAATCTCCCCCGTCAGGGCTGTGGTTGTGGTCTTTCCGTTGGTTCCGGTGATGGCTATCAGTTTTCCCCTGGCACACTGATAGGCCAGCTGAATCTCACTCCAGATGGGAATCTTCACATCATCCAGCACCGATACAAAGGGAGCGTCCAGGGGAATCCCAGGGCTGATCACGCACAGCTCCACTCCCAGCAGATCAGTTCTTTTCAGGTCTCCCAGAACTACCTCCACCTTGTCCTTTTTGTCAAATTTTCCGCGGATTTCTCCCTTGTCCAGATTGGGATTGCTGTCATAGAGCACAACCTCCCCGCCCATATCCAGCAGCAGTCTCGCGGCGGCGATTCCGCTCTTTCCCGTTCCTGCGACGATAACCTTCTGACTCATTTCTTCCTCCTATAGTCCTAAGTAAGCGATCAGGCAGAGTATGGCAGTGATAATGGAAAATACCGCCACCACTCTGGTCTCTGACCAGCCGCACAGCTCAAAATGATGATGGATGGGCGCCATTTTGAAAATCCGCTTCCCTCCGGTCTTCTTAAAATAAGTCACCTGGATAATCACAGACAGCACCTCTACCAGGTAAATCAGTCCCACAATGGCGATAAACAGGGGAATCTGCATCATAAAGGCGCTGGCCGCCACAAAGCCGCCCAGAGCCAGGGAGCCGGTATCCCCCATAAACACTTTGGCGGGATACACATTAAACAGCAGAAAGCCCAGCAGGCTTCCCACCACAGCTCCGGTGATGGGGCTGATTCCCGTATTTTCCCCCACAGCCACCACGGTCATAAAGGTAGCCACCAGAATGGTGACGCTGGTGCACAGGCCGTCCAGTCCGTCGGTGAAGTTTACTCCGTTGTCCGTTCCCAGCACAACAAAAAACAGGAAGGGGATAAACAGCCATCCCAGATCCAGATAATATCCATTGTCGAACCCGCCGGTAAAGGGAATGAGCACAGCCGTTCCCACATCATTGGAGGTAAGCAGATACCAGCAGAAGATCCCGGTGATCACAAACTGTCCCAGAATCTTCTGCTTCGGATTCAGTCCCTCGGACCGCTTCATCACAATCTTGATGTAGTCGTCTAAAAAACCGATGATCCCGAAGCCTACCGTCACAAACAGAACCGGGATGATCTTTGGGTAATCTCTCAGGTAAAATACGGAAGTGACGATAATGCTGGTTAAAATCACCAGACCGCCCATAGTGGGAGTGCCCTGTTTTTTCAGATGAGCCTGGGGGCCGTCATCCCGGACCTGCTGGCCAAATTTCAGCTTGTGGAGAAACGGAATCACGATGGGGCAGAGAATCGCGCTCACCGCGAAGGCAATGATGATTGCCAGTATAGTTTCATTTATCATATCGCACCTCTGTCATTTATGTATTCACGGAATAGTATACGTCTTTTTCCGGGAATAATCAACCGTAGATTCGGAATGCGGAAACAGTTTCTTCCTCCTCTGCCCGGATTCCCAGATATGGAAGAATATTTTTGAAAACATCGGCGATCACCGGGGCGGCGATAGTTCCTCCATAGTAAATGCCTTCCGGTTCGTCAATGGTGATAAGGGCCAGCACCTGAGGATCGTCTGCCGGCGCAAAGCCCACAAAGGAGGAAATATACTTTTTCAGACTTCTGGGCAGTTTTTCCGATGTAGCGGTTTTCCCGCCGATGCGGTATCCGGAGACAGCCGCATTTTTCCCGCTTCCCTCCGCCACCACCTGCTCCAGTATATAACGCATGACGGCGCTGGTCTCCTCCGACAAAATCCTCTCCCCCGCCGGATATTCAAACTCCCGGACGGCCGTCCCGTCGGCGCTGACCGCCTTCACCCCGAAATGAGGCGTCACCCGGGTTCCGCCGTTGATGATAGAGGAGACGGTGGCTGCCAGCTGCACCGGAGTGATCTGAAAGGACTGGCCAAAGGAAACGGTGGCCAGCTCCACGGCCCCCATATTTTCCTTTTTGTGCATGATGGTGGAAGCCTCACCCGGCAGGTCAATCCCCGTCTTTCCCATGAGTCCGAACTGTTCAAAATATTTATAATAGTTATCCACTCCCAGCCTCTGCCCCACGTCGATGAGCACCGGGTTGCAGGAGTTCATCATGCCCTGAAGAAAGGTTTCGCTCCCGTGCCCTCCCGTCTTGTGGCAGCGGATTTTCCGGTCCTCCACAATGCGGAATCCCGGGCAGTTAAAATGATCGTCCAGATCCACCACTCCCTCTTCCAGGCCGGCAGCCGCCGTGATGATCTTGAAGGTGGAGCCCGGTTCGTAAGTGTCGTTGATACAGGGATTTCTCCACATACGGTTCAGCAGATCCTGCCGCCCCTTCTCGTCCGCCGGTACGTCCGTGCCCTCCGGCAGGGAAAAGGGATCGTTCAGATGAAACTCCGGCACGCTGGCCATTGCCAGAATCTCGCCGTTTTTGGGATTCATCACCAGAATAGATACCTGCTTTGCCTGCTTTTTCTCCATCACCTGACTGGCCGCCTGCTCCGCGTACTTCTGAATATTTACGTCCAGGCTCACGTAAAGGTCATTTCCCGCCACCGGCTCGATCCGGTCCTCGGCAGCGTTTTCAATCTCAATTCCCGCCGCGTCCGCCATGGTGAGAATCTTTCCGTTTATTCCCTTTAAATACTCCTCGTATTCCACCTCCAGGCCGATAATCCCCTGATTGTCCCCGCCGGTGAACCCCAGCACCTTTGACGCCAGGCTGTCATAGGGGTAGTACCTCTTGTAATCTTCATCCACTTTCACTCCGGCCAGCCGCATATCCCGGATCTTATCCCCCACCGCCTTGTCCACATTGGTCTTTATAATCTCCCTGGAGCTGCGCTTTTCCACCCTGGCCCGCACCGTCTCCTCTGAGACCCCCAGCTCTCCGGAAAGCACCGATATCACCTGTTCCGGATCCTGAATCTGGTTGTGGATCACCGACACGGTGCAGACGGTGCGGTTGGTGGCGATCACCGTGCCGTTCCGGTCAATGATTTCTCCTCTGGCCGCCTTGATGGTCCGCTCTCTCTGATGCAGATCCTCCGCCCTCTCGCTGTAGTACTCCGAGCGGAACACCATCAGATAAGCCAGCCTGCCGGAGAGGGCCGCCGCTGCCGCCGCCAGAATCAGAAACAGGACGGTGATCCGGCTCCGGTGACGGGTTCGGTTCTCATTCATACACATCTCTCCCCATCGTCCATATTGCTACAGTATATGCGGCAGCCGGGCTGTTATGTGGAAAGAAAAGCGCGGGCCCTGGGGCCCGCGCTTTTCCATACTCTCTATTCTGCTTCCGTATCGGCGGAGCTTTCCGCGCCGTCTGTCTCTCCCTCTGCCTGATTCTCTCCGTTTCCGGCGGTATCTCCGGATGCGCCGGTTTCTCCGGAGGCACTGGTTTCTCCAGAGGCACTGGTTTCTCCGGCTCCGGCAATATCTCCGGAGGCACTGGTTCCGGCGCTCTCCCCGGCCGCCCCGCTTCCGGGCGCCGGCGATCCCTCCGTCTCCGTACCGTCTCCATCAGGCACCCGGTCCGGAATGCCGCTGTCCCCGATCTCCGGGAGCACCAGCTCTTCATCGGGATAAGTCTCTTCCGGAGCAGTCTCCTCCGGAGCCGTTTCTTCGGTTTCCGTTCCGGAAGTATTGTCGGTGATGCCCTCTTCCTGGGGCAGTCCCGCCTCTTCTCCTCCGTCGGTCGTTTCCGTGGCCGGGAACACATTCAAATAAGGAAGAATCTCCTCCATGATTTTTGCGAAAATCTGGCTCGCATAGGTGGAGTGGGGCTGATCTTCCACGTGGGGCTGATCGATTACCACATACACCAGCACTTCCGGGTGATCCACAGGAGCGAACCCGCAGAAGGAAACCACATAATTCCTGTTTCCTCTGGGCAGCTTCTCCGCCGTTCCCGTCTTTCCTCCCAGCTCATACCCTTCCACCTGGGCCGCTTTTCCCGTTCCCTTGGCACCGTAGACCGTCTGGAACAGGGCGTCCTTGATAAAGCTGCTGGTAGACTGGGAAACCGTCTCCCTCACCAGCACCGGATCCACTTTTTTTACCACAGATCCCTGGGAATTGAGAATCTGCTTCACCACATGAGGCTGATAGTAGGAGCCGCCATTGATCACGGAACAGTAGGCAGCCGCCATCTGAATCATGGTGCAGTTGTAGTTCTGTCCAAAGGAGTTGGTGGCCATATCCACCGGTCCCGCCGTATCCACCGTATATCCCAGGCCGCTGGTATCCGCCTCTCCCGGAAGATCGATTCCCGTCTTTTCCGTGAAGCCGAACATATCCTGATATTTATAGAAAATTTCTTTTCCTTCTCTGCTGACAATCTGCATAAGCACATCGTTGCAGGAAACCATAAGAGATTCCGCCACCGTCAGGTTTCCATGGCCGCCCACACGGTTTACGCACCGGATATAGGTGCCGGCCACATCCTGGCCTCCGTCGCAGAAAAAGGTCTCGTTTCCGTTTATAATACCCTCTTCCATAGCCGCCGCGATGGTGAATATCTTGGATGGGGAACCGGGCTCGTAGGTATCGCTCACGCAGTAATTTCTCCACTGCTGATACCAGGCCTCCATCTGCTCCTCCTCGCTCATGGCGGCAATCTCTTCCTCCGTGTAGCTGCCGGAGAGATCTCTGGGATTATTCAGATCATACATCCGGTCCGTGGCCATGGCCAGAACCTCTCCCGTATCCGGATCCATCACCACCACCCCGATATTTTCAGAGCCGGTAGTGGTCATCCACTCGTTAATGTATTTCTCCACCACCTGCTGAACATTCAGATCGATGGTGGACACCACAGTGCTTCCGTTTATGGCCGGCTTGATCACCGTCTCCAGATTGGAGTCGTCGTTGAGATAGCCGTATTCCCGGCCGTTGGTGCCGGTGAGTACGCTGTTGTAGGACTGCTCGATTCCGCCGTTTCCTGTGGTTCCGTCGCCGGAGGAAAAGCCCAGAACGGTGCTGGCCGTCTCATTATAGGGATAATACCTCTTATACTCCTCCTCGAACCAGATACCGTAGACCCTTTTTTCCTTCTCGGCGGCATTGCTGCTCTCGGAAAAAGCTTTGTTCATCTCGTCCCTGGTAGCCTCAAAATTCTCTTTCTGATCCACTGTCAGCTGTCTGGCATAACGGATGTAGGGACTTTCCGGATTTTCCAGAATCAGGTTGGTCAGCTCTGTCTTATCATAGCCGAAGGCGTTGGCCAGAGCCGTCGTAGTGGCATCCAGATACTTGTCCTTGCCGCCTGCCGGGTCATAACCATCCAGAATCTGCGTGGCATCGATGATCAGGTTGTACACCTTGTCGCTCACCGCCAGATAGGTACCGTTGCGGTCCACAATGTCTCCCCGTTTATAGGGAATGGTCCGGCTGTCATAGCTGGAATGCTGGCTCAGCACAATCTGGCTGTATTCCACATTGTTTTCTTTAATAATGTTATAAAGCACCAGAACCAATGCAAACAAAGCCAGCGTAATCACCAGAACGGTGATCGCCAGCTTTTCCTGCATATAAGTGGTAAAAATCCGCTTCTTATTATTCCGATGCCCGCCGTCAGTTGTAGTTCGGGATGTCTTCATTTTGTCTTATATACTCGCTTTCTGTCTGATCATACAGCAATACCTGATCCTTGCCGGCATAAACCATGCCCAGCTCTTCTGTCGCTACCTTATAAATATAGTCCAGGTTTACAGAGGTGTTGATTCTGGTCTCAAGGGTGTCGTTTTCCGCCCTCTGATTCTCCAGCTGCTGCTCCAGAGTCTCAATATGGGCCAGTCTGGCCTGCATAGCCGACTGCTGATGCAGATAACTGACGCAGATTCCCAGGGCGCACACTGCCGCTGCAGACAGCATCATTACATAGGGCAGATCCATGGTCAGCGCTCTCTCCTGGTTCCTCCGGATCTGCTCCTTCAGATAAGGAGTACTCTCCTGTCTGCGCCGTTTCTCCTGCCGCTGCGGTCCTCTTGCCGGCTCCGCCCTGCGCACCGTATTTCCGTCCACATATTCCGTCATTCTCTGCGGGGCTCTTCTTGCAGCCATGTTCTCTTCCCTCCTGTTCTCACTCAATGCCGTCTGGTCTTCATTCATCGCCGCCGCGCTCAAACACTCTTAGCTTCGCGCTTTTGGCTCTGCTGTTTTCCTCTATTTCCTCTGCCGAAGGGATAATGGGCTTTCTGGTGATCACCCGCCCCCGGCTCTTCTTTCCGCACACGCACACCGGGAAATCCGGCGGACAGGTGCAGGGATTTTCATTTATCCGAAACCGTGTCTTCACAATCCTGTCTTCCAGGGAGTGGAAGGTAATGATGCTCAGCCGTCCTCCCGGATTCAGCAGATCGATCATCTTGTCGATAGACTGGTTTAACACTTCCAGCTCCCGGTTCAGTTCAATGCGGATGGCCTGAAATGTCTGTTTTGCCGGATGGCCTCCCGTGGCCCGGATCTTCGCCGGAATGGCCGCTTTGATGATCTCTGTCAGCTCTCCTGTGGTCTCTATGGGCTTTTCTTCCCTTGCTTTTACGATATGTTTCGCAATATTTTTCGCAAACCGGTCTTCCCCGTAATCCCGGATCATCCGGTACAGCTCTGATTCGCTGTAAGTATTTACAATATCTGCCGCCGTCCTGGGATTTCTCTGATCCATCCTCATGTCCAGAGGCACGTCCTCCCGGTAGGTAAAGCCCCGGTCCGCTGTGTCCAGCTGGTAGGAGGAAACTCCCAGATCCAGGTAAATTCCGTCTGCTTTTTCAATTCCCAGTTCTTTCAGGACACCGTCTATGTTCTCGTAATTGCTCCTTACGATCACCGCCCGGTCTCCGAACTCCTTCAGTCTCTCTCCGGCCGCTGCAACAGCGTCTCCGTCCTGGTCGATGCCGATCAGTTTTCCCCCGTCTCCCAGCCTGCGGCACACCTCGCTGGCATGTCCGCCGCCGCCCAGGGTTCCGTCCACATAAATCCCGTCCGCTTTAATATTCAGGCTGTCAATGGTCTCTTGAAGCAGCACAGATTTATGTTTAAACATTTACAGCAGTCCTCCCAGTTCTTCCGCAATGTCCTCAATGTCATCGAAGTCGTTCTTTCCGTTCCAGGCCTCCCGGCTCCAGATCTCAATCCGGCTTCCCATGCCCACGAGCACAGCGTCCTTTTCAATTCCCGCGTATTCCCGCAGAGAAGCGGGGAGAAGAATTCTTCCCTGCTTGTCCACTTCGCAGGTTGCCGCGCCTGCCACAAGGAATCTTGTGAGCTTTCTGGCGGCGGGGTTGGTGTATGGCAGCGCGTGCAGTTTTTCTTCCAGAGCGGTCCACTCGTCATTGGCGTAAATGGAAAGGCAGCCATCCAGACCTCTTGTCACTACAAAGTCTTCTCCAAGCTGCTCTCTGAATTTGGAAGGCACGATAAGACGTCCCTTCGCATCAACTGTGTGATTGTATTCGCCCATGAACATCTTTATCACCACCGTACTGCAAATCTGCCGTTGGTCTACCACTTTTTACCACAGTAAACCACTTACTACCACTTTTTACCACCATGTAACATTATTCTAGTTCATTTAGGGATAAATGGCAAGAATTTTTTTAGAAAATCTTAAAAAAATAAGCGCGGAAAATGGCGCGCTTTTTGCTGGAAAATTCTGGGTTTTTCGGCATTTTGGAGACGATTGTGGGGACTTAGGGAAGATCGGTGGGACCGGGTGTGGAAAAGCAGGGATATAAACCGGAAAAATGGCAAAAATTTTCACAGACGGAAAGGAAAAGTGGGGATCCGGACCAGAGCAGGGCAAAAAAAGACCACGGAACATCCTTTTAATGTCCGCGGCCGGTCCGGCGGTTTTCCGCCCTATTCTGCTGCTTCCTGCTCTCTCATCTTCTTTTTGATCTGGCTTAAGGTCACCGGAGACATTCGGAGAAAGGCTGCAATGTGCTTGTCCGGAATCTGATTTACCATTCCCGGGTGGGTTTTCAGAAACCACCGGTACTTCATCTCCGCTGTGCACCCGGAGATGACCCGGGCCTTTTCCAGATGATACTGGCCGGCTCTCTGCATTCGGTCCTGATAAAGCGTCCTGATCTCCTGGCTGCTTTTTAACAGCTCCTGCAGATCGGAAAACCGGATTTTAAATACCTGCCCGTCGGTCAGAGATTCCACAGTGGCCGGCGCAGGAGCCTCCAGATCAAAGCCCGGCATCAGGGAATTTCCCGGCTGGTTTACCAGGCAGTCTGTGACCTCGCAGTCCTCCTCGTTGATAAAATAGCTCCGGAAGACGCC
Source organism: Candidatus Lachnoclostridium stercorigallinarum (assembly GCA_019116745.1). Lineage (GTDB taxonomy): Bacteria > Bacillota > Clostridia > Lachnospirales > Lachnospiraceae > Lachnoclostridium_A > Lachnoclostridium_A stercorigallinarum. The sequence goes on from DXBC01000118.1 coordinate 10,136, forward strand.
TTCCACCAGCAGCGCTGCGTATTCCGGCTTTTTCCCCTCATAAAAAATTTTCGTTTTCTTTTTTACCAGTTCCACAGTGCTTTTGGTTTTCAGATATTCCAGCACCGTCTTTTCTTTTATCCGAAGGACATTGGCCGCATATTCATAAACTCCCATCCTGTCTTTCATACTCATTCC
>DXBC01000119.1 GCA_019116745.1 Candidatus Lachnoclostridium stercorigallinarum
TCCTGCGGCAGAAAGAAAAACAGAGATGAAAACGGGTCTGAAGGACTGTGGTTTGGCAGCAACCTGCCGCTTTTTGGCGGCTGGACAGGTTTCAGACAGCAGAAAGGATAGTACAATGGCAAAACAGTATATTAAAATACGGGGAGCCAATGAGCATAACCTGAAGAATATATCGGTGGATATCCCCAGAAATGAACTGGTAGTGCTTACAGGTCTTTCCGGTTCAGGAAAATCCTCCCTTGCTTTTGACACCATTTACGCGGAGGGCCAGCGGCGCTATATGGAATCCCTTTCCTCCTACGCCCGGCAGTTCCTGGGGCAGATGGAAAAGCCGGATGTGGAAAATATCGAGGGGCTGTCCCCGGCTATTTCCATAGACCAGAAATCCACCAACCGAAATCCTCGCTCCACTGTGGGCACAGTCACGGAGATTTATGACTATATGAGGCTTCTCTATGCCAGAATCGGTATTCCCCACTGCCCTAAGTGCGGCAGAGAGATCCGGCGGCAGACAGTGGATCAGATGGTGGATCAGATTATGGCCCTGCCGGAGCGGAGCAGAATCCAGCTTCTGGCTCCTGTGGTCCGCGGGCGGAAGGGCGAGCACGTAAAAGTTCTCGAACATGCCAGAAAGAGCGGCTATGTCCGGGTGCGCATTGACGGCAGCCTTTATGAGCTGTCCGAGGAGATCCGGCTGGACAAAAATATCAAGCATAACATTGAGATTGTGGTGGACCGCCTGGTGGTGAGAGAGGGAATCCAGAAGCGCCTTACGGATTCCATCGAGACGGCTTTGGGGCTGGCCGGCGGTCTGATGATGGTGGAAAAGGAAGGGGAAATTACCAATTTCAGTCAGAATTTCGCCTGCCCGGACTGCGGGATCAGCATTGATGAGGTGGAGCCCAGAAGCTTTTCCTTCAACAATCCGTTCGGAGCCTGTCCGGACTGTTTCGGTCTGGGATATAAGATGGAGTTTGACGAAGATCTGCTGATTCCTGACAAATCCCTCTCCATCAACCAGGGGGCGATTGCCGCGCTGGGATGGCAGTCCTGCACGGAAAAGGGAAGCTTTACCAGAGCGATTCTGGAGGCCCTGTGCGAGGAGTATCATTTTGATCTGGATACTCCGTTCCAGGATTATCCGAAAAAGATTCACGATATTCTGATTTACGGAACCGATGGACATCAGGTCAAAGTACATTATAAAGGACAGCGGGGACAGGGAGTTTATGACGTGGCTTTTGACGGTCTGATTCAGAATATGAACCGTCGGTATCGGGAGACGTTTTCTGACAGCATGAAGGCAGAATATGAGACGTTTATGCGGATTACCCCCTGTCAGACCTGCGGCGGAAAGCGTCTGAAAAAGGAATCTCTGGCCGTGACGGTGGGGGATAAAAACATTTATGACGCCACCAATATGTCCATTATCAAATTCCGGGAGTTTATTGACGGGCTGCAGCTGACGCCCATGCAGGAGTCTATCGGTGCCCAGATTTTAAAGGAGATCAGAGCCAGAGTTTCCTTCCTCATTGATGTGGGACTGGATTACCTGGCCCTCTCCCGGGCCACGGGAACTCTGTCCGGCGGAGAGGCCCAGCGGATCCGGCTGGCTACCCAGATCGGGTCCGGTCTGGTTGGCGTGGCCTACATTCTGGATGAGCCCAGTATCGGCCTGCACCAGCGGGACAATGACAAGCTGCTGAAAACGCTTCTCCATCTGCGGGATCTGGGTAACAGCGTGCTTGTAGTGGAACATGACGAGGATACCATGCGGGCGGCGGACTGCATTGTGGATATTGGCCCGGGAGCAGGAGAGCACGGCGGCCGGGTTGTGGCTGTGGGTACGGCAAAACAGATTATGAAATGCAGGGAGTCCATCACCGGAGCTTACCTGAGCGGGCGGATCAAAATTCCGGTGCCGAAGGAGCGCCGCACACCCACAGGCTGGCTCACGGTGCGGGGCGCCCAGGAGAATAATCTAAAAAACATTGACGTGTCCTTCCCCCTGGGAGTGATGACCTGTGTGACCGGTGTTTCCGGTTCGGGAAAATCTTCTCTTGTCAATGAGATTTTATATAAATCTCTGGCAAAGCAGCTGAATCGGGCGCGCACTATCCCTGGAAAGCATCGGGAAATTGAGGGAGTAGAGCAGTTAGATAAAATCATAGCCATCGATCAGTCGCCCATCGGCCGGACTCCCAGGTCAAACCCGGCCACGTACACGGGAGTGTTTGACATGATCCGTGATCTGTTTGCAGCCACCACGGATGCAAAGGAACGGGGCTATAAGAAGGGACGGTTCAGCTTTAACGTAAAGGGCGGGCGGTGCGAGGCGTGCAGCGGCGACGGTATTATCAAGATCGAGATGCACTTTCTGCCGGACGTATATGTTCCCTGTGAAGTCTGCGGCGGCAAGCGGTACAACCGGGAGACTCTGGAGGTAAAATATAAGGGGAAAAATATTTATGATGTCCTCAATATGACAGTGGAGGAAGCTCTGAAATTTTTTGAGAATGTTCCTTCCATATACAGAAAGATTGCCACGCTCAATGACGTGGGTCTGTCCTATATCAAGCTGGGACAGCCTTCCACAGAGCTGTCGGGAGGTGAGGCCCAGAGAATCAAGCTGGCCACAGAGCTGAGCAAGCGGGGGACGGGAAAGACCATTTACGTGCTGGATGAGCCTACCACAGGACTGCATTTTGCGGATGTTCACAAACTGGTGGACATTCTGCGGAAACTGTCGGACGGTGGGAATACAGTGGTAGTGATTGAACACAATCTGGATGTGATCAAGACGGCGGATTACATCATAGATATGGGACCGGAAGGCGGAGACAAGGGAGGCACGGTGATTGTCAAGGGAACGCCGGAAGAAGTGGCGGCCTGCCCCCAGTCTTATACAGGACAATATGTAAAAAAATATCTGGAGGAATAGAAAATGCTGATTATTAAGGGAGCAGATGTATATGCCCCGGAACATCTGGGAGTTATGGATGTCATGGTCTGCGGCGGAAAGATAGAAAAAATGGACAGGGATATTCCGGTATGCTATGAGGACAGTCAGGTTATTGACGGAAGGGGAAAAATCCTCGCGCCGGGAATCATTGATCAGCATGTGCATCTGACGGGAGGCGGAGGAGAAGGCAGTTTTCACACGCGGGCGCCGGAAGCCAGCCTTTCAGAGCTGATCCGGGGAGGCGTGACTACTGTGGTGGGACTTCTGGGGACTGACGGAATTACCCGCAGTGTGGAAAATCTTCTGGCCAAGGTAAAGGCCCTTCGGGAGGAAGGCATTACCGCCTTTTGCCTTACCGGATCCTATGGCTGGCCGAGCGTGACCATCACGGGAGATACGAAGAAGGACATTGTGTTTATCAGCGAAATTCTGGGGCTGAAGCTGGCGATTTCAGATCACCGCGCCCCCAATATTTCCGTGGATCAGCTGATCCGGGCGGCCAGCGACGTGCGGGTGGCGGGCATGCTCAGCGGAAAGCCGGGCATCGTCACCCTTCATATGGGAGATGATCCCAGAGGGCTGGAGCCGGTATTTGAAGCTCTGGACAGAACGTCCATTCCCATCAAGACGTTTCGTCCCACTCATGTGGCCAGAAACTGGGATCTGTATGAACAGGCTCTGAAATTTGCGGCAATGGGCGGATATATTGACATCACCTGCGATTGCGGCCCGGATAAGGAAGTGGCAGAGGCCCTTCGCCGCGCTGAAAAAGCCGGGGCGGATTTTGAACGGCTGACTTTAAGTTCTGACGGTCAGGGAAGCTGGTCGGACTATGACGAAGAGGGCAATCTGGTGAGAATCGGCGTTTCCAGTGTATCAGCCGTCTATCGTCAGATAACGGAGCTGGTGAAAGAAGAGGGAATGGAGCTGGAAAAGGTGCTGCCCCTTGCCACCAGCAATCCTGCCAGAACACTGGAGTTTTCAGAAAAAGGTCACATCCGCCGGGGAGCTGACGGAGATATTCTGCTGATAAACAGAGAGACACTGGCCCTGGACATGGTTCTGTCCATGGGCCGCATCATGATGGAAAATGGAGAGGTAACGGTGAGAGGAACTTTTGAGTGAATATCCACCGCAGCAACCGGACATTTGTGCAGTGAGGAAAGTCATAATCAGGTGTCTCTGCCGGCTTGAAAAAGTTTTTGTCGAAAAAACTTGTCAATTGAGTTTCCCTATTCTATAATTAGTAGACACTGAAAATGAAAAAGGAGGATTCTGATGAACCGTGAGATGATTATTGTGCTGGACTTCGGAGGTCAGTACAACCAGTTGATTGCGAGAAGGGTCAGAGAATGCAATGTCTATTGCGAGGTACACCCATGTACCTTGAGTCTGGAGAAGATCAGGGAGATGGCTCCCAAAGGGATTATTTTTACCGGTGGTCCCAACAGCGTTTATAAGGATGATTCACCGACCTGCCCTACAGAAATCTATGATCTGGGCATCCCGGTGCTGGGCATCTGCTACGGTTCTCAGTTGATGGCATACCAGCTGGGCGGCCGAGTGGAAACTGCACCGGTCAGCGAATACGGAAAGACGGAAGTAGAAGTGGACAACAGTTCCAAGCTCTTTGAGGATGTTTCTCCCAGAACCATTTGCTGGATGAGTCATACCGATTATATTGCTGAGGCTCCGGAAGGCTTCCGCGTAACTGCCCATACCCCGGTATGTCCCGTAGCCGCTATGGAGCGTCCGGAGAAAAACTGGTATGCGGTTCAGTTCCATCCTGAAGTTCTCCACACCCAGGAAGGCAAGAAAATGCTCTCCAATTTTGTATATAAGGTTTGCGGATGCGCCGGCGACTGGAAAATGGATTCTTTCGTGGAGACAACCATTCACGAGATCCGTGAAAAGGTAGGAGACGGAAAGGTCCTCTGCGCCCTGTCCGGCGGAGTGGATTCTTCCGTGGCAGCCGTGCTTCTTGCAAAAGCTGTGGGGAAACAGCTGACCTGCGTATTCGTAGACCACGGTCTGCTGAGAAAAAATGAGGGGGACGAGGTGGAAGCAGTATTTGGTCCCGACGGTCCCTACGATCTGAACTTTATTCGGGTGAATGCTCAGGAGAGATTCTACGGAAAGCTGGCCGGTGTGACGGATCCGGAGAGAAAACGGAAGATCATAGGAGAAGAGTTTATCCGCGTCTTTGAGGAAGAGGCCAAAAAGATCGGCGCCGTGGACTTCCTGGTTCAGGGAACCATTTATCCGGATGTTATCGAATCCGGCCTCGGAAAGTCTGCAGTGATTAAATCTCATCACAATGTAGGCGGTCTGCCGGACTATGTAGATTTCAAGGAAATCATTGAGCCTCTTCGCCTTTTGTTCAAGGATGAAGTGCGCCGTGCCGGCCTGGAACTGGGTATTCCGGAATATCTGGTTTATCGTCAGCCTTTCCCCGGCCC
>DXBC01000120.1 GCA_019116745.1 Candidatus Lachnoclostridium stercorigallinarum
CTGATATTTTTCCTTGGTCGCCATTCCGCCGCGGATGTGGCGTTCGGATTTGTTGATGTCCAGCACGACTCGGGCGCGGGCGGCCAGAGACGGGTTGATGTGCTCCAGGCGGTCGGTGACGTCCTTATGCACCGTACTCTTACTGATCCCAAACTTCTTCGCCGTCTGCCGGACTGTGGCGTTACAGTCTATGATGTAATTGGCAATGGCTACCGCCCGTTCCTCGATATATTCTTTCACGGAAATCCCCCGGAAAACTTGTTTTTACATCCTATTCGTTTCCGGGGGATTTTATACATCTGCAGCAGGTTTATACGTCTTTGTCAGAACCGTGATGGGGAATCTTCGACGAGATCCATCCGGGCATCTCCTTCGGCACATGGACCGATACTCCGAATAAAATATGTGCCACCCAGATCATAAACACCAGCACCAGTATGGGAATCACACATGAGGTGACAATCATGACGGCAGCGGTCTCAATGTAGTAGTTCAGCAGGTTTTCTCCCTTCTCCAGCACTCCGGTCACTCCGTCCTTGATTTTGGACAGAGCTTTATCCAGAAAATTACCCTCGGAATCGGAGTTCTCGTCAATTTCTTCTGTGATGTCCTCCGCTTCTTCCAGGGCGGTCTCCACGCTGACATTGTAAGTCTCCTCCACCAGGGCAGAGACCTTTATGCTCATGGGGACGACCAGAAACATGATCAGCCCAAACGCCGCCACTTTTCCTGCCAGAACTTTCAGCACCGTCCGGTTCAGGCATATCCCGATGATAAGCAGAATGCAGGCTGCCGGAATCAGGATGGAGAAAGCGGCGTAGCCTGTGAGCGAAACCAGGATTTTCCCCAGAAAGATAACGATCAGAATTGCCAGAAAGCAGGAGGTCAGATCCGCCAGCTTGTTGGCTACCGGCGTTGTGGAATCTCCCGGAACTGCCGCAAGGGCTGTGGAGGCGGCTGTGGAAGCCGCTGTCAGCTTCAGAACGTCCGCTTTCTTGTCGTCCAGCGCCTGTATGGTTTTTGCGTGGTTTTCCGGGTTGCCGGCTTCCTTTGAAATCACATTCACGGAAAGCAGCAGTACAGCCAGCAGCAATACCGATACCGCCTTTTTCATATTCATCTTTTGCATGATTTGTTCCATTTCCCTGTTCTCCTTTCACTGATTGATTGTTCCTGTACAGTATACAACAAAACCTGATTCCGGGATACGGCTTCGCAGTTTCACTTTCCGTCCGCCTTCTTCAGGATGTCTCTGCGTATGCTGTCCCGGATCTCCCGGATCCGTTCCGCATATGTCTTCCCGCTGCACTCCTCCGGCCTGGGGGGCATTCCGCAAACCTGAATCAGGGAGATGAATTTCATCTGCACGTGGAGCGTGATCATCTGGTTTTTGATGGCCTCTATCTGCCGGTTAAAGCAGACGTTTTTCTGCTCCTCGTCTGCTTTCAGCAGCTGCCGGATGTCCTTCAGCTCAAAATCCAGCTCCTTGTAAATCAGGATCTGCCAGATCCGTTCCAGGGCCGGCGGATCGTAGATGCGGTGGTTTCCGGCGTCTCTGTCTGTTGCGAGAATCCCCTCCTCATCGTAGTACTGCAGGGTTCGTCTGCTCACTCCCACAAGCTGGCTTACTTCTTTGATCTTCTTCATCACGGTCTTTCCTTTCTCCGTGTACCAGAGTATATGTCATTACGTCAGCGTGATGGCAATACTCAATTACGGAATTATTTACGACTGGTTTCACAAAAGACCGTGTAAATTTCGCGAATCGGCGGATTTCAGAAAAAACCGTTGACAATTCCGAGGATTCACCCTAATATATTTAGGAACCGAAGTAATTAGGAAACAGAGAGAAAGACAGAAAGAAGGACAGAGGCATATGGAAACAGGAAAAATGATCAACCGGATTTCCAACCGGCTGCGCCGCCGCTCCAGGCAGGTGCAGGAGGCCATCGGCATCAGCGGGGCTCAGGGAAATATTCTGGACTATATTCTGGTGGAGAGCAGGCAGAGAAGCGTCTACCAGAAAGAGATTGAGAAAGAGTTCGGCCTGCGGCCGTCCACAGCCACGGAAGCATTAAAGCTGCTGGAAGAAAAAGGACTGATCTGCCGGATTCCGGAAGAAAAGGACGGCCGGTACAAGCGGATCGTGTTCACGCCGAAGGCTGAGGCGGTGCAGGAGGCTCTGCGGCGTGAGATTGAAGAGTCGGAGGCCATCCTTCTGCAGGGAATCACGCCGGAGGAAAGAGAGGTCTTTCTGGAAATAGCCGGAAAGATGCTGAAAAATCTGGACGAAAGGGAGGACAGACATGGAAAAACAGGGATATGAGCATGAGCTGATGAGCTCCATGAAAGTGTCAAAGGCGGTGGCTGTCATGGCCGTCCCCAGCGTGATCAGCAGTCTGGTGACGGTTCTCTATAACATGGCGGACACTTTTTTTGTGGGACAGACGGGGGATCCCCTTCAGGTGGCGGCGGTGAGCCTGACCAATCCCATATTTATTCTGATGATGGCCTTTGCCAACATGTTCGGCATGGGAGGAAGCACCGTGCTGTCCATGGCCATGGGTGAGAAAAATGAGAAGCGGGTGCGGGCGGCCTCTTCCTTCGTGACCTGTGCTTCCGTATTTGTGGGAGTGTTTTTTGCCGCTCTGCTGATCCTGTTCATGGATCCCATTCTCAGAGTGTTCGGCGCGGACGCGGAGACTTATGAATTTGCCAGGGGATATACCCTGCACATCGCCTGGGGCGCGCCCTTTATCATCTGGTCGGCGGCGGCCAGCTTTATCGTCCGGGCGGAGGGGGCCAGCAGGGAGGCCATGGTGGGAAGCATGATTGGTACCATTGCCAACATCGTGCTGGATCCCATTTTCATCAGCGTTCTGAGGCAGGGAACAGCAGGGGCGGCTATCGCCACTTCCCTGGGAAATATCATGGCCAGCGGCTACTACCTGTGGTATTTCCTGAAAAAAAGCCGGGTTCTCTCCATTTCATGGAAGGATTTTACCTGGAAAGACGGGATTCTCACCAGAATCTGCTCCACCGGTCTGCCTACGGCCATCTTTTCTGCCCTGATGAGCGTTTCCACTGTCGTGCTGAACCAGATGCTGGTGGTCTATGGAAACGCGCCGGTGGCGGCCATCGGGATTGTGTTTAAGGCCAATATGTTTATCACCTTTCTCCAGATGGGACTGGCCAACGGCGTACAGCCCCTGTTGGGGTATAACTACGGTTCCGGGGACGGAAAAAGGTTCCGGGAGGTGGAGAGCTTTACGAAAAGAAGCTGTCTGGTGACAGGAGTCCTGGCCACCATGCTGTATTTTGTATTCCGGGAGCCAATCATCCGCCTGTTTATCAACGACGACGAGGTGGTGGCCTACGGCGTGGAAATGCTCACGGCCTACATGCTCTCCGGGCCGGTAATCGGGTTCCTGTTTGTGAATATGAACAGTCTCCAGTCGGTGGGCCATGCCCTGGAGGCCACGGTGCTGTCTGTGCTCCGCCAGGGAGTGCTGCTCATTCCTCTGCTGTACCTGCTCCAGGC
>DXBC01000121.1 GCA_019116745.1 Candidatus Lachnoclostridium stercorigallinarum
GAGGCGCAGATGACGGCGGAACTGATAACGGAGTGCTTTGAGCAGAGAAATACGGGGATCCGTATGCTGGAATGCCAGACAAGGGTGGACGCCCTGCAGAGGACCATGACGGTTCTGTATCGGAGTCTGAAAGCCTATAAAGAAGATCCGACGATGAAAAATCTGCGTACTGTGCGGGGACTGATAAACAGGAATCTCAGGTTTGCCGGATTTACCCGTACATATGTAAGAACTCACATAAATGAATATCCGGCCCTGATCCGGGAAATCATCTCCGGATGATGCCCGGAGTCAGCAGCCTCGGCATACTTCCTCCGGAATGCCGGACATATTTCCCTGGAAACGCCATGGGATCAGGCGTTTCCGGGGATTTTGCCGTCTGAGGCTGCATATAATGATCATAAGGCATCGGTGAGCCCGCCTGCTTCAGTCCGGTATGAAATTTCCTCCGGGACAGACGAGGGAGAAAGCGGGCGGCGCGGCAGGAGAAAAAATATGAGAAATCAGATCCTTTTGTGGACCGCCGTCCTGGCGGTTATAGGCTGGATGAGCTACGGCATATGGAGAGGGGAGGCGGCTTCAGCCCTGGAACGGGACGGGATCCGGGCGGTGTCGGCCCCGGAGGAGTCCGCGGGAGATTCTGGCGGTCAGGAGCAGAAGCTGATGGCCCTGACCTTTGACGACGGCCCCCATCCGGTGTACACCCCGGAACTTCTGGACGGGCTGAAGGAGAGGGATGTGCGGGCCAGCTTTTTTCTCCTGGGAAACAGTGTGGACGGAAACGAGGACCTGGTGGAGCGAATGGCTGAGGAAGGCCACCTGATCGGAAATCACACCCTGAGCCATGTCCGCCTGACAAAAATTCCCCTGGAGGAGGCGGAAAGGGAGATCGCCGAGACCAATGAGAAGATACTGGCGGCATCCGGCGTTCTTCCCGTGTATATCCGCCCTCCTTACGGGGAGTGGAACGAGGAGCTGGCGGGGGTGACGGATATGGAACCGGTCTTCTGGAATGTGGATCCCCTGGACTGGAAGGTGCTGGACAGGGAAAAGATAGCGGATCACATTGTAAAAAACGCCGGGGACGGCAGGATCGTTCTCCTTCACGACTCCTACGAAACCACGGTGGACGCGGCCCTGGAAGTGATTGACACCCTGAAAGAGCAAGGATATACTTTTGTTACAGTGGATGAACTTTTGGTGGATTGAAAAGTGAGGAAGACTATGAACTTATTTGACTATATGAGGGAGAACACCATGGAGAAGGAATCTCCCCTGGCGGCCAGGATGCGCCCGGAGACTCTGGACGAGGTGGTGGGGCAGAGACATATTATAGGAAAGGATAAGCTGCTCTACCGTGCCATCAAGGCGGATAAACTGGGATCTGTAATTTTTTACGGACCTCCGGGAACGGGAAAAACCACCCTGGCAAAGGTGATCGCCAACACCACCAGCGCCCAGTTCCGGCAGATCAATGCCACCGTGGCGGGGAAAAAGGACATGGAAGACGTGGTGAGAGAGGCCAAGGACAGTCTGGGAATGTATGGGAAAAAGACCATTCTGTTTGTGGACGAGATACACCGCTTCAATAAGGGGCAGCAGGATTATCTTCTGCCCTACGTGGAGGACGGCACCCTGATTCTCATCGGCGCCACCACGGAAAATCCCTATTTTGAGGTAAACGGGGCTCTTCTTTCCCGGTCAAAGATCTTTGAGCTGAAGCCTCTGGAAAAAGAGGATGTGAAGGAACTGATCCGCAGGGCGGTATACGATGAAAAGAAGGGAATGGGCAGCTACGGCGGAGAGATCACGGAGGAAGCCGCGGATTTTCTGGCAGACGCCTCCGGCGGCGACGCCCGGTCGGCATTAAACGCGGTGGAGCTGGGAATCCTCACCACGGACCGGGGGGCGGATGGAAAAATCCGGATCGATCTGGACGTGGCCCAGGAGTGCATTCAGAAGCGGGCCGTCCGCTACGACAAGGACGGGGACAGCCATTATGACACCATTTCCGCCTTTATTAAGAGTATGCGGGGGTCTGACCCGGATGCGGCTGTGTACTACCTGGCGCGGATGCTCTACGCCGGGGAGGATATAAAGTTTATTGCCAGAAGAATCATGATCTGCGCGGCGGAGGATGTGGGGCTGGCGGATCCCCAGGCCCTGAACGTGGCGGTGAGCGCCTCTCTGGCAGTGGAGAGAGTGGGAATGCCCGAAGCAAAGATCATCCTGTCGGAGGCCGCCGCCTATGTGGCCACGGCTCCGAAGAGCAACGCTTCCTACATGGCTCTGGAAAAGGCGGAAGAGTACCTGAAAGACCACCGGACCCTTCCGGTGCCGCCCCATCTTCAGGACAGGCATTACGGGGGCGCGGCGAAGCTGGGCCGCGGGCTGGACTACAAATATGCCCACGATTACCCCAATCACTACGTGAAACAGCAGTATCTTCCCAGTGGAATGGAGGGGATCACCTTTTACCATCCCACGGAAAACGGCTATGAAAAGCAGGTGGGGGAGCACATGGAATTTTTGCGCAGATCAGCGGAGAGCGGGGAGAGAGAATGAAAAACCGGAAAAACAGCCATCCCATGATTGTGATTTCCCTGGACGCGGTGGGGACGGAGGATTTGCCTCTTTTAAAGTCCCTGCCCAATTTCGGGCGGTTCTGGCGGGAGGCGGCGGTGTGCGAGCGGGTGAAAAGCGTGTACCCCAGCCTGACTTACCCCGCCCACACCACCATCGTCACGGGAAAATATCCGTCGGGGCACGGAATTGTAAACAACCTGAGAATTCAGCCGGAGAGAGAAAAGCCCGACTGGTTCTGGCAGAGAAAATATGTGCGGGGGGAGACTCTCTACGATCTGGTGAGAAAAAAGGGAGGAAAGACGGCGGCCCTTTTATGGCCGGTGACCGGCGGGGCAGAAATCCGCTGGAACCTGCCGGAAGTGCTCCCCAACCGGCCGTGGCAGAATCAGATTATGGTTTCCTGCATCAACGGAAGTCCCCTTTACGAGATGGATCTGCAGATGCGTTTCGGCCATCTGAGAAAGGGCGTGCACCAGCCGGAGCTGGACGATTTTGTCCAGGCGTCCCTGCTGTATACCTTAAAGACCAGACAGCCGGACCTGACTCTGGTGCATTTTACGGATGTGGATACCAACCGCCATCTTTACGGGGTGAAAAGCCGGGAGGCAAAAGAGGCTCTCAGGCGGCACGACCGGAGGCTGGGGGAGATTTTCCGTCTGTTAAATGAGATGGGCTGGGCAGACAGGGCCAATGTGGCCGTGCTGGGAGATCACTATCAGATGGATGTGGACCGGGCAGTCTGTCCCAACTGGTATTTTGCCCGCCGCCGGTGGCTGACGGCGGAAAATGGAAAAGTCAAAAGCTGGCGGGTTCTGGCCAGAGAGTGCGACGGCTCCTGCTATATTTACGTGAGGGATCGGCGGCTGTACGGCCAGGTGCGGGAAGTGCTGGAAGAATTTAAGGAGCGCGGGCTGGCGGCGGCAGTCTATACGGGAAAGGAAGCGGCTGCCATGGGCGCCGACGGTTCCTGCGCGTTTATGCTGGAAGGCGGGAGAGGCGTGTATTTTCAGAACGGCTGGGGGGCGCCGGAGATCACCTCTGAATCCGGAAAGCTGCAGCGGGCCACTCATGGATATCTCCCGGACCGGGAAGGCTATACCACCATTTTCGGGGGACGGGGCCCGGCGTTTGCGGCCGGCGGCAGGGTGGAGACCATGAGCCTGGCAGACGAGGGAGCCACTCTGGCGGCTGCTGCGGGAACAGCTTTTTCAAAGGCGGATGGACAAATTCAGAAAAATCTGCTTTCCATTTCCGGGAATTGAGTATATAATAATAGAGTATGAGTTCCTATGCTTTACAGCATCATTTCGACGAATCTAAGAAAAATCCCCATGTGAAAATGAAAAAAGGAGAAATAATATGCGCGAAAAGTTAGAGACGTTACCTTTAGCTACGCTGCGGGATATGGCAAAGGCGCAGGGGTTGAAGGGTGTAAGCGGTTTCAGAAAATCACAGCTGATAGATATGCTCTGTGAAGAAGCGGAGCGAATGGAACAGGAGAAAACAACTGCTGCGGAGACGGAAGGCCCGGCGGAGTCTCAGGGCGAGCAAAATAGCGGCGCTGGCGGCACTGACAGTACAGTCAGTACAGTCAGAAACGGGAGCCAGGGAGAGCGGAGCGGGGCAGCCAGAAATATGTCCCAGGCGGGCCAGCACGGAAATCGGGGAAATTACCACGGAGATTCCCACGGCAGCTACAGCAGAAACGGCAATGCCAGGGTAGAGCGGAGCGATATGCCCAACCTCAGCCCCGATCTTCAGGAGCTGGACAGCGGCGAGGACGCGGAAGGCATTCTGGAAGTGATGAGCGACGGATTTGGGTTTATCCGCTGCGAAAATTTCCTGCCGGGAGACAACGACGTATATGTGGCGCCGTCTCAGATCCGCCGTTTTAATATGAAGACAGGCGATATTGTCCAGGGAAGCAAGCGGGTGAAGAGTCCGGCGGAGAAGTTTGCGGCCCTTCTTTATGTGAAGACCATCAACGGCTATCCGGCGGGAGTGGCGGAGCGGAGACCGAATTTTGAGGATCTGACGCCGATTTTCCCCAATGAGAGAATCCATCTGGAAATGCCGGGGGGACGGATGAGCACGGCCATGCGGGTGGTGGACCTGCTCTCCCCCATTGGAAAAGGCCAGAGAGGCATGATCGTGTCTCCGCCGAAGGCAGGAAAAACCACCCTGCTCAAGCAGGTGGCAAAGGCGGTGACTACCAATCATCCGGACATGCACCTGATTATTCTGCTCATCGACGAGCGCCCGGAGGAAGTGACGGACATCAAGGAGGCCATTGTAGGTCCCAATGTGGAAGTGATCTATTCCACCTTCGACGAACTGCCGGAGCGGCACAAGAGAGTTTCGGAGATGGTGATTGAGCGGGCGAAGCGCCTGGTGGAGCACGGACGGGATGTGATCATCCTTCTGGACAGCATCACCAGACTGGCCAGGGCCTACAACCTGGTGGTTCCCCCCAGCGGGCGGACGCTCTCCGGCGGTCTGGATCCGGCGGCTCTCCACATGCCCAAGCGGTTTTTCGGAGCGGCCAGAAATATGCGGGAAGGCGGCAGTCTGACCATTCTGGCCACGGCCCTGATCGATACGGGCAGCCGTATGGATGACGTGATCTACGAGGAGTTTAAGGGAACCGGCAATATGGAGCTGGTGCTTGACAGAAAGCTCTCCGAGAAGAGGATCTTCCCGGCCGTGGATATCTTAAAGTCCGGCACCAGACGGGACGACCTTCTGCTCACAAAAGAGGAGATGGAGGCGGTGGATATTGTCCGCAAGGCCACCAATTCCATGAAGGCGGACGAGGCGGTGGAGAAGGTTCTGGACCTCTTTGCCCGCACCAGAAACAACCGGGAGTTTGTGGAAAGCGCAAAGAAAATCCGCTTTTTCTGAGGAAAAACCGCTTGCATATAAGAAAAAACTGTGATATACTTTTTAAGCTGTCTGTATCAGACATAGAGTGCGTGAAATCGACGCCTGCGGTTGGAAACCGCAAAATTAGAATTGAGAGGTGAAAATCATGAAGGAAGGAATCCATCCAGCTTATTACCAGGCAAAGGTTGTCTGCAACTGCGGAAACGAGTTCGTGACCGGATCTACCAAGAAAGACATTCACGTAGAGGTTTGCTCCAAGTGTCATTCTTTCTACACCGGCCAGCAGAAGGCTGCGGCAGCCCGCGGACGTATTGATAAGTTCAATCGTAAGTATGGCATTACGAAGTAAGAGCTAAGGTTAAAAAGAGGTTGGAGTCTAGTGGAAACGCTATGCTTCAACCTTGTTTTTTGTTATGCGGGAAACTTTGCTCCTGCGTGAGACAACGGAGGTGAGACCATGAAATATTCAGGAATCGGCGGTCAGGCGGTCATCGAGGGAATCATGATGAAAAACGGAGATGACTACGCCACGGCAGTCAGGAAGCCGGACGGGGAGATTGAGGTGCAGAAGGACCGTTATGTGAGCATGACGGAAAAGGTGAAATTCTTTTCCCTGCCTTTTGTCCGGGGAATCTTCAGCTTTGCCGACTCTCTGATCCTTGGAATGAAAACCCTGACTTTTTCTGCCAGCTTTTTTGAGGACGACGAGGACGCGGGGGAGCCGGGGCGGTTTGAGCTGTTTCTGGACCGTGTGTTCGGAGAAAAGATGGAAAAGGTGCTCATGGGAGCGGTCATGGCCTTTTCCGTGGTGCTGGCGGTGGTGATTTTTATGATCGTTCCCCTGCTGCTGGCCAATGTTCTGAGAAACTTTATTCTGTCTGAGACGCTGATGGCGTTTATCGAGGGCCTGATCCGTCTGGGGATTTTTATCGGATATGTGCTGCTGGTTTCCCGGATGGAGGAGATTCACAGAACCTTTATGTATCACGGGGCGGAGCATAAGTGCATCAACTGCGTGGAGCACGGCATGGAGCTGACTGTGGAAAATGTGAGGAAAAGCTCCCGGTTCCACAAGCGCTGCGGCACCAGTTTCCTGATTTTTGTCATGCTGATCAGCATTCTGCTGTTTATGGTGATCCGGACGGATACGCTGTGGCTGCGGATTCTCAGCCGGATCGTGCTGATCCCGGTGATCGCCGGCATTTCCTATGAGATTCTCAGGATCGCCGGCAGAAGCGACGGCGGCCTGATCAACCTGATCAGCAAGCCGGGACTGTGGACGCAGGGCCTGACCACCAAAGAGCCGGATGACTCCATGATCGAGGTGGCCATCGCCGCCGTGGAGTCGGTGTTTGACTGGAGAGCCTATCTGGCGGAAAATTTTCCGGAGAAAGGCGGGGAGGAAAAAGCAGTATGACATTTTTTGAGCTTTGGAAATGGGGAGAAAAGCGGCTGGCAGACGCCGGCATCCGGGAAGCGGAACTGGATTCCAGATATCTGCTTCTGGAGGCGTTTCAGATGGATCTGGCCCATTTTCTTCTGAAGGAGAAAGAGCAGGTTCCCACTACGGACGGCAGAACCAGGGAGTACAGCGACGCGGTTCTGGCCAGGGCATCCCGGGTGCCCCTTCAGTACCTTACGGGAAACCAGGAATTTATGGGGCTGACTTTCCTTGTGGATGAGCGGGTGCTGATCCCGCGGCAGGATACGGAAACCCTGGTGGAGCTGGTGCTTGGAGAAAACAGGGAGAAACATATACGGGTTCTGGATCTGTGCACCGGTTCCGGCTGCATTGCGGTGAGCCTGGCGGTTCTGGGCGGCTATGAGGAGGTAGACGCGGGGGACGTCTCCGCGGATGCTCTGGAGGTGGCCGGGGAGAACGGACGCCGCCTGGGAGGAAATGTCCGTTTCCTGGAAAGCGACCTTTTCTCTGCCCTGGACCGGGAGAGAACCTACGATGTGATCGTGTCCAATCCGCCCTACATTCCCACGGAAGTGATCGACGGGCTGGAGCCGGAGGTACGGGATTACGAGCCCAGACTGGCCCTGGACGGAAGCGCTGACGGACTGAAGTTTTACCGCCGGCTGGCGGCGGAGAGCCCGGCGTTTTTAAAGCCCGGCGGACGTCTGTATCTGGAGATCGGATGGGATCAGGGGGAAGCTGTGGAAGAGCTTCTCAAAGAAAACGGTTTTGAAGATGTGAAAGTTGTGAGGGACGACGCCGGAAACTGCCGGGTGGTGCGGGGAGTACTGCCGGAGGCCGGCAAATAAGCAGGAGGTTGTCATGTTCGATAGATTGGACGATATATTGATTCACTATGAGGAAGTGATGCAGGAGCTGAACAATCCTTCGGTCGCGGAGGACCAGAGCCGGTTCCGCAAGCTGATGAAAGAGCAGTCGGATCTGGCCCCTCTGGTGGAAACCTATACTGCCTATAAAAAGGCAAAGCAGGATGTGGAGGACAGTCTGGCGATCCTGGAGGACGAGTCAGATGAGGAGATGAGAGAGCTGGCAAAGGAAGAGCTGTCCGACGCCAGAAGAAAGATCGAGGAGCTGGAAAAAGAGCTGAAAATTCTTCTTCTCCCCAAGGACCCCAACGATGACAAAAACATCATCATGGAGATCCGCGCCGGCGCCGGCGGAGACGAGGCGGCGCTGTTCGCCTCCGAGCTGTACCGCATGTACGTAAACTATGCGGAGCATCAGCACTGGAAAGTGGAGATGATAAGCGTCAGCGAAAACGGAATCGGCGGCTTTAAGGAAGTGGTCTGCATGATCACGGGAAAAGGAGCCTATTCCAAGCTGAAATATGAGAGCGGCGTTCATCGGGTGCAGCGGGTGCCGGAGACAGAGTCCGGCGGCCGTATTCACACGTCCACCGCCACGGTGGCGGTGATGCCGGAGGCAGAGGAAGTGGACGTGCAGATCGACATGAACGACTGCCGCATCGATGTCATGCGGGCGTCCGGAAACGGCGGTCAGTGCGTAAACACCACAGACTCGGCAGTGCGTCTGACACATATTCCCACGGGAATTGTGATCTACAGCCAGACGGAGAAGTCTCAGCTTCAGAACAAGGAAAAGGCCTTTCGCCTGCTCCGTTCCAAGCTCTATGACATGGAGCTGGAGAAACGGCAGAATGCGGAGGCGGAGGAGAGACGCAGCCAGATCGGCACCGGAGACCGGTCCGAGAAGATCCGCACCTACAACTTCCCCCAGGGACGTGTGACGGAACACCGGATCAAGCTGACTCTTTACAAAATTGACTCCATTATGAACGGAGACATTCAGGAGATCATTGACAGCCTGATCGCCGCGGACCAGGCGGCAAAGCTGGCAAAGATGAATGAAAATCCGTGATGAAAACGCGGAAAAATAAGTGTCCGCCGCCGGGAAAGGGCGGCGGACGGCAAAAAAAGACAGAGATCGGAAGCCCAGGGGGGCGGAAGGCTCTGTCTTTTTTGCTTTCCGGGAAAGAATTTACCAGGAAAAGAACCTTATGTATAATTTGGACAAACAACACAAAATATTCAAAAAATATATGATTTTATTGACGAATAGATAGAAAAAGGATTAAGATAGTATCAGAAGAAACAATCCGGAGCCGTAGGAGAACGAAAGACTGACGGCTTCGGAAATTCAGGAGGTGAGTATTATGAAGTCGCTGATGTGGGTAATTCCTGTTGTGGGAGCTGCCGCTCTTGTGTTTGCTTTGGCGACGGCGTCCTGGGTGAGAAAGCAGGACATGGGAAATGAGAGAATGCGGGAGATTGCCGGCGCCATCAAGGAAGGGGCACAGGCATTTCTCAGGGCGGAGTACCGTATGCTGGTGGTGTTTGTGCTGGTGCTCTTCCTGCTCATTGGCGTGGGGATCGGGAACTGGATTACGGCCCTCTGCTTCCTTGTGGGGGCTGCCTTCTCCACCCTGGCGGGATATTTCGGCATGCAGGTGGCCACGGATGCCAATGTGCGCACTGCCAACGGAGCCATGACCGGCGGAATGGGAAAGGCTCTGGGCATCGCCTATAAAGGCGGAGCAGTCATGGGAATGTGCGTGGTGGGACTGGGACTTCTGGGGGCCAGCACCATCTATCTGCTGACGGGAAATGTGGACGTGCTGACCGGCTACAGCCTGGGAGCCTCCTCCATCGCCCTTTTCGCCCGGGTGGGCGGAGGAATCTACACGAAGGCCGCCGATGTGGGCGCGGACCTGGTGGGAAAGGTGGAAGCGGGAATTCCTGAGGACGATCCCAGAAATCCGGCGGTGATTGCCGACAACGTGGGAGACAACGTGGGAGATGTGGCCGGCATGGGCGCCGACCTGTTTGAGTCCTATGTGGGAGCCATTGTGTCGGCGGTGACTCTGGGAGTAGTGGCCTGGGAGGCGGCGGGGGCGTTTTACCCGCTGACGCTGGCGGCAGCAGGTGTGATTGCATCCATGGCAGGAACATTTTTTGTCCGCGGAAGAGAAGGCAGAGATCCTCAGAAGGCTCTGAACTTCGGCAGCTATGTGGCCTATGTGATCGTGATTGTCTCTTCTCTGGGACTCAGCCAGCTGTTTTTCGGAAGATTTCAGGAAGGGGGAGCGGTGATCGCAGGCTTGGCGGTAGGATTTGTCATCGGACAGGTGACGGAAGTTTACACTTCCGACAAATATAAATCGGTGAAGCGGATTGCGGAGCAGTCGGAAACCGGCCCTGCCACCAATATTATCTCCGGTCTGGCAGTGGGAATGCGGTCCACAGTAGCCCCTATTCTCTTTATCTCTGTGGGAATTCTGGCTTCTTACATGGCGGCAGGCCTTTACGGCATCGCTCTGGCGGCGGTGGGAATGCTGGCCACCACGGGAAGCACCATCGCCGTGGACGCCTACGGGCCCATTGCGGACAATGCAGGAGGAATCGCGGAGATGGCCGGCCTGGATGAGAGCGTGAGAGACATTACGGACCGGCTGGACAGCGTGGGAAATACCACGGCAGCCATCGGAAAGGGATTTGCCATCGGCTCCGCAGCCCTGACGGCCCTGGCCCTCTTTGTGTCCTACGCCCAGGCGGTTCATCTGGAAACCATAGATATTTTAAATCCCAAGGTGATCATCGGACTGTTTATCGGAGGAATGCTTCCATTTCTGTTTTCCGCCATCACCATGGAATCCGTCTCCAAGGCGGCGTACCGCATGATCGAGGAAGTGCGTCGGCAGTTCCGGGAGGATCCCGGCATCTTAAAGGGAGAAAGCCGGCCGGACTACACCTCCTGCGTGGGGATTTCCACTACGGCGGCCCTGCAGGAAATGCTGGTTCCCGGCCTGATCGCCGTGGCGGCTCCCCTGGTCATGGGGGTCTGTCTGGGAACGGATGCCCTGGGCGGTCTTCTGGCGGGAGCTCTCCTGACGGGAGTGCTCATGGCTGTGTTCATGGCCAACGCCGGCGGAGCCTGGGACAATGCGAAAAAGTACATTGAGGGCGGCGCTCACGGCGGCAAGGGCAGCGAGCCTCACAAGGCGGCTGTGGTGGGAGACACGGTGGGAGATCCCTTTAAGGATACCTCCGGCCCGTCCATCAACATTCTCATCAAGCTGATGACCATTGTCTCCCTGGTATTCGCGCCTCTGTTTCTGACGGTGGGACCGCTGTTCTGACAGGGGGAAAGGACGCCGGATTTTATCTGCGCCGGTGCAGGCGCCGGGTCCGCTGTTCTCTGACCGGATAAAACCGGGTCTCTCCGGAATGATTTTCTTTGGAGAGGCCCGGCTTCTTCTTGGCAGAAAGCCTTGTTTTCCTTGAATTTTAGCGGCTTCTATAGTATATTTGATGTGTTATATGGCCATTTTGCAGTAATTTCTATGTTTTTGTTAATAATAAAGTAAAAGATACTTAAAGTATATTTTACGGTTCTACGTTATGATGATATAGAAAACATACTACGGTGAAAAATAATTCCATATACGGGAGGTACACATATGAAAGGAATCATTCTGGCCGGCGGCTCCGGTACCAGACTTTATCCTCTGACGAAGGTGACGTCCAAGCAGCTCCTTCCCATCTATGACAAGCCCATGATCTACTACCCTCTCTCTGTCCTCATGGACGCGGGAATCCGGGATATTCTGATCATTTCCACTCCTGAGGATACGCCCAGGTTCCAGTCTCTGCTGGGAGACGGCCATCAGTTCGGCATTCAGCTCTCCTACGCGGTGCAGCCCAGCCCCGACGGTCTGGCCCAGGCCTTTATCATCGGCGAGGAGTTTATCGGGGACGACCATGTGGCCATGATCCTGGGAGACAACATTTTCCAGGGACAGGGATTGAAAAAACGTCTTCGCGCCGCAGCGGCCAAGGAGACGGGAGCCACTGTGTTCGGCTACTACGTGGACGATCCGGAGCGGTTCGGCATCGTGGAGTTTGACGAGAGCGGCAAGGCCATTTCCATCGAGGAGAAGCCGGAGAAGCCGAAGTCCAACTACTGCGTCACCGGCCTGTATTTCTACGACAACAAGGTGGTGGAGTACGCGAAGAACTTAAAGCCCTCCGCCAGAGGCGAGCTGGAAATCACCGATTTAAACCGGATCTATCTGGAAAACGGAGAGCTGGACGTGATTCTCCTGGGTCAGGGCTTTACCTGGCTGGATACGGGAACCCATGAATCCCTGGTGGAGGCCACCAACTTTGTGAAGACGGTGGAGACCCATCAGCACCGGAAGATTGCCTGCCTGGAGGAGATCGGCTACTTAAACGGCTGGATCACCAAGGAGCAGGTGCTGGAAGCCTACGAGGTACTGAAGAAAAACCAGTACGGCAAGTACTTAAAGGACGTGCTGGACGGAAAATACGTGGACAAGCTGTCAGGAGAATAACGGCGGTCCGAAAATAAAGAGAGAACAGGGCGGCCGTCACGGGCCGCCCGGTGAAGGAGGAAGACATGAAAATCGTAGTGACAGGCGGAGCCGGATTCATCGGTTCCAATTTTGTAATCCATATGGTAAAGAAATATCCGGAGCATCAGATCATCAACCTGGATCTTCTGACCTATGCGGGAAACCTGGAGAACCTGACGGAGGTGGAGAACGCCCCCAATTATAAGTTTATCCGCGGGGATATTGCGGACCGGAAGTTTGTATTTGACCTGTTTGAGACGGAGAAGCCGGATATTATCGTAAACTTTGCGGCGGAGAGCCATGTGGACCGCTCCATCGAGGACCCGGAGAGTTTTGTGAGAACCAACGTGATGGGAACCACCACTCTGCTGGACGCCTGCAAGGAGTACGGAATCAAGAGATTCCACCAGGTATCCACCGATGAGGTGTACGGAGACCTGCCCTTAGACCGCCCGGATCTGTTCTTTACGGAGGAGACGCCGCTGCACACATCCAGCCCCTACTCTTCCTCCAAGGCCAGCGCAGACCTGTTTGTCATGGCCTACCACAGAACCTTCGGAATTCCGGTGACCATTTCCCGGTGTTCCAACAACTACGGCCCCTACCAGTTCCCGGAGAAGCTGATCCCCTTAATCATCAGCCGTGCTCTGGCGGACGAGGAGCTGCCGGTATACGGAACGGGAGAGAACGTGAGAGACTGGCTCCATGTGTCTGATCACTGCGTAGCCATCGACCTGATTCTGGAGAAGGGCCGCGTGGGCGAGGTGTACAACATCGGAGGCCACAATGAGAGAACGAACCTGGAAGTGGTAAAGACCATCTTAAAGGCCCTGGACAAGCCGGAGAGCCTGATTAAGTTTGTGACGGACCGTCCCGGCCATGACCGGAGATATGCCATCGACCCGACGAAGATGGAGACGGAGCTGGGCTGGAAGCCTCAGTATGTGTTTGACACGGGCATGAAGCAGACGATCCAGTGGTATCTGGACAACAAGGCATGGTGGGAGCACATCATCAACGGTGAGTACACCAGCTATTTTGAGAAAATGTACGGGGAGCGGTTATAATGAAAATTCTTGTGACAGGCGTAAACGGCCAGCTGGGCCATGACGTGATGAATGAGCTGGCCAAGCGCGGGATCGAGGGCGTGGGAACGGACGTGGACAACATGGACGTCACCGACGCTGCGGCCTGCGAGCGGGTAATAAAAGAAGTGGGACCTGATGCGGTGATGCACTGCGCCGCATATACTGCAGTAGATGCGGCTGAGGATAATGTGGAGCTGTGCCGGAAAATCAACGGGGAAGGCACCAGAAACATTGCCGTGGTGTGCAGAGAGCTGGACATTCCCATGATGTATATCAGCACGGACTACGTGTTTGACGGCCAGGGCACCAGGCCCTGGGAGCCGGACGACGAGAGACACCCCTTAAATGTGTACGGTCAGACCAAATATGAGGGCGAGCTGGCAGTGGAAGAGCTGCTGGAGAAATATTTTACCGTCCGCATTGCCTGGGTGTTCGGCGTAAACGGCAAAAACTTTATCAAGACCATGCTTCGTCTGGGAAAGGAGAGGGGAAAGGTCAGCGTGGTAAACGACCAGATCGGATCCCCCACCTACACCTATGACCTGGCGAGACTGCTGGTGGATATGATTCAGACGGACAAATACGGCCGCTATCACGCCACCAACGAAGGCCTGTGCAGCTGGTTTGAGTTTGCCTGCGAGATCTTTAAGCAGGCGGGCATGGACAGCGTGGAGGTGACGCCGGTGACCAGCGCGGAGTATCCGGCAAAGGCAGCCAGACCCTTCAACAGCCGCATGAGCAAGGAAAAGCTGACAGAAAATGGTTTCGAGCGTCTTCCGTCCTGGCAGGACGCGCTGGAGAGATACTTGAAACTGATTTAAAAGGAGTGACAGAAGCATGGGCAAGTATTTTGGAACAGACGGCTTCCGGGGAGAAGCCAATGTGGATCTGACGGTGGAGCACGCCTACAGAGTGGGCCGCTTCCTGGGCTGGTATTACGGAAAGAAAAATCCCGGCGAGAAATGCAGGATCGTCATCGGAAAGGATACGAGACGGAGCAGCTATATGTTTGAGTATTCCCTGGTGGCGGGACTTACGGCTTCAGGAGCGGATGCTTATCTGCTTCACGTGACCACCACTCCCAGCGTTTCCTATGTGGTGCGCACGGAAGGATTTCACTGCGGCATTATGATTTCCGCCAGTCACAACCCCTACTATGACAACGGCATCAAGGTGATCAACGAGAGAGGGGAAAAGCTGGAAGAGAGCGTGATCGAGGAGATTGAAAAGTACCTGGACGGCGAGATGGAGGAGATTCCCTTCGCCACCAAGGATGACATCGGAAAGACAGTGGATTTTGCCGCAGGCAGAAACCGCTACATCGGCTATCTGATCTCCATTGCCACCCGCTCTTTTAAGAACAGGAAGGTGGCCCTGGACTGCGCCAACGGAAGCGCCTCCGCCATTGCAAAGAGCGTGTTTGACGCCCTGGGAGCGGAGACCCATGTGATCAACAACGAACCCAACGGCCTGAATATCAATACGAACTGCGGATCCACTCACATTGAGGGCCTGCAGAAGTACGTGGTGGAGAAGGGCTGCGACGTGGGCTTTGCCTACGACGGAGACGCGGACCGCTGCCTGGCGGTGGACTGCAGCGGCAATCTGGTGGACGGCGACCTGATCATGTACATATGCGGAAAGTACATGAAGGAGCAGGGAGCCCTGGTGGGAAATAAGATCGTCACCACCATCATGTCCAACTTCGGCCTGTACAAAGCCCTGGACCGGGAAGGAATCGGCTACGAGAAGACGGCGGTGGGCGACAAGTACGTATATGAGAATATGTCTCAGAACGGCTACTGCCTGGGAGGCGAGCAGTCGGGACATATTATTTTCAGCAAGAACGCCACCACAGGAGACGGGATTCTCACCTCTTTAAAGGTGATGGAAGTGATGCTGGAGAAAAAACAGCCCCTGGATAAGCTGGCGGCTGAAGTTGAGATCTATCCTCAGGTACTGAAAAACGTGCGGGTAAAGGATAAGAAGACGGCCCAGGAGGACGCAGACGTTCAGGCGGAGGTGTCAAAGGTGACAGAGGCCCTGGGAGACGACGGCCGGATCCTGCTGCGCCAGTCGGGAACTGAGCCGGTGGTGCGGGTGATGGTGGAAGCGCCGGATCACGACACCTGTGAAAAGTATGTGGATCAGGTGATTGAGGTCATGAAAAAGAAAGGCCATGTATTATAAAACAGGCTGTGTGATCAGAAAGGCCGTCTGCGAAAAGCAGGCGGAACAGGGACCGGTCTGCCGCGGCAGGCAATAAGAACGAGGAGAACATAACAGATGAAAAAATATGATTATGTGCTGGTGGGAGCCGGACTGTACAGCGGCGTGTTCGCTTATCTGGCGGCAAAGCAGGGAAAGAAATGTCTGGTAGTGGAGCGCAGAAACCATCTGGGAGGAAATGTGTACTGTGAGGACATCGAGGGAATCCACGTGCACAAGTACGGCGCTCACATTTTTCACACCAGCAACCGGAAAGTCTGGGATTTTGTCAATCAGCTGGCAGAGTTTAACCGGTATACCAACAGCCCCATGGCCAATTTCAAGGGGCAGATGTACAATATGCCCTTCAATATGAATACTTTCAGCAAAATGTGGGGAATTTCCACTCCGGCCCAGGCCCGTTCCATCATTGAAGAGCAGAGAAAGGGCATCCAGGGAGAGCCGAAGAACCTGGAAGAGCAGGCCATCAGCCTGGTGGGCATGGATATCTACCGCAAGCTGGTAAAGGGATACACGGAAAAACAGTGGGGCCGGGAGTGCAGGGATCTGCCCGCGTTTATCATCAAGCGCCTTCCCGTTCGCTACACTTACGACAACAACTATTTCAACGACCGCTACCAGGGAATTCCCATGGGCGGCTACAACGTGATCATAGAGAAGCTCTTTGAAAACTGCGACGTGGAGCTGGAAAAGGATTATCTGAAGGATAAGGAGCACTACGACAGTCTGGGAGAGAAAGTGATCTACACCGGCACCATTGACGGGTATTTCGATTACTGCTACGGAAAGCTGGAGTACCGGAGCCTGCGCTTTGAGACGGAGGTAAAGGACACGGACAATTACCAGGGCGTGGCCGTGGTAAACTACACCGACCGGGAAACTCCCTACACCAGAATCATTGAGCACAAGCATTTTGAGTTCGGAACTCAGGAGAAGACGGTGATCACCAGAGAATATCCCGTGACCTGGAAGGAAGGCATGGAGCCTTACTATCCGGTAAACGACGAGAAAAATCAGGCTCTCTACCAGAAATACGCGGAGCTGGCGGCCGGGGAAACCAACGTGCTGTTCGGCGGAAGGCTGGGCGAGTATAAATACTACGACATGGACAAAGTGATCGAGTCCGCCATGAACGCGGCGGAGCGGGAACTGGGGATGTAATAAGAGAAGGATGGAAAATCGCGGGAGCGATTTTCCATCCTTTTTTGTCTGCTCAGCCTTTCGCCATAATTTCCCTCAGCGCCTCTGTCAGCCGCGTATCGTCTGCCTGATTGCGGACGGCGATGCGGATAAACTGGCGGTCTCCCGGGATCTTGGAGGAAAGATCCTTGATCAGGATGTTGAAGCGGTTTAAGAGCTGCTCCGTCAGCCATCTGGAAGAGCAGTCGGTCAGCTCCGCCATCAGGTAGTTGGCCTGGGAGGGAAGGACGCGGATTCCGGGAATGGTTTCCAGGTCTGCGGCAAACCGGCTCCGCTCCGCCTGCAGGAGCTTTAAGGAGGCGGCGTAGTCTTTCCGGTATTTCTCCTCGATCTGGAGGTAGAACTCTGCCAGGGAGTTGATGTTCCAGATGGCCACTTCTTTTTTCAGGAAGGCGATCAGCTCTCTGTCTCCGCTGGCGGCGATTCCCAGGCGCAGGCCGGGAACTCCGTAGGATTTGGAAATGCTTTTTACCACGGTCATGTGAGGATATTCGTCCAGGAGAGCCTCATCAAGGATGGTGCCGGCTCCTGCCGGGGAGACATTCCGGCCGTCTGCCGGGTCATTTTCCTCCGTCTGTTCCGATGCAAAGTCGATAAAGGATTCATCCACGATCAGCCGGATGCCCCGCTCCTTTGTCCAGGCGGCCAGCCGGAGAATATCGCGCTTTGGAATATAGTTTCCGGAAGGATTGTCCGGATTGATGATCACCAGGTTTTTGATGTCCGTATTTCCGAAGAAATCCATGATGTCGTCGGCGCCGTACCGGAAATCCCCGTCGGCGGGGTTCATGACCACCACGTCTTCTTTATCGCGGCGGTTGGCGTATTCCTCAAAGGTGGGCCGGATCACGCCCATTTTTCCGTCCATTCTTTCCACCAGGAGCTTGATCAGCTCTGCGGCGCCGTTTCCGGGGACGATCTGGTCCTGGCGGATGCCGAAGTTTCTGCCGGCCAGCAGGGAGTTGACGTACATGCCGGAGGGATACTGGCAGATCAGGCTGTCAAAGTTGGCCTTCATTTCCTCCAGCATCTTTTTCGGCGGGTAATAGCAGTTGACCAGATAGCAGAAATCCAGCATTTTCGGATACCGCCAGTAGCCGCCGTACCGTCTCTGGATCAGGGAGAGGCGGTCCTTATCCTCTGCAAACAGGGACTCGGCGATGTCCAGATCCTGGATGTCGTCGATTTCATACCATTTCTGGGAGTCATCCAGCCGCTTTGCCTTGATGCCGGGGTTGTCCAGCATGACGATCACCTTGAGAACCTGCTCGTAGTATTCGTTGTTGCCCAGGGCCTTTGTGTAGGCTTCCAGGAAGGGCACGTAGTGGGTGGCGGAGAAGGAACGGCTGAATTTGTACAGGTTTACAGTCTTATAATAATCGCCGGTGTCGCGGAAGGAGAACTTGCTTCCCGGGATCATGGCCTCAATGTCGTCGTTTTCGGACAGCTTTACGCAGGTGCCGTCCATCCAGGACTCGTATTTGGCCACCAGTGCCAGGCTCTCCCGCTCATCCTCCACCAGGCAGCGGAGCACGGAGTCCTCGAAAATAATGTCGGATTCCAGCAGCAGAGTGTCCTCCGCCACCAGATATTCGCTGGCCAGAGCCAGGGAGTAAATGTTGTTGGTCTTGTCATATATGGGATTGTCAATAAAGCAGACGGGAGTTTTCACATCCAGAGCGGCGATGTGGTCCCGCAGCTTCTGACCTTCATATCCGGTGACAATGATGATTCTGGACAGATCCAGGCTGTCCAGCTGGCGAAGAGTCCTGTTGATCAGGGGGACGCCGTTAACCTTTACCATACATTTGGTATTGTTGCGGGTGAGCTGTTTTAAGCGTTTTCCCATGCCTGCGGCTAAAATGATTGCTTGCATGATTGATCTCCTGTGATTGATTTATTTTCGCGGTCGGAAATCCGGCGGGCGCGGTTTTCCATCTGCCTGGCGGGCGCGGTTTTCCATCTGCCCGGCGGGGGTCAGTTCTGAAATCCCGATCCCGGCGGATAGCGGCGGTCCATGCCGCCCGGTTTTTTCCCGATTCCCAGGAGCACATCCCGGTAAATCTTCATCCGGTAGCGGCGCTCTGCCTTTTTGCTGCCAAACAGGGACAGCAGGCCGTCGATGGCGATGTGGGCCAGGTGATTGAGCCGGATGTAGGCCAGATAGGCGGCCGGACAGGAGGAATAGGTCAGGCCGATGTCGATGGCGTTGCGGAATCCGTAGAAGTTCTTCCAGGAAACGGCAGGCGCTTTTTCCGGCGGAGCCGTCCGGTGATCCAGCTCTGCGTTGCAGACGTTCAGAATCCTGGTGTACTTCCGGAAGCGGAGGCAGTACTCCGTGTCGTCAAACCAGATGAAATATCTGGCTTTGGGAAGCCCGATCTTCCGGATCAGGGAGACCTTTAACACCAGTCCGCAGAAGGTGCTCACATCGTAGAGAAAGGTCTCGTTTTCATAGGCGGTCTCCGGCACCGGGGTGTAAAACATCAGACAGCGGTTGGTCAGCAGACGGCGGTGGGAAGTGTCAATGACGCCGCCGGTTTTCACTGTGCCGGAGTAGGCCAGGTACCGGTTTCCGGTAATGGCGTGCTGAATCTCTTCCATATATCGGGACTCGATCATGGCGTCGTCGTCAATGATGAGAACCCAGTCGCAGTCGCCGGCTGCGATTTCCTTCAGTCCTCTGGCGAAGCCGCCGGCTCCGCCGATATTTTCCGGCAGATGGAGAACGGTCAGCTCCGGATACTCCAAGCTGTCCAGATATTGGGCGGTGCCGTCGGTGCTGTGGTTGTCCACCACCAGAATCCGGTGGAAGGGAACGGTCTGGGAAAAGACATTCATCAGACATTCCCGCAGCAGGGCCAGACGGTTGTAAGTTACAATAATCACTCCGAATTTCACGTCAATTCCTCCTGAATCAGTACTCACAATTATAAGCGATTTGCGGGTGTATGTCAAACCGGCGCCCGCCCGTTGCGCCGCCGGCGGGATTGTGATAAAATCGGATTTAACTGATTTGGAAAGGAACGGAAAACTCCCATGTTTGGCAGGAAAAAGAGGAAGGATTACGACGGCGCTGCGCCCAGTATCCGGGAAAACTACACCTACAATCTGCTGTATCAGATACTCACCCTGATCACTCCCTTTATCACCACCCCCTACATCGCCAGGGTGCTGGGGACCAACGGGGTGGGAATCCAGAGCTATACCAGTTCGGTGGTGCAGTATTTCTCCATTCTGGCGGCCCTGGGAACGGCCTCCTACGGACAGCGGGAGATTGCCAGGCATCGGGATGACAGGAAAGAAAGGAGCCGGGTGTTCTGGGAAATTGAGCTGCTGTGCGCCGGCACCACGGCTCTGTGCCTGGTGGTCTGGCTGGGAGTGATCGCTTTTTCAAAGGCTTACGCCCCCTACTATGCGGCTCTGACCATGACGCTGGCGGCGGTGGCCTTTGACATTTCCTGGATGTTCGGGGGGATGGAGCAGTACCGCCTCATTGTGATCCGCAATACGGTGATCAAGCTGACGGGAATCGCCCTGATGTTTCTGTTTGTGAAGGACAGCGGGGATCTCCTGCTGTATATTGCCCTGCTGGCGGCCACCGGCCTGCTGGGAAACATTTCCATGTGGGGATATCTGGGACAGTTTGTGGATCCGGTGGATATCCGTTCCCTGCGGATCCGCCGTCATCTGAAGGAAGTGATCGTATACTTTATTCCCACCATAGCCACGTCGGTGTACACCATCCTGGACAAGACTATGATCGGCTGGTTTTCCGGCAGCGACAAGTCGGAAAACGGCTATTATGAGTACGCTACCGGATTTGTAAACATGGCGAAGATTCTGATTATCTCCTTTAATGCGGTGATGTCCGCCAGAATGTCCTATCTGTTCGGCGCGGGCCGGCAGGAGGAGGTGAGGGAGAGAATCGGCGGTTCCGTGGATTTTGTCCTGCTTCTGGGCCTGCCCATCACCTTCGGGCTGGCGGGAATCGCCTCCTGCTTTGTGCCCTGGTTTCTGGGAACGGAGTACGATCCGGTGATCCGCCTGCTGTGGCTGTGCAGCCCCCTGGTCCTCATTGTGGGGTTCAGTGACTGCATGGGAAGTCAGATTCTCACTCCCTGCGGAAAGCGGGCCCAGAGCGCGAAGGTGATTGTGGCCGGGGCCTGTGCCAACGGAGCCATGAACCTGATGCTGATTCCCCGGTTTGGGGCTATGGGCGCGGCGGCGGCCTCCGTGCTGGCAGAGACTATGATCACCGGTCTGTATTTCAGGCTGTGCCGGGGATATATTTCCCCGAGGATGGTAGTCCGCTGCGGATGGAAACGGCTGCTGGCCGCTCTGGTGATGCTGGCGGCGGTGCTGGTTCTGGGCCGGAACCTGGGGGCCGGGCCGGTCACCACCTTTCTCCAGATCGGCGGCGGGGCGGTGGTGTACTTCCTGGCGCTGCTGGTTATGAGGGATCGGACGGTGTTTGATCAGCTGCGGGGGCTGATTAAGAAGGTGCTGGGATAGAGTGCGGGTCCGGGACAGAGAAAGTGCGCGCCAGGCGCGCAGAAAAGCGCCGGGCCAAAGAAAACCGCGCCCGGCACATTTTAGAGAGAGGAACAGGGATCATCGATGGAAGACAGGGGTTTTTTTCAGGAAGAAGAGCGCTGCGGCTATCTCATAACAGAAAAGATGAAGCGGGTGTGGGCGGTACAGCTTGCCATGGTAGACGAGGTGGAGCGGATCTGCAGAAAGTACGGCCTGCAGTATTTTGCGGACAGCGGCACCCTTATCGGCGCCGTGCGGGACAGGGGATACATTCCCTGGGACGACGACATTGACCTGGTTATGCTCCGGGAGAATTATGACCGGTTCGTAAAGGTGGCTCCGAAAGAGCTGAAAGAAGGGCTGAAGCTGCAGACGGCATACACGGAGGAAAATTATCTGCGGGGCCATGCCCAGATCCGGGACAGCCGGACCACCGGCTTCAACGAGGAGGATGCAAAGGCCGGGTATAACTGCGGAATTTTCATAGATATCTTTCCCCTGGACGGGATGCCGGACGGGAAGCTGGCGGCCAGGTGGTGGGCTTTTCAGGTAAAGCTCTGCTGGATGGTTCTCTACACCTGGTACCGATATGATTATTATGAGAAAAAGACCCTGGCCGGCCGCCTGCTGTACCGGCTGGGCCGGCTCTTCCACATTCCCATGAGACAGGCATTTTTCCGCTATGAGAAGCTGTGTGCCAGGTATAAGGGGAAGAACACAGAACGGGTCTGCGACACGGTGTTTATCAGCCAGCTGGAAAAGAATACCTGGAAACGGGAGTGGTTTGACAGGGCGGTGTACCTGCCCTTTGAGAACCGGAAGATTCCGGCCCCGGCAGGATATGACGGCCGCCTGAAGGCGGAGTACGGGGATTATATGAAGCCGGCGAAGGCCCCCACCATGCACGGGGGACTGGTGCTGGATCCGGATGTTCCCTATGAGGAATATGTGAGGAACAGGTAATACAAAAGGGGCCGGTGTGACTCACAGCGAATCACACCGGCCTCTCTCCGGGACTGTCTGCTTTATGACAGTTCTTTTATTTTTCTCACTGCAGCCCGTTCTCCGGCACGTTCACATCCGTGGGATCGTAAGTCTGGGTGTCCGGAATCATCTGCTGGATGGCCGGCCGCTCAAAGGGACCGGGAATCGCGGACTCATATACGGTGATGGAAGTGCCCAGGGGGCAGTTGTCAAAGATCCACTTGGCGTCTTCCGTGGTAAAACGGATGCAGCCGTGGGATTTGGTAGCTCCCAGCCAGTTGTAGGTGCTGGGCTTTAAGGTGTAGGGATCCGGCTTCTCGTAGATTACGGAGTGAAGCAGGATGGAAAGTCCCTCGCCCAGACGGGTGCAGTACTGGCAGTACTCGTCTGTGTTCATCAGCCGCCAGCGGTATTTCACCGGAGTCTGGAAGGTACCCAGAGGGGTGTCGTCGCCGGTGGAACACAGGAACGTCTTGTAAGGGATAATGTATCCGTTGTCTCCGTCCTGAATATAGACGGTGGTACAGTTCATCTGCTTGTTGATCCGGATCTGGAAGGGGCCGGTGGAGTGAAGGTATGGCTCCAGGTCCTGAACCAGCTTTCCGTCGGTTTCAAAGAAATACTTGTATCCGTCAATATACTGCCAGCCGCTTACCGGGGTGTTGTCCACCACGTAGTAGCGGTCGCTGTCGTTCCATACCCAGCCGGTAAAACTGTCTCCGGTGCCGTTGCTGAATACGGGCATTCCGTCCACGATGGTAATTCCGTCGGCGGCAGCGGCCACCAGGGGATTTTCCATATCGTAGGGGGCGTTGGGATCATTTTTGCCCCAGAGGGAATAACGGAAACCGGTTATGTATTTGCCCGCCGCCATGGCGCCGTTGGTGCCGCCTCTGGTGGACCAGCCGCACTGGGTTCCGTCGTTTAAAGTAGTGGTATAATACACATCATAGGTGTTGCCGAACACACCGGCGAGGCGTACCTGGACGGCTTCTACCGGTTCGGTATCCCAGTCTGTGTGGCCTCCGTTCATGGCCCAGTTGCTCCAGCCTCTCTGGGAGGCGTAGGTGCGGTAGAGCACATCTCCCGGCAGGTTGATGGCATATACGGACATGGACAGGAAGCCGTCGGCTCCCGGCTGGATGGTCACGTCCGTCCGCACGGGATCGCTCCATGTCATATCGGGGCGCAGGAACTGAAACTGAAGACAGGGAGTGTCTTCCGTGATCTCCCGGGTGGGAGTAGTCTGAATATTGGGGTCGGAAACAGGTTCTGTCCCTTCCGTCTGTGCGGTCTCGCCGCCCTCAATAGGGTCAACAGTCTGGGCACCGGACTGGGACTGACTGTCCGTCTGTTCTCCGGAAACGTCAGCAGTATCAGTTGTATCAGTATTCGGATTCTCGGGCTGTGTGCTGTCAATCAGCATACCCGGACCATAATTTTCATCGGCGAATGCCGTCGCGGTCTGTCCTGTCAGGAACACGGCTGTCAAGGCCAGAAGCGCAATGTGCCGAATGGTCTTTCGCATAGTGTAACCCTCCTAAGTATGATTTCAGTACCACCCTAATTTATCATATTTAAGGGAAAAATGCCAGATACGATTTACTTTTTTGGCCGGTTACTGTAAAATCGTAAATAAAATGACCTTATAATGTAAGAAACAGGTGCCATAATGAAAAGGAAAGAAGAGACTGTAAACATCATATACGTGTCCAACGACGGCTATGCCCGTCATCTGGCGGCATCCCTGTATTCCCTTCTGGCCCACAGCCGGCAGATACAGGACATGGATATCTTTGTCCTGTCATCGGGAATGAGTCCGGAATACCAGAAACGGATCCAGGCAGTGGCAAAACGCTTCGGACGGCAGGTCTATGTGGAAGAGCTGGGAGATCTGAGGGAGAAATTTCCCTACGATGTGGACACCAGAGGCTTTGACATCAGCGCCATGGGGCGGTTGTTTGCCCCGGAGGTTCTGCCGGAGACGGTGGAGCGGGCCCTGTATCTGGACTGTGACACCATTGTGCTGGGAGATATCCGAAACCTGTACGGGACAGGCCTGACGGGATGTCTGGCGGGAATGGTGATGGAGCCCACTGTGTATAAGGAAATGAAGGAAGCCATCGGCATGGAGAAGGATGACGCCTATTTTAATTCCGGAGTCATCCTCATGGATCTGGCCGGGTGGAGAAGGGAGCATGTGCTCAGGCAGATGCTGGATTTTTACGGAGCTCATGCGGGAAGTCTTTTTGCCTGCGACCAGGACACTATCAACGGAACCCTGTCGGGGCGGATCCGTTCTCTTCCCCCAAAGTATAACTTTTTCACCAATTACCGGTATTTTCGCTATTCTACCCTGGAAAAGCTCTGCGGAGCTTACCGGGAGGTGGGAAAAGAAGCGTTCCGGGAGGCGAAAAAGCGTCCGGTGATCATCCATTACCTGGGGGACGAGCGGCCATGGATCGCCGGAAACCACAACCATTACCGGCGGCTGTATGAGTACTGCCTGAATCACACTCCCTGGAAGGGAACGCCCCCGGAGAAGGGGAAAGAGATGTACATGCAGCTCTGGTGGTGCTTTAACCAGATGACCAGAATCTGCCCCGGGCTGCGGCTGTGGATCAGCCGGCGGTTCGGCATGAAGGTCATCGACGGGCGCAGGAAAAAGAGGGAAGCCGGAAATGGGTAAGACGGTATGTATTATCTTAAATTATAATGATGCGGATACGGCCATAGGTTTGGCAGGAGAGCTGAAAGAAAGCCTGGAGATCGACGAGATTCTGCTGGTAGACAACCATTCTGCCGACGATTCCTGGGAAAAGCTGTCCGCATTTGCGGGGGGAGTGAGCGGCGGATGGCGGGAGGAGAATCCCGGAATCGCCCTGCTTCGGACAGAGAAAAACGGCGGCTACGGCTATGGCAATCAGGCCGGCATCGACGAGGCGGTGCGGCTGTGGAAGCCGGAATATGTGATTATCGCCAACCCGGATATCCATGTGACGGACCGGTGCATCCGCAAAGTAAGGGAGGCGCTTGAGAAGACGGAAAACGGGGCTGCGGCTTCCGCCATGGTGGCCTCTCCTGAGGGAAAGCGGCTGTTTTCCTATTGGGATCTGCTGCCGTTCTGGTGGGATCTGCTGGACACCGGCCCCATCTGCAGAAGGGTTTTTAAGCCGTGGCTGATCACTCCGCCCCGGCGCCTTCCCCGGGGCGGGACGGCCGGAAGCCGGATGGCGGGGGCCGTGCCCGGTTCCTTTTTTGTGCTGAAAATGAGCGCGTTTCCGGGAAAATATGGGAAAGAGATTTTTGATCGGAAGGTATTTCTTTACTGTGAGGAGAAGATTCTGGCGCAGAAACTGAAGGCCCGGGGACTGGGAGTGGTGCTGGTCACGGATGCGGAATACATCCATGCCCACTCGGTGAGTATTGACCGGAGCGTGGCGGGACTGGCGAAGAAGCAGGAGATTCTTCACCGGAGCAAGCTCTACTATTACCGCAGATATCTGGGAGCAGGGCCTCTTCATATGCTGGCCGCCCGGATCTTTCTGGCGGCGGTGTACGGGGAAGTGTGGCTGTTTGAGGCAGCGATGAGGATACTGAAGCGGCCGTGAGATGGCCGGCCAAAGAGGCAGAAAGGCTGTGAGACAGCCGGCCGGCGGAAGATGCTGAAGCAGCCGCAGGATGACCTGCCGGCCGGCGGGACGCAGGCTGCAGGTAAATTTACAGACAGGACGGAAAACGAAACATGAACCAGGTAATACTGATCATTCCGGCATTTAATGAAGAAAAAAACATACAGACTGTGGTGGAAAACCTGATGCGGAATTATCCGGATCTGGACTATGTGGTGGTCAACGACGGTTCTACAGATGGTACGGAGCAGATTCTCAGGGAAGGCGGGTATAATCATATCACCCTTCCGGTCAATCTGGGTCTGGCGGGCTGCTTTCAGACAGGAATGAAATACGCCTGCGAGAGAGGATACTCCTACGCGGTCCAGTTTGACGGAGACGGACAGCATCGGGCGGAATATGTGTCGGAAATGAAAGAAAAGATGGATGAGGGCTACAGCATTGTCATCGGCTCCCGTTTTGTGGATCAAAGGAAAGATTTCTCTCTCCGGATGGTGGGAAGCCGGATGATCGGCCTGGCCATCTGGCTGACAACGGGGGCCAGAGTCACCGACCCCACTTCGGGAATGCGGATGTTTGACCGGGAAATGATGGAAAAATTTGCTTATCGGATGAATTACGGGCCGGAGCCTGACACTATCTCTCTTCTGATTCATCAGGGAGCAAAGGTGGCGGAGGTGCCGGTGGTGATCGACGAGCGGAAAGGCGGAGAGAGCTATTTAAAGCCGGGAGTGGCTGTAAAATATATGCTGCGGATGCTGACCTCCATTCTGGTGATCCAGAATTTCCGCGGAAGAGGATGAGAATATGACAGAATTTGTGAAACGGTTTCTGGTGTATGACGGGGACCGCAGAGAGCGACAGAATGTGATCTGGAACACGGTGGGCAGCGGGGTGTATGCCCTGGCTTCCATGGTGCTGGCCTTTATCGTGATGAGAATGGTGGGGGAGGACGAGGGAGGAATCTTTGGGTTCGGCTTTTCTACCTACGGCCAGCAGATGTTTATTATCGCCTATTTCGGCATTCGCCCCTTCCAGATCACAGACGGAAAGCAGGAGTATACCTTCGGGGACTATCTGCGGCTGCGGGCGGCTACCTGCGGGGCTGCGGCTGCGGCTGCGGCTCTGCATCTGTCGTTCCTCTGGTTTCAGGGAGAGTACAGCTTTCACAAGTCGGCGGTAATATTTTTCCTGGCCTGCTACAAGATTATCGACGGATTTGCCGACGTGTATGAATCAGAGTTTCAGCGGCAGGGGAGCCTGTACCTCACGGGAAAGTCCAACACCTTCCGTACCATTTTGTCGGTGACGGTGTTTCTTGCCGCTCTTCAGATTTCCGGAAATCTGCTGACTGCCTCCATGGCGGCGGTTCTGGCGCAGTTGGCCGGCGTGTTTGCGTTTAATCTCAGCGTGATCCGGGCGGGAGTACTGCCGAATGTGAGGTTTGAGGCGGAGACGAAGGCCTGCCTGCGTTTGTTGAAAAATACGGCTCTGCTGTTTGTGTCCGTGTTTCTGGATTTTTACGTATTTTCCGCAGCGAAGTACGCCATTGACCGGGAATTGACCGACGCCATGAGCGGATATTTCAACATTCTGTTTATGCCTACATCGGTGATCTATCTGGTGTCCAACTTTGTGATCCGCCCATTCCTCACCAGATTGACGGAATGCTGGGATAAACAGGATTTTGACGGATTCGGGAAGATCCGCAGGCAGATTGCCATAGTGATCGGCGGACTGACGGTGCTGGCAGTGGCGGGAACGCTGGTGTTGGGCCGTCCTGTTCTGGGGATCATGGAGCGGATTCTGGGACAGGGCTACGAGGGTTCTCTCACTGCCTACTGGATTCCTTTTGTGATCATTATTCTGGGAGGCGGCCTGTACGCCCTGGCAAACCTTTACTATTATCTGCTGGTGATCATGAGGCGGCAGGGAGTGATCTTTCTGGTGTATCTGGCGGCGGCAGCGGCCGCCTGGCTGGTCTCCCCGGTGCTTGTGAGAAATTTTGCCATTATGGGGGCGTCTGTCTGCTATCTGGGACTGATGGGCGGACTGGTTCTGGGATTCGGAGCCGTTCAGGGCCTGCTGTTCCGGCGGGCAAAGGAGGGAAAATATGACCATTGACGTGCTGATACCGGTCTATAAGCCGGGGAAAAAATTTGCCAGGCTGCTGGCCATGCTGGAAAAGCAGAAGGAGCCGGTGAGAAAGATTATTGTCATCAATACGGAAAAAGCCTACTGGAACGAGGAGGGATTTTCCGGTGTCCGGGGGCTGGAGGTCCATCACATAAAAAAGGAAGAATTTGACCACGGGGCCACCAGAAACCGTCTCATGAGCCTGTCGGACGCGGATATCTGCATCTGCATGACCGATGACGCGGTGCCGGCGGACGAGCATCTCACGGAAAATCTGTTAAAGGGTTTTGAGAAGACGGGGTCGTCCGGGGAGCCGGTGATCGCCGTCTACGCCAGGCAGCTGGCGGATAAGGACTGCGCTCCGGCGGAGCGCTTTACCCGGTCCTTCAATTATCCGGAGGAGAGCGCCGTAAAGACAAGAGCGGACGTTTCCCGGCTGGGGATCAAGGCCTACTTTGCCTCCAATGTGTGCTGCGCCTACCGCAGGGAGCTGTTTCTGAAACAGGGGGGCTTTATCTCCAGGACGATTTTCAATGAAGATATGATTTTCGCGGCAGGAGCTCTGGCTGCCGGCTACGGGATCTGCTACCAGGCGGACGCCAGGGTGATCCACTCCCATAACTACAGCTGTATGCAGCAGCTGAGGAGAAATTTCGATCTGGGGGTGTCTCAGGCGGACCATCCGGAGGTGTTTGAGGGCGTGCCCTCAGAGGGAGAAGGAATCCGACTGGTGAAGAACACGGCCCGCTGGCTGTTTTCCACCGGGAGACTTCTGCAGATTCCCGGCCTGATTGTGAAGAGCGGCTTTAAATATGTGGGATACCGGCTGGGAAAAGCCTATCGGCATCTTCCTATGAAGGCGGTGCTGTGGCTGACTATGAATAAAAATTACTGGAGGAACGGAAAATGACCATGATGCTGAGGGCAGTGCTGATCGTCGGCTCCCTGCTGACGACGGCGCTGATCATAAGGAAAATCAGACAGTCCAAGGTCCAGATTGAGGATTCGGTGTTCTGGGTGTTTGTGTCCGCGATTCTCATCATATTCAGCATATTTCCAAAGACGGCAGACATCCTTTCCAGGCTGGCGGGAACCTATTCCACATCCAATTTTATCTTTCTGTTTATTATCTTTCTGCTGCTGGTAAAGGTGTTCTCCCTGACGCTGAGGGTGTCTCAGCTGGAATCAAAGCAGAGAGAACTGGTGCAGAGAATCGCTCTGAACGAAAAAGAGAGGGAGGAGAAGCAGGATGAAAAGCCGGAGAGAGAGTGAGACGGCCCAGGTCAGGGCTGTTTTCAGAAATATTCCCTGGTGGATTCTGGGAGTCCTTCTTGTGGCTGCTCTGGGCGCCTGGCACATGAAAAATGTGCGGGCGGGAGTGCTGGAATCCAAAGATACCTTTCTTTACAGCTGGTATAATCTTCTGATTGTGTGTTCTGTCATCGTCACCGGTGCGGCCGGCTGGCTCTTTTTCCGGAAGAAAGCGGCTCTGGAAATGGTGTTTGCCGTGTGTGTGCTGGCACTGGGCTCCATGTATCTGGCAGTTCTGGCCCCTCTGTCCGCTCCGGACGAGGTGAGCCATTTTATCACGGCCTACCGCCTGGCAAATACCATCATGGGGCAGCCGGCGGCAGATGAAAACGGCCATGTGTACATCCGAACCCAGGACGCCTTTGTGCTGGATACGGACCTGGCCCCGGGAGAGAGTCTGGCAGCCCAGGAGGAGTCAAAAGATACTCAGGTGCTGGGGCAGACTCTGACGGAACATACTTACCGGAAAATCCATGACACAGGCCTCTGGGGAACGGGGGAAGAGGAGATGGAGACCACGGTAAAGCCGCCGGTGGAGACCACGCCTCTGGCGTACCTGCCCCAGGCTCTGGGAATCGTTCTGGGGCGGCTTCTGGGGTTTGGCGGTCTGGGCCTTCTGTACCTGGGCCGGTTTGGAAACCTGCTGTTTTTCACGGCGGCTTCCTGGTATGCCATGAAGCGGCTGCCGTTTGGGAAAGAGGTGCTCTTCGGAGTGGCTCTGCTGCCCATGACCCTTCATCTGGCGGCGTCCTTTTCCTATGACGCCATCATTCTGTGCCTGTCCTTTGTGTTCACGGCGGTGACTCTGCAGCTGACCTATGGGGCGGGGGATGTGAGAAAAAGGGATGTGGCTCTGATGGCTGCGGTGATGGGGGTGCTGGGCCCATGCAAAATGATCTACGGGGTGCTTTTGGGCCTCTGCCTGCTGGTTCCGGTGAAAAAGTTCGGAAACCGGAGAAACTGGGTGCTGTCTGCGGCAGCTGTCCTTGGGGTCTACGCCGCCGCCATGATCCTGGTAAACAGCCAAACCATCGTTCAGTACGCGGCGGAGACGGAGAGCTTTGTGGGCTGGGCAGGGGAGAGTGGATATACTTTTGAGTGGGTGGTTCACAACCCCATAAAGACCCTGAGGATTTTTTACAACACCCTTCTGGAAAAAGGAGATTATTACCATCTGACCATGATGGGCAACTGGCTGGGCAACCTGGACCAGGTGCTGGACGTGCCCTATCTTCTCATTCTAGCCATGACCTTTGTGCTGTTTTTCCTGGCTATGAAAAAACCAGGAGGAGAGACGGTTTATCTGACCGGAAGCCGGCGGGCCTGGACTCTCTTTCTGTGCGCGGCCTGTGCCGGGGCGGCCATGCTCTCCATGTTTATTGCCTGGACGCCGGCCAGCTCCAAAATCGTCATGGGGGTTCAGGGAAGATATTTCCTGCCCATTCTGCCGGTATTTCTCATGGCCCTGAAAAATAACTGGATTGTTCTGACGAAAAACAGGGACCGGGAGCTTCTGTATTTTCTGGTCTGCGTCAACGGATATGTGCTGCTGCGGCTGTTTTCTATTGTCAGTATCCGAATCTAGTGCTATAGTATTGCTTGATAAGTCTGTTGAAAAGTGAGGACGAACATATGGGAAAGATTAAAGTTACAACCTGTGATATTAAAGGACTCTGCGTAATTGAGCCCACGGTTTTTAAGGATGAGAGAGGCTATTTCATGGAGACCTACAATCAGAATGATTTTAAGGAAGCCGGTCTGGATATGGTCTTTGTGCAGGACAACCAGTCCATGTCTGTGAGAGGCGTGCTGAGAGGTCTTCATTATCAGAAGCAGTTCCCCCAGGGCAAGCTGGTGCGCGTGGTGCGGGGCGAGGTCTTTGACGTGGCAGTGGATCTGCGGGCGGATTCCGAGACTTACGGAAAGTGGTTCGGAGTAACCCTTTCTGCGGACAATAAAAAACAGTTCTACATTCCGGAAGGCTTTGCCCACGGATTCCTGGTGCTTTCCGACGAGGCAGAATTTGCCTACAAATGTACGGATTTCTACCATCCGGGAGACGAGGGCGGCATGGCCTGGAACGATCCGGATATCGGCATCGAATGGCCTCTGCAGGACGGCGTGGAGCTGATCATCTCGGAAAAGGATCAAAAATGGGGCGGATTTAAGGACACCTTTAAGTTCTGACCGGTTGTGAGAGGAATTTTCGGATGAAAGAAGTTATTTCCCTGCTGAGGGAGATCGTCAAAAGGCGGAAGCTGATCTGGGATCTGTCCAAAGCGGATTTTAGGAAGAGATTTGTGGGCTCTTATTTTGGCATCGTGTGGATGTTTGTGCAGCCGGTAGTGACAGTGCTCATCTATTTCTGCATCTTCCAGCTGGGTTTCAAGAGCGTGCCGCCGGTGCCTGGAGTTCCCTACGTGCTGTGGCTGGTGCCTGGCATTGTGCCATGGTTTTTCTTCAGCGAAGCTCTCAATACGGTAACAGGCTGTCTGCAGGAATACAGCTATCTGGTGAAGAAAGTGGTATTTCAGGTGGAGGTGCTGCCGGTGATCAAGCTGATCTCCAGCCTGATGGTTCACTGCTTTTTCGTGATTATCATGATTGTTATGGCCCTCTGCTACGGCCGGGCGCCCATGG
Organism: Candidatus Lachnoclostridium stercorigallinarum; assembly: GCA_019116745.1. Taxonomy (GTDB): domain Bacteria; phylum Bacillota; class Clostridia; order Lachnospirales; family Lachnospiraceae; genus Lachnoclostridium_A; species Lachnoclostridium_A stercorigallinarum. The sequence goes on from DXBC01000121.1 coordinate 32,101, forward strand.
CCACCTGGATTCAGGTGATCTATTACACCTTTGGGGCGTCCATGCTGGCTCTGGGAATCGGATACTTTACCTGCGCGGTGAACGTATTTTTCAAGGATATGGCTCAGATTGTGGGAATCTGCCTGCAGTTTGGCATGTGGCTGGTGCCCATCATGTATCAGGAGTCCATGTTTGCGGATATTCCCATGGTGATGACGCTGCTGAAGTTCAACCCGTTTTACTACATTGTGGCGGGATACCGGGACAGCATCCTGACGGGACACTGGTTCTTTGAGCGCCCCACCATGACCCTGTATTTCTGGGTGGTGACCCTGGTGATTTTCTTTGTGGGCCTGAAGGTATTTAAGCGGCTGCGGCCCCATTTTTCCGATGTGCTGTAAGGCACGGACGAGGTTTGCGGAATGTTAAAAGAAATTATAGTAAAAGCGCCTTCTGCGGAGGGCGCTCTTTCCATATGCGTGGAAGTGATCTATTCCGGGCGTCGGACCCTGGGGCTGGAAGTGACTGCTGACGAAAGGGTGCTGGCCCGGGTTCCCAGGCGCGCCTCAGACCGGGCGGTGAGACAGTTTGTGGAGGAGAAAAAGGACTGGATCCTGGAAAAATACCTTCTCCAGAAAAGCAGAAATGAGAGACGGCAGGAAGCTGCCCGGGACAGGGACTATGAGAAGGATCCGGCCCTGGAAGCCAGGTACCGGGAGCTGGCCCGTATGGTGATCGGCCAGCGGGTGTCCTGGTTTGCGGCAAAAATGGGAGTCACCTACGGCCGGATCTCCATTCGGGCCCAGAAGACCCGGTGGGGCAGCTGCAGCAGCCGGGGAAACTTAAATTTTAACTGGAAGCTGATTCTCATGCCCCCGGAGATTCTGGACTATGTAGTGGTCCACGAGCTGGCCCACAGAAAGCAGATGAACCACTCGAAGCTGTTCTGGGCAGAGGTGGAACAGATACTGCCGGACTATGAAACGAGGCGGCGGTGGCTGAAAGAGAACGGGGGAGGGGTGTGAGAAAGAAAAACTCCCCCGACCGCGCCGGCCAGTGTTACCGGAATCCCTTCGGCTTTAGAAAGACGACATCTGAAGCAGTGCCATGTCCGCCACATATAACACCACCCAGGCGGTGAGAAACCGGTATCTGTGATCATCCCTTATGGTACGGAAATAGATGTAGAGGGGGATGAAAATCAGTCCGGAGATATAGATATAGAGGGGATATTCCCGGGTTTTTCTGTTTTTGAAATAGTCATAGGATACAAAGAATATATTTAATCCAAATACAATTACAGGTACAGCGGGGCTGTTTCCCAGCGATGCGTGCAGAATCAGGGACGCAAGCAGCGGAATGACGGACAGCAGCCAGGCAGACAGATCTTCTTTTTCCATAATATTCTCCATTTCTTTTTACGCAAGTATGATTTCAATTCCCTGTTCTCTCAGCTTGTCAATGTTTTCTTTATTTTCCTCAGTTTCCACAGTTATGATCGTGTCTATCTCGCGAAAGTCGCAGAACGGGTAAAAACCGCTGGACAAAAACTTGGAAGAGTCGATGAGCAGCACTACCTTGTTGGAAACCTGAACCATTTTCTGCTTGATATCCAGAAGGAAGGGCGTCGATATGGTGGGCCCGGTGGTATGAAGAATGCCGCAGGAGCCGATAAAGGCAATATCTGCGTGGATCCCAGAAAAGAATTCCTTTGTCTGCACGCCATAGATGGTCTTGCTGTAGTGATGAACGACGCCCGGCGGCATGGAGACTGTGGAAAAATTGGACAGGGAAAGGGCGACATCCAGGCCGTTGGTGATGATACAGCTGTTGTTGAGCTCCTTATGGACGTTCAGCTCTTTTGCCAGTTCCAGAATCGTGGTTCCTGAATCCAGCAGAATAGAATAATGATTGTCTATCATCTGAAGAGCGCGCTTTGCGATTCGCTGCTTCTCAGACTGGAACATGCCGATCCTGTACCGATTGTCGTCGTTGTTGTAATCTTCGTTTAGAAAAGCATATCCGCGGGAGCGCCGTATCTGGTGATTCGCCTCAAGCTCCAGCAGATCCCTTCTTATGGTGGTGGGAGTCACGGAAAAGAGCTTTGACAGCTCATCTACCGCTACCGCCTTTTTCTGAAGCAGGAGCTTCATGATGGCGTCCTGCCTGTAATTTCCCTTATTGGCCATGTCGTTCCTCCTTTAAAGAACCCCCATTCAATCCGGCTGCGGGGGGCGGCGCCGTATATTTTGGTGAGGTGCTGTGATTTAATCATAGTATAACATGAAACAACTTTATAGTAAATAACGAACATTTGATTTCGAACAAAAAAGTGCGCAAAAATTATCAGATAATGAATTTGCGTGAGTATTATTGACGATAATATGCGTAATGTGTTATATAAAATTATAGAAAAAGTACAAAGCACGACATAAAAAGAAAAAATAAAACGAATATATTTTTCTTTTATGAACATTAAAACGCAAAAAAGAAATGGAGAAAACGAAAAAATGTTTCAAGAAGCTCGCCAAAACAATCAGAAACTGATATTCGGGCTCATTCATCTGAAGCCTATGCCCGGGACGCCGTTTTATAAGGAAGGAGATTATGAGGCGTCCATTGAAAAGGCGGTAAAGGACGCCAAGGCCCTGGAAAACGGCGGAGCGTCCGGCTGCCTGATACAGACGGTGGATAAGGTCTATCCCACCGGGGATGACAGCGACTACGTCAGAGCGACCTGCCTGGCAGTCATCGCAAATGAAGTGAAAAAACATGTGGGGGCGGATTTCAAAATCGGAGTTCAGCTTATGTGGAACTGCATCACGCCGTCCATTGCAGCGGCAAAGGCAGTGAACGCAGATTATACCAGATGTACGGCCCTTGTGGGACAGACCTCCTCGCCTTTTGGAGGCGTGATCAATGCGGATCCCCTGAAAGTGCTGGAATACAGGAAAAAGATAGACGCGGAAAATGTGGAGCTGCTGGCGGAAATCGCAGGCTATCATTTCCACGGCGGATATGATAAGGAAGCCCTGCTCAGCCGTGTAAGCTCGGCTGTGATGGTGAGAGCCAATGCGGTGGAGATCATGAGCAAGGACGAAGAACTGAACAACCGTATGGAACTGGACATCAGGGCGGCATATCCCGATCTTCCCATCATCCTGGGAGGAGGCACTGATGTGGAAAGCGCGGCTTCCCGGTTGAAAAACGCGGACGGCGCTCTCGTAGGAAGATGCTTTGAGGGGAATAACTGGGGAGGCGGCATAGATGAAGCCATCGTCGCCGCTTATATGAAAGAAGTAAGAAGCATTTCGGGTTAAGTACAACAATACCGATGGCTGAAATGGGGAAATGTTAGCAAAAATTCCGCTTCCGGACCTGCCTTCTGCACAGAGTCCGGGGCGGGGAATTTAAAAAAATATTTATAAGGAGGAAAAAGATATGAAAAAACGTTTTGTGGGACTTTTGGCGGCGGGTATGCTTGCGGCGACGCTTGCAGGCTGCGGGGGGTCGACAGAAGAAACTACAGCGGCAAATGCGGCTGCAGGGACAACCGCAGAAGAGGGAGCGGAGACTTCCGGTGAGAATACGGATTCTCCGGAGGGCAAAAAGCTGCTGTTCTTTGCTTTCCAGAACATCGGTGACTACGGAACCAACGACCTGGGATATTATGCGGCTCAGGAGATTGCAGAAAAGTATGACATTGAGATGACCCTGGTGGAAGGCGGAATGGACGCATCCACGAGAACCACAACGCTTCTGGATGCCATTGAGACAGGCGGATATGACTATGTAATCAGCTCCAGCTGGTATATTCAGGATGATCTGCTGGCCAATGTGGACAGATTCCCGGATATGAAGTTTATCCTCTATGATACGGCTCCCACCCTGGATCTGAGCGAGTATCCCAATGTGTTCGGCGTAAGCTTCAGACAGGACGAAGGATCCTTCCTTACCGCTATTTACCAGTGCCTGATGTCCGAAAACCACAAGATCGGCGCAGCGGCCAACCAGGACTCCCCGATCCTCAACGACTTCGTGACCGGCTGGCTGGCAGGCGTGAAGTACTACAACGACAATATGGCGGCAGACGGCGAAGAAGTTGAGTACAACATCGCCTACTATTCTGATCAGACCGTTCAGGGCGCTTATGAGACCGTAAACGTACTTTACAACAACGGCTGTGATGTGGTTTACAACATCGGCGGAAGCTATTGCGTAGGCGCATTAAATGCCTGCTCTGAGCACGGCGGAATCGAGAATGGCCAGTATCTGATCGGTGTTGATTACGACCAGTATACCACCTTTGCAAATGCAGAAACTGAAGTGGCCGGCTATGAGAACCTTGTAACCTCCATGGAGAAGAGAATCACAGAGTGCTGCGTACTTGCATTTGACGGAATCGTGAGCGGCGATATGGAAATGGGCAACCACAGATTCGGCGTTGCAGACGGCGGTACAGGACTTGCGTACAACGAGAACTACTACGCTCATACTCCTGAGGACGTTCAGAACACCATAACTGAAATTGAGCAGAAGATCGCCAACGGCGAGATCGTAGTGCCCAGCTATTATGATCTTCCGGACTATGATACCTTTGCACAGTTCAGAGATGATCCTGACTATCGTTTACAGTAATCGCAATTAGGCAAATCGTAATTAAGCAAATTTTCATAGGGCTGCCGCGGGGTTGGCGGCAGCCCTTTAAGATTGAAGACAGGTGGAGTGATGGCAAAAGAACTTTTAAAAATGGAAGGGATAACGAAAATTTACGGTAATGGATTTATGGCCAACAAGGACATCACCTTTACGGTAAATGAAGGAGAAATCCACGCGCTGATCGGAGAAAACGGCGCTGGCAAGACGACTCTCATGAAGATACTTTTCGGTCTTGAAAATTGTCAGCAGGGAAAAATCTATCTCAACGGAGAAGAAGCGCACATAGAGAATCCGCTGGACGCCATTGCAAAAGGCGTCGGTATGGTACACCAGCACTTCATGCTGGTACCGAATCTGAGTGTAGCGGAAAATGTGGTTCTCGGCATTGAACCGGGACCGGGACAGATATTTGACAAGAAGACGGCCATCCGCATGACGGAAGAGGCGTCGGAAAAATTTCAGCTCAAGGTAGATCCGAATGCCCTTGTACGAGATATCAGCGTGGGGTTAAAGCAGAAGGTAGAGCTTCTCAAGGCGCTGATCCGCGGAGCAAAGGTATTAATTCTGGACGAACCGACGGCTGTGCTGACTCCCCAGGAAGTAAGGGAGCTGTTTGTTCAGCTCAAGTCGCTGAAGGAGAGCGGCTACGGCATTATTTTTATTTCTCACAAACTGGACGAGGTTATGGAACTCTGTGATTCGGCCACTGTACTGAGACATGGAAGAGTCACCGGTTTCGTAAAAAAAGAGGAGATGAATGAGCTTCTGCTTTCAAAGCTGATTGTGGGAAGAGATGTGGTAAGCACCATTGAAAAGAGCGAGAGCACCGTGGGCGATACGGTTCTGAAAATACGAAATGTCACTTACGTGGACGACATCGGGAAAAAACTGGTGGATGACGTCTCTTTCGGCGTCAGAGCCGGCGAGATTGTGGGCATTGCAGGCGTGGAGGGAAACGGACAGAACGAGATTTCCGAAATTATAACCGGTCTGCTGCACATGACAAAAGGAACGGTGAGCATAAACGGCACGGAAACCACCGGCCTGAACATCGCTCAGATCAGAAAACTGGGTCTTGCACATATTTCAGAGGACCGTATGACCTATGGATGTGCTCAGGATATGTCCATATACGACAACCTCTCATCCATCTACCTGGACAATCCCAAATTCACAAAGGGCGTTTTCGTAAACCAGAAGATACTGGATCAGTATGTGAAAGACTGTATCGAAGAGTTTGAAATCGCCTGTGATTCTGAGAAGAGTCCGGTGAGGATGCTTTCAGGAGGAAATATACAGAAGGTAATCGTGGCCAGGGAGTTTACCAGCGGAGCCAATATCATTATCGCGAATCAGCCTACCAGAGGCATCGACGTGGGTACCGCTTCCCTGATACACAAACTTCTGCAGAAATATACCAGAGAAAAGGGATTCGCCGTTCTTCTGATTTCTTCAGACCTGAACGAAGTTATGAACCTCTCAGACAGGCTGCTGATTATGAGAGACGGCAGAATTGCCGCACATTTCACGGATATGAAAAAGGTAAATGACGAGCTGATGGGCGAGTATATGCTTGGCATCAGAAAAATGAGTGAAGAGGAAAGGGGGGAGCTGTATTGAAAAAGGTACAGAGAGTCGAGGCTTTGTTTGAATTTCTGCGGGTAGTGCTGGGTCTTCTTCTGGCGTATGTGATCACGCTGGTGATTATTATTCTGACCTCTGACGTGTCCCCTCAGGAAGTAATAACGAATTTCGTTTTGGGCCCCTTTACCACGCCCAGACGTTTCGGACAGCTCATGGGAAAATTTATTCCCTATGTGCTGGGCGGCTGCGGAATGTGCTTTATCTATGGCTGCGGACGCTTCAATCTTATCGGCGAGGGAGTTGTGAACTTTGCCCCTGCGGTAGCCTGTATTGTACTGTTTAATACTCCCATATTCAATAATCTGCCGTGGATTGCCGGAGTAGGGCTGCTGCTTATAATCTGCTGTGCAGTGGGCGGCGGCCTGGCCATGATACCTGCGGTGGGAAGAGAGAAACTGAAGATCTCCGAGATGGTTACTTCCATTATCATGAACTATATGCTTCTCTATCTCTCCCTCTGGTTCCTGAAGATTTTCTTCGCGGACCGGTCGCAGGCATTCCTGTGCAGCCCCATGTATCCGGACAACGCCAGCTTCTTCCAGATCTGGGAGGGAACCAATCTCCATGCGGGAATCTTTGTCAGCATCATCGGCTGGATTGTGGCCTGCCTGATGTTCAACCGCATGAGAATCGGCGTAAAAATCAGAATCTGCGGCTCCAACGGAATGTTTGCAAGATATTCCGGACTGAACACAACGAAGATCGTACTGATCGCTCAGCTTATAGGCGGTATCTACGCCGGAGCGGCAGCCTGTGTGGACGCGTTTGGAATGTATACCAGATATCAGTACAGCGTACTGACCAACATCGGAATGGACGCCCTGGTAGTTGCAGTTATCGCGAGAAAGAAACCCATATTTATCCCGCTTTCCGCGTTTGTACTGGCATATATCAGAACGTCGGCAGTTGTGCTGAACCTCTCGACCAACATTCCGATCGAGTTCGTAAACATGATGCAGGCAGTGCTGATCTTCTTCGTGGCAGCGCAGAGCTTCTTAAAGAAGTCGAAGGAGAAGGCAATCTATAAAATTTCCATGGAAGAAAACAAGGAGAAAGGAGCGGTGGTATGAGTTTGGAATATATCGAGACATTTCTGTTCTCGGCAGTCAGAATCGCTACTCCCATCATGTATGTGGCTCTCTGCTCCACCATAGCTTTGCAGGGAGGCCTTACCAATATGGCGGCTGAGTCCATGATGCTGATTTCGGCAGTTACGGGAGTTATCTTCTCGGCAATTACCCAGAATCTGCTCATCGGTATCCTGGCCGGCATGATGAGCTCGATTCTCATCACTCTGTTTCTCTGCTTTGCCGCGTTTGTCATGAAGGTGGACCTGTACCTAATGTCCATCGCTCTGAACACGGCCATGAGCGGCGCCACGATTTACATTATGTATGTGACCACAGGCAACAAGGCCAATACGGCAGGATATTTCGCCTCCCTTCAGATGCCTGACATCAACATTCCCATCATAGAAGATATTCCCATTATAGGAAGTATTCTGTCGGGACACAATGGATTTACCTATCTGGCAGTGGTCATGATATTTGTAGTGTGGTTTATTATCTTCCGCACAAAACTGGGCCTGAGAATCCGTGCCGTGGGACAGAATCCTCAGGCGGCGGAATCCGTGGGAATCAATCCCAGCAAGATTTACACCATCGCTTTTGTGATGGCCAGCGCCATCGCAAGCCTTGGCGGTATGTTCCTTTCCATGGGATATCAGAATATGTTTATCAGGGATATGACAGGAGGAAAGGGATTCATCGGTATGGCGGCGGCTACCATCGCCGGAGCTTCGCCGGTAGGTTCCGCGCTGCTTGCAGTGGTATTCGGAGTGGCAGAGGCCGTGACCAACTACTCCAAGCTTTACATTACAGACGCGCAGTTTCTGTCGGCAATGCCGTACATTATCACCACAGTGCTGCTCTTTATACTTTCCTATATCCGTCTGAAGAATAATGAAAGCGATATGAGAAAGAGAAAAGCGGCTGCTTTGAAGGCACATGAAAACGCTTAGGATACCGGAGGCTTAGTTATGGATTATGTAATAGGGGGAAACGTGATGCTGGATACCGTCCGCTTCCCCGGAGAAAATACTTCATCTCATGAACATATAGGAGGTCCCGCCACATTCGCTTATTCCGGAGTGCGGCTGTATACGGACAGCGTCATGCAGTGCTCCAATGTGGGCGAGGACTACGAACCCCTTTTTATCCCCTGGATGGAGAAAAATGAAGTTTTCAGAGAGGGACTTAAGGTAAAGGTGGAACACTGCAACCATTCTTACCTTGTATACAATGAGGACGGTACCTACAGCTCGGATCCCACAGTAAAGAGATTCCGCAGCGACTGGATCCAGGACTTCGGCTATATGAAAACGTCTCCGGAGGAGATCGGGGAGTGGACAAAAGGTGGAGGAGTGAAGGGCGTTTATGTGGCCCAGAATGTGGACCGGGTATTCTGGCGGAAAATGAAGGAGATCAAGGCGAGAGACGGTTTCAAGCTCATGTGGGAGATCGAAGGGCCCAGCTCCTATAAGGAATTTATGCCGGAAGTCATGAATGCCATGGAAAACGTGGACATCTTTTCCATCAACATACAGGAGGCGAGACTTCTCTTTGAAGTGAAGTCGGAGGAAGAGTGTATCCGGGAACTGCAGAAATGCCCTGTGGATATGACCCTTTTCCGTGTAGGCGCAAGAGGCGCCTACATGGTGACGCCGGAACGGTATTACTACCTGCCGCCGGCGCCGTCAGACAGAATCGTAGATCCCACAGGCTGCGGCAACACATCCACAGGAGCGGCTCTGTACGGGTATGCGGAAGGCTATGACGCGCTGAAGGTGGGCATTATCGCTAATGTGGCGGCCGCCCAGAATATACGGCAGTACGGGGTTATGCCTGATTTTAAGGCAGTGAGAGACTTTGCCCTGAACCAGGTGGACGAACTGTACAGGCAGTATAAGGCCAAATATGATTGATCAATTTGTGGAGAATAATTGATATGGAGAAAAAACGGTATGCAAATCCTCTGGGCAGCCAGGTGCTCAGCCTGCCTTCCATGGTGGACGAGCAGGTGGACTATTGCTTTTCAGACGAAGTTCAGCAGAGCATTATGACTATGGCGGAAGCCTTTGACGTGAGGAAAATCTATATAACCGGCTGCGGCGATTCCATCGCCGCGGCCGGGGCCATGGCTCCGGTGGTACACCGGCTTGCAGGAGTATTTCAGTGCGAGATGGTGGAGCCTATGGAGTTTACCAGATTTATGCCGGCCAGTGATATCGGCATCGGGGAGCCCAACAGCCCCCTGGTAATCGGCATCAGCGCAGGCGGGAGCACCTCCAGGGTGGTGGAAGCCATGAGAAAGGCCAACGAGATGGGAGCTTTCACCATTGCCCTTACAAATAACGGAGAGAGCCCTGTGGCAAAGGAGGCAAAACGGTCGTTTGTGCTGAATACGCCGAAAATGCAGGACGATTTTCCCGGCCTCAGATCCTATTTTGCCAGTATGGTGGGGCTGATCGCCATAGCCTGCCGTCTGGGAAGGGTGAGAAATGTCCTTCCTCCCGGTTCGGACCGGGTTCTGGCTGAGAGCGTAAAGGCCTATGTGCACAGATATGCCGGAGTGCTGGAAGAGCTGGACAACCGCATGTTTGAGCTGGCAGGGACCTGGAAGGACCTGGAACGCTTCGATTTTATCGGCGACGGAAAGGAACTGTATTCCGCTCTCTTTGCCATGGAGAAGTTTATAGAGTGCAACGGGGTTATGGCCAACTATGATGACGCTGAGAACTGGTGCCATGTGGGCTATCACATCGCGGATCCGGAGAGTATCGGTACGGTGTTCTTTGCGGACGCTCTCTCGGCGGATTACGGAAGACTTCAGGAGACGGTCCGCGCGGCGGCTGCTATCAAACGGCCGGTTCTGGTGATCACAAACGGAGAGAAAAAGGACTTCCCGGAAGAGGTGCAGGTGGTGCGGATCCCGGGTACGGAACCGGGAAACGAGTGGATGCAGCCGATGATGGATTATGCGCCGGCCGCCCTGCTTGCCGGCTACTGCTGTACTCTGGCGGGCAGAAAGTTCTTTAATGAGTACGATCCCATGGCAAAAGAGTACAACGGAAGCGGAGCCTATTTTGCCGAGGGCGTCAGAACCATGAAAAACAGCAAAATTGAGATATTTGTTTGAGGTACATATATGTTCAGACGGGAATATATAGAAACGGAATTCAAGGGCTACCCCTCGATTACCCAGAGGCTGAATGAGCTTGTGGAGGAAAGCGGAATCCAGGAAGGACTCTGCATCGTCAGCGTTCCGGAGCTTACCACGGCTCTCTGCATTACCTCTTTCTGGGATAAGAGGGGGCTGGATGACCTGATGGATGAGATCGACCGCAATTTCCCGGCCCGGGTAAACTACAAAAGCCAGATCACACCCTTTGACTCCGCGGGAAATGTGAAAGCCGCCGCGGTGGGAAGAAGTCTGACCCTTCTGGTGCACGGGGGCAAGCTGATTTTAGGCTCCTCCCAGGGCGTGGTGCTGCTGGAGTTTGACGGACCGAGAAAACGGGCCTTTGAGGTACAGATTGCTGAACGGGAAATGAAGCTTTATAAAACCGGCATTAAAACCCGATATATGGGGATGTGCAATATGACAGAGTGGGTGAGATCCTGCGTAAAGAACAGCGGAATCCGGGAAGGCCTCTGCCACATTTCCCAGCTTCATTCCACAGCCGGCGTGATTCTATGCGACGCCACGGAAAACGGGGCAGCGGATATTATGGGAGATATTGAAAAAATGGTTCCCACACGGGCCGATTTCAAGCACAGGGAGACCGCTTCCGATGCAGGCGGCCATGTAAAAACCGCATTGACGGGAAGTCAGATTTCCCTGCCGGTGCATGAGGGAGAGCTGGTGATCGGAGACCGGCAGGGAATCGTGTTTGCCGAGTTTGACGGCCCCAGGCCGAGGACCGTTTACGCGGCCGTGATGGCCAGCCAGTTTTATATAGGGCAGAATGGAGATTTCAATGGATAAAACGATACATGACAATCAGCTGCGCAGACAGTGTCTGGATATACCGGTGATGTGCGAAGCGCAGTTAAGCGGGATCAGAAAAGGGCTTGAGGCGGTGCCGGATGAGCTTTTGAAAAAAATAAGAAAGGTGATCCTGACCGGCTGCGGCGATTCCTATTTCGCAGGCATAGCCGCCGTGCCCGCCTTTAAAAAGTATGCGGGGGCGTTTGCATCCTCTTTTGAGGCAGTGAGGTGCATGGACGCTGCCCGGTATCTGGAGTATGAAAAAGGTCAGGAGGACGCCACGCTGGTGGTGGCGGTCAGCGCTTCCGGAAGCCCCGTCAGGGTCATGGAGGCGTTAAGGAGAGCCAATCAAAAAGGGTGCCATACCCTGGCGGTGACGAATATTCCCGATTCCAGGGCGGCAAAAGAGGCCGAGTATTCCCTGATCGTTCACACTCCTCCTTTCCCTGAACCGGGTCCGGGACTGAGAAACTACTTTGCCTCCATCTCCGCTTTGTTTTTGCTGGCGGCCAGGATGGGGACTGTGAAAGGCTGCTGCGATGCCGGAAGCGAGGAGGCTCTGTGCAGAGCCATCGCCGAATACACCGATTCTTACGCAAAGGCTTTTGACGCCATGGATACCCTGATGTTTGACATGGCGAAGGAATGGAAGGACGACATCGGAAATGAGATGATCGGCGACGCTTCCATGTACGCCACAGCGGCATTTATCGGGGCCAAATTTGTGGAAGCTGCAGGGAAGATGACCAATGCCGTGGATTCGGAAAACTGGTGCCACGTGAACTTTTTCCGGCACCGGCCAGAACAGTCAGGGCTCATCCTGGTGGCAGACAGCGCCGATCACAATCATTCGAGAATGACAGAAACCATGCAGCAGGCTGTGAAGATTGGAAGAAGCTGCATCCTGATCACAGATACGGATGGGGAGAGCTACGGGGCGCCGGAAGGCGTAACGGTGTGTACCGTTCCCGGTACGCCGGAAGGGTATGGATTCCTGTCTCCTCTTCTCAATTACATACCGGGAACTTTGCTGGCAGCATATATTGCTTCTCTGCGGGGAGAGACCTATTTCAGAGCGGAGGATTCTCTGCAGAAGCGGTCTGAAGTCGGTTCTACCATAGGAGACAGCAGAGTCGAGATTTTTTAAGGGAGATAGACTATGTTTGTGCAAAACAGCGTTTGCGTTAAGGGGCAAAAAAGCCGGGATATCACTTCGGAGATCGTAAAGGCGTCTGCGGAGAGCGGAGTAAAAGAAGGGATCTGCTGTGTTTCCGCCCTCAGCGAACATACGGGGATTGTGAGCATTCCTGAAAAAAGGCAGGAAATTCTTGAGGATATCCGGGATGACCTGGAGAGGATACTGCCGCCCAGGACCAATTACAGGGACTGCTGCGATCCTGAGCTGTCGGCTGGAAGAAGCAGGGCGGCCCTTCTGGAGTCTTCCAAAGATTTTATTATACATGAAGGAGAGGTTCTGATTTCGGGAAACGTATACCTTATGCCCTTTTCAGATACCTGTGAGTGCAGCTATACCATCACATGCTGCTGATGAGTGGGAAGTGAAACATGGAAGCATATTTTTCGGTTGAAGTATCCATGTTCCTCACATTGCTGGCAGCGGCAATGTGGGGAAGCTGGATGCAGATTCAGAAGCACCTTCATGGCTATCCCATTGCAGGTGTGATATTCTGGCTTTATACATTTTCTTTTATTCTTATCTGGGCAATCACATTGATCGTATCACCGTTTCTGCTGGACAGGAGCATCCTGGAGATCTCTCTGGAAAATGCAGACACGGTTCTCACAATTCTGGTGGGAGGAGGACTCATGTCCATGGGACTTTACACCTCCCTGGTAGTGGTGGGAAAGGTGGGACTGCTGCTGTCCACCACTATCAGCGGCGGCATCGGAATCGTGCTGGGCGTCTTTACTTCCATAGCGGAGGAAGGGCTTCCGGAAGATGATGTGGCTCTCATGCTGATTGTCGTCTCCACAGTGATCTTTATTGCGGCGGGATTTGTCTGCGCGGCGGCCTCCAGTTCCAGAGATAAGGACCATAAAGTGAAGGAAAAAGCAGGAACCATGTCGGCCGGCGTGATTCTGCTGATGCTTTTCACCGCGATTCTTCAAAATGGCTGGTCCATGGGAACGGCAGCGGGAACGGCCAGGAACTTTGCTCCTGTGCTCACCTGCGCCTATATGGCCACCGGATCGTTTATAAGCGTGGCTGTGGTGACGGGGATCAGCTTCACCCGGAAAAAGCAGTGGAAGCAGGTATTTGCGGTGGGAGAGAGCAAGGCCCCCATCGTGATGTCGGCGGGGGCGGCCCTCTGCCATTACGGGGGAAACCTGATGTCCATATATTCCATGCCGGCCCTCAGCGCCACAGTTTCTTTCCTGCTGGGGAAATCGGCAAATGTGTGGACCATATTCTGGGGAATGTACTATAAGGAGTTTTCCCATATAAGCAGAAAAACGAAAGTGCTTCTGTGGTCAGGCATAGGCCTGTATTTTGCAGGAATTATCCTTTTAGGCATATATTATTTATTCTGATCTTAGAGAGGTGAGTTGGGCGATGGACAGAAAAAGAGGCGGACTGCATTACGCATGGAAGATCATGATCGCATGTATGTGTATAAAAATGGGGTCTGCAGGCGCCTTGACCGTGGCCATGGGCAATTTTGTGACTCCCATTGTGCAGGAGCTGAACTGTGAGGTCAGCAGCCTTACCATGTTTGTCAGCATACAGGCCATGTCCATGGCGCTTATGTACACCCTGGCGTCAAGAATACTGATGAGCAGAAAAATAGGTCGGGTTATGGGAATCGCCTCTGTGGCTGAGGTGAGCGGACTGGCGCTGATGGCCACCTATCATTCGCCGTATATGTTTTACCTGTCCGGACTGGTCACGGGAGTGGCTCAGGCGTTTACCGGCTATGTGGCCATACCGACAGTGATCAATATGTGGTTTAAGAAAAAAGCAGGTACAGTGCTGGGAATGGTGATCGCGGTGGGCAGCGCGGCCGGCATTTTCTACAATATGCTGTCAGCAAAACTGATCGTCGTATTTGGATGGAGAGCGGCATATCTGATACTGGCCCTCATAGCGGCTGTGGTTACCATACCTGCTGTATTTATGATCATAAAGACTCCCAGGGAGATGGGGATTGCTCCTTACGGGGAAGAACACGGAACTGCCGCCGCAGGAGAGAGGAATACACCTGTCGGTACAGAGGACGGATACGGACTGACTCTGAAGCAGGCCTTCCATTCCGGTTTCTTTTACCTGGCCTGGATCGCCTGCATACTCATAAGCTACGCCAGCGGTGTTTCAGGCTATACGGCCACATATACCACTATGGAGCTGAAGCAGAGCATTGAGTTTGGTTCCATTGCAGGTATCTGCGTCAATGTGGGCACCATTATCAGCAGCATTGTGCTGGGAAGGCTCAACGACAGGCTGGGCGTCAGAGCCGGACTTCTGTGGGGAGCCGGTACGGCCTTTGCGGGCTATTCCATTATGCTGCTGAGCCGGACAAATCCGGTCCTGGTTCTTCCGGGCGCGTTTATCGTGGGACTGGGAGCCAGTATGTATGCGGTGCAGTGTCCGCTTCTGGCAAAGAAAATTGTGGGAGACAGGCACTATTCTCAGATCTGGTCCTGGATGATGATGGCAAACAGTCTGATCGGAGGCGGCCTGTATTCTTCCATAGGCATGTTTTACGACAGATTCGGAAGCTATAAAGGGACGTTTATTATGGCAATCGTTCTCTATGCAGGAGCCATGATCATAGGAATGGCAGCCCTTTCCGCGTCCGAGAGAAAGAAAAAGAGAGAGTTTGGTTGATTATGGGAACAAAAGCTGGGAAAAGGCACTATGCGTGGACCATCGTCGTCTGCTGTGTGCTGATCTATTTTACAACAAGTGTGGTTACAGTCAGTCTGGGGAACTTTGTCTCGCCGGTGGTGAATGACTTCGGCATTCAGGTGAGGCAGCTGACGCTGACAAACAGCATTGAGTGCGCGGTTATGGCTGTGCTCTATCCGGTGGCAGGGAAGGTACTGAATACGAAAAAGCTGAGCATTGTGGTGCCTTCCGCTCTGCTTCTGATGCTGTTGGGAATGTTTCTCATGGGTTCCTACAGCTCTGTATATGGATTTTATGTATCCGGAGTGATGATCGGTATCGGCTCCGCCTTTACACAGTATCTGGCCATGCCGCTGATCATCAATATGTGGTTTAAGAAAAAGACGGGCACGGCCCTGGGCATCTGTGTGTCCTGCGGCAATGCCTTCGGCATCCTGTTTAATCTGATCAGCGCGCAGCTGATCGTGCGCACCGGATGGAGATCGGCATATCACATTCTGGCGCTGATCCCCCTGATCGTTGCCCTCCCCTATGTGGTGACTCATCTGAAAAGCCCGGCGGAGGTGGGATGCAGGCCTTACGGCGCGGAGGAGGCGGAAGCGGAGGCTCTGGCCGATCCCAACGCCGGCATGGCATGGGGCGTGACGAGAAAGCAGGCGTTCCGCCTGCCCATGCTCTACTTTGCATGGATGGTTTGCCTCTGCTACAGCGTGGGAAGCAGCGTGCCCAACTATATCGCGACCTTTGCCACCCTGGAGTTAGGAACCAGTGTGGAGCTGGGATCCATAGCCTCCAGCATCTACAGTGTCGGCTCTGTCTGCTGCGGCTTCCTTCTTGGAAAGATCAACGACAGGTACGGAGTGAAGGCCGGCATGACCTGGGGCATGGTATTTATGGCTCTGGGTATGGGCGGGCTGATGCTCTCCATACAGAACAGCGCCCTGCTGATTCCGTCCTGCTTCCTGACCGGATTCGGCGGACTGAATATGTACAGCGTGCAGGCGCCTCTGGTGGCCCGCACCGTAGTGGGAGACCGGTACTATTCGGAGATCTGGGCTGTGCTCATGATCGGAAACAGCATGATCGCCGCGCTGGTATACTCGCCTATCGGGGGAATTTATGATGCGACGGGATCATTTGCCGGAGCCTTTGTGCTGGGTACCGTTACCTATACGGCAGCTTTGATTTTTGGAATTATCGCTCTCAACATGAGCAGAAAATATAGAGAGACTCACGAAAGAGCTCTTTAAATAAAATAATTAGGAGGAGAATAAGCTTGAAAAGAGACAGCTACACAAATTCTGTTTTGCATCAGGTGCGGGATCTGAGAGAGCTTGCCGGGATTCAGAAGGAGAAGTGCTTTGATCTGGAAAAGCTTTCCCGGATTATGGAAAGGGAGAGCTGCGCAGGGATCAAAAGGGTGATACTTACGGGCTGCGGAGATTCCTATTCCGCTGCGGGGGCAATGCTTCCCGGCTTTAAAAAGCTGAGCGGTTTAAAGCTCTGCAACGCCCCGGACATCATGGATTTCTGTCACTATTATAGCCGGGAGAAGATCCTGAGAGGCCGGAAGCCGGAGGAGGTGCTGGTGGTGGCCATCAGTTTCAGCGGCTCGGCAGAAAGGCTGGCCCAGGCCCTTGAGAAAGCCTCAGAGTTGGGGGCAAAGACCATGATTATCACGAAAAATCCTGATTCCAGGGGAGGCCGGGCCGCGGAGATGGTTTTTAATGTGGAGACTCCCGACGGCTGCAATTCTCCGGGACTTCGCTCCTATTACGCCAGCATGGTGGGGATTGCGGCTCTGGGAGCTTACATAGGCGTCTGCAGCGGCCGCCTGAGCAAAGAAGATTTTTATAAGACGGGAGAAGAAATCGCCGGATATACTCTCCGTTTTATGGAGGATCTGGATCGGATCGATGAGGAAATGTTTGCGGAAGCCGTCCGGATGAAAGACCTGAGAAAATTTGAGGTCATAGCGGATGGAAATGAAGGAAGCTCCGCCCAGTTTGTGGAGCAGAAGTTTATTGAGTGCAGCGGGGTATACTGCGATCACACCACTTCGGAGGAATTTGCCCACATCAGCTATTTCTTCCGGGGACCGGAGGAATTCGGCACGGTGGTTATGATCAACGGGGCGGATAAAAGTCTGAGCCGTATGAAGGATACCGTAGGCGGCTGTCTGGCCCAGCAACGCCCCACTGTTGTGGTGACAGATCTGGAAGAGGCGGAGTTTGAAGTGCGGCAGCGGGATACCAGCGATATTGACAATTTCTACGGCATCGCTGAAATGGGGGTAAATTCCATGGAAAAAGCGGGCCGGGCGTCTGTCTGCCGTATTGCGGAGGCACCGCAGCAGTGGATGTCTCCCTTTGTGGACTTCATCCCCGGATCTCTGCTGGCAGCTTATCATGCGGCGGTCAATGAGCACAATTTCTTTAACGGACGCTTTGATTTCAGAACGGAAACTTGGATCGGTTGAGGTGAGCCATGTATAGAAGATTAAATGATGAAAAGTATTACAGAAAGTTTTATTTTCAGGACAGTTTTCACGCTCAGTGCATGGATGTGGAACCTTTAAGCCTTATCCAGACAGAGCGTTCTGCGGAGGCAGTGAGAGGCATTATCAATGCTCCTGTATTTAAACAGGTGAAACATATTATCGCCAGCGGCTGCGGCGATTCCAATCTGGTAGCTTTTGCAGTTAAGGGGGCCTTTGAACATTATCTGCCTGAGGCGGAATATGAAGCGGTGGAAGCCATAGAGCTGAGCCGTCACTATGATTATGAAGGGAGAAGCGAGGACACCATCGCTTTCTTCATCAGCTATTCGGGAAAGATTTACCGCACCATAGAGGCTATGGAGCAGTGCAGGAGGCACGGCATCACCACTGTGGCGGTGACGGACAATCCGGAATCAGCCACCGCAAAGGCTGCGGATATCCTCTGCTATACCAATATTCCAAAAGGGGACAACAACGCCGGTCTCCGCACCTATTTTGCCAATGTCCTGACCATGATGACCATGGCGGCCGCTATAGGGGAGGTTCAGCACGGCGTGGAGAACATTTCCGCTTTCGGGGACGCGGTGAGAATGTACCACAGCGGCTTTTTCGCAAAACTGGCAGAGATCGATGACAGCTGCTTTGCGGCAGCGATCCGCTGGATGGATAAGAAATACCTTGAGATTACCGGTGACGGCCCTCAGTTCTGGGCGGGGAAATTTATCCAGGCAAAGGTGGTGGAGCTCTCCGGCGACGCCTGCGCCGTCATTGACAGCGAGAATTTCAAACACGTCAACGTGATGATGGAGCCGGGAAATGAAATCGGAGAACTGGTGCTCATCAACACCAATGACAGCAATCTTTCCCAGATCGTGGAAACGGTAAAGGTTATGACGGGAAGAGGGAAAAGAGATGTGCTTCTCTTCTGCGATAAAAAACCGGAGGAAATCGGCTTGGAAGCCGATGTGGTGTACTGTCCCATGCCGGTGCCGGATAAGGAGTACAACTTTCTGGCTCCCCTCTACACCTACCTTCCCGGGGCGATCTTTGCAGGCTTCCGCCACACGACCATAGGGGAGCCCATGTTCCGCGGAGGCATGGATCCCAGCATCTTCATTCCGACTTACTATTCGCCGGTGGACGTGGTGGACCTGTGAGGGGGAGAGGGGCCTGAACATAAAAACATAATCTTCTTCCTTTTTTAACAGAAGTGCTGCGGGATCATGGGTTTGCGATCCGGCAGCACTTTCGTTTTCTCTCCAAATCATTCCCGGATTCGCTCCTTCAGCGCCTCCTGGAGAACTTTGGAAAAGTTTAGCCCCCGTTTCAGGGCTTCCTGGTTCAGCCAGACGGGGATGGTCAGCGTCTTCTTGACAGATTTTTCAAAATGTTCCCTGGCATATGCGTCCACATCCACGGAGACCATGGTGATAAAATAGTCCGGGACAGGCAGGTCCTCATAAATGTTCTTTAAATATTCTTCCGGGCGGAGAGCCTCTGGTTTGGAAGGGGAGGAAACAGCTTCCTGGAGCTGACGGCAGAGATAGAGGTGGCCGGCCAGGCAGTCAACCGCCATTTCCATGGCTTCCTCCAGGGTCTCACCGCAGGTGGAAAGATAGTTGAGATCAGGAAAAATAACAGAATAACCGGAATCTTCCTTGCAGAAATAAGCAGGATAAACAGATAACATGAGAGGTTCCTCCTTTCAGGGCGGGGTTATTTGCATAGACAGTTCTTCCTCCTTCATAATACTATTAACACACGTGCCATGTTAATACGTATCAAAATAATACGTATAATTTACGCCGATAAAAACTTTTTCCTTTCACAGCTTTGGAAAGAATGAATTGAAAAAAGAATCACAGAATTTGGAAATGAAAAATGAAAATACAGATTTGCATCAGCAGGCCGCCATCCGGCGGCCTGCCGCATCTCAGAAAATTCGAAAATTTTGCGCCGCGCCCGCGCTTTCGCCATACTGCGCGCCGGCGCCTTCACAATGCAGTGCCCGCCTCCTACAGCGTCCGCGCCCGCTCGGCGATGTTCTGGTGGAAGTTGATGATATTGTGCTCGTACTCCTGATCCATAAATTTGGAAGTGATCATAAAGTCCGCCGTGGCCTTGTTGTTGGCGATGGGGATGTCGTAGACCTGGGCGATGCGCAGCAGGGCCTTCACATCCGGGTCGTGGGGCTGGGCGGTGAGGGGATCGGAGAAGAAGATCACAAAGTCGATCCGTCCTTCTACGATCTTGGCGCCGATCTGCTGGTCACCGCCTAAGGGGCCGCTGTTGTAGCCCTTTACCGGCAGGCCGGTGGCTTCCGTGATCATGCGGGCCGTGGTCCCGGTGCCGCAGAGAAAATGATGTTTTAAAATTTCCTTGTGTTCCTCGCACCAGTTGATGATCTCGTGCTTTTTGCTGTCATGGGCAATGAGCGCGATGTTTTTTTGCTTCCCAATAGTCATTGTCAGATAATCCATATATATAACCTCCTTTTGAGCGCGTATTTTGCGTTTGGTATCTTCAATTTTGATTTTGACACAGAAGAACGGGAGCTGTCAAGCAAAGTGCGGTAAAAATCTGGAAATACTAAGAACAATGTAAGAAAATCCCGCTGGAAAACGGTGTAAAAACGGGAGGGATTGTGCTATAATATGACAAACTATGCTTTTTGGAGGAAACCATGCCTGGAGAATATGCAATCGACGTCCGGGATGTGACGAAAATATATAAGCTTTACGACAAGCCCATCGACCGGCTGAAGGAGTCCTTAAATCCCTTTCACAGAAATTATCACAGGGATTTTTATGCCCTCAATCACATTTCCTTTCAGGTGAAAAAGGGAGAGACGGTGGGCATCATCGGAACTAACGGGTCCGGCAAATCCACTATTTTAAAAATTATTACGGGAGTGCTCACCCCCACCACGGGAACGGCAGAGGTGGACGGAGTGATTTCTGCCCTTCTGGAGCTGGGAGCCGGCTTCAATATGGACTATACGGGAATTGAAAATATTTACATGAACGGCACCATGATGGGGTTTTCCAGAAAAGAGATGGATGAGAAGCTCCAGGATATTCTGGATTTTGCCGATATCGGCGACTTTGTGTACCAGCCGGTGAAAACCTATTCCAGCGGTATGTTTGTCCGCTTGGCTTTCGCCCTGGCCATCAACGTGGATCCGGAGATTCTGATCGTGGATGAGGCCCTGTCTGTGGGAGATGTATTTTTCCAGGCCAAATGCTACCGCCGGATGGAAGAGATCCGAAAGAGCGGCACCACAATTCTCATGGTGACCCATGACATGGGGAGCATCATCAAATACTGCGACAAGGTGGTTCTGCTGAATAAGGGAGAATTTGTGGCGGAAGGCGCTCCCGGCCGCATGGTGGACATGTATAAGAAGATCCTGGCGGGTCAGATGGACTCCCTGAAGGAGGAGCTGGAGGAGATGAATGATTTCTCCGGCGACAGCGTTTCCGGCGGCGGTCTGGAGGACAAGACCTTTAAAAAGGAAGAAACCCACGGCGGCGGCCTGATGAAGGACAGGATCGCGGTGAACGCCAACCGGACGGAGTACGGAGACGGTCGGGCGGAGATTTTTGACTTTGGCCTGGAGGATCAGCGGGGGAATCTGTCCAATCTGATTTTAAAAGGAGAGATGTTTACCATCCGGGAGAAAATCCGGTTTTACGCCGACATCAAGGCGCCGATCTTCACCTACACCATAAAGGATAAAAAGGGCACCAGCCTCACCGGCACCAACACCATGTATGAGGGGGCCGACATCAAACCGGTGAAAAACGGGGACATGTACGAGGTGTCCTTCACCCAGAAAATGACCCTTCAGGGCGGGGAATACCTGCTTTCCATGAGCTGCACCGGCTTTGAGGGGGAGGAACACGTGGTGTACCACCGTCTCTACGACGTGGCCAGCATCACGGTGATTTCCAATAAAAACACTGTGGGCGTCTACGATATGGAGTCCACGGTGGAAGCGAAACTGACGAAAGGCGGGGAAGGGTAAATGGGACAGACGGCAGAGAAGCTGCTGGAGCTTTTGGAGCAGTACGGCGGCGATGAAAAACAGATTTTGCGGGAGAACCGGGAGCTGGAGTATTTCTATGCCCTTTCGGATATGAGGGAGAATCTGCTGGAGTGGTATCCCTTTGGAACGGAAGATAACCTTCTCCAGATCGGTTCCGGCTGCGGAGCCATGACCGGGCTTTTTGGGGCCCGGGTGAAGACGGTGACGGTGCTGGATGGGGATGAGACAGACCTGGCAGTGAATCGGAAGCGCCACGGCGCCTGTGACAATATAAATTATGTAAACTGTACTCTAAAGGAGTACGCGGCGAAGGCCGCTGGGGAGGCTCCGGCGGCTGCCTCGAAACATTCTTCCGGGGAGGCTCCGGCGGCTGTTTCGGAACATTTTTCCGGCGCGGCTTCAGCCGCAGCTCCCTGCAGCGATTTCCAGTACGACTGCGTGACCCTGGTGGACGGTCTGGGAGAGGATCCGGAGGAGACCATCACCCTTGCCAAAATGTTTGTGAAGCCCGGCGGCGTCCTTCTTCTGGCAGCGGACAATCCCCTGGGATTAAAGCACTGGGCCGGGGCGCCGAAGGAGCCGGGAGCCATGGGAAGGGAAAGGCTTGCGGCCCTTCTTCCCGGAGCGGAGTGCTATTATCCCCTGCCGGACTACCGGGCGGCGTCGGAGATCTACTCCGACAGAAGGCTGCCGGCGAAGGGGGATCTGACGGGAATGGTGATTTCCTACGACTATCCTGAGTTCCTGCGCACGGACGTGGGAGCGTCCTGGGACACCATCTGCCAGGAAGGCAGCTTCCGGGAATTTGCCAATTCATACCTGATGGTTTGGAGGAGACATGGCTGACGTAATTTATATCAAATACAATCGGACGAGAAAAGAAGAATTTCAGATAAAAACGGAGATTCTGGAGGAGGACGGGACCAAATGGGTGGAAAAATCTGCCCTCACGGAGGCGGGAAAGGCCCACATCCGCTCCTTCCAGGACAAATATGAGGCCTTAAAAAAGCAGCACGTGAACATTCAGGCGGCAGAGCCTGAGATTTTAGAGGACGGAAAGACGGCCCGGTTCGCTTACCTTACAGGGAAGACCCTGGCGGAGGTGCTGGGGGAGAACATTGCCAGCGGCCAGGCACCGGTGGAGGCCATCCGGGAGGTGCTGGGAAAGATCTGCGAGGTGTATCCGGAGTATCTGTCTCCCTTTGCCATCACGGACCGCCTGACGGAGGTGTTCGGCCCGGTGCCGAAGTTTCGCGATCAGGCCATGGCCGTGTCCAACATTGACGCCCTGCTGGAAAACATTCTGGTGACGGAAAAGGGCTGGTATTTCCTGGACTACGAATGGGTATACGATTTCCCCGTGCCCCTGGGCTTTGTAAAATACCGGATTCTGTTCTATTTCTACCGGAAGTATGCCAGCCTGATGGAGTATGCCGGCCCGGAGGAATTTTTAAAGGAATTCGGCATGGACGAGGAGCTTTCAGAGGCCTACGGCGACATGGAGACGGCCTTTCAGAGCTATGTCCACGGGGACAATCAGGCTCTCTACCTGTTAAACTACCGGAAGGACTACCGGCCGGTGGAGCAGCTGGAGGAGGAGCATGTGGAGCTTCTGGAGGCGAGAAAACGGCTCTGCCATTTAAACGATGTGGAGTTTGAGCTGGGAAATGTCACCACGGAACTGAAGAAGTTAAAAGAGGTTCACCGTCTGACGGAAAACCATGTGGGCAACCTGGACGTGATCATCGCGGACCTGCGCCGGGAAAACGGGGTGATGGCCCAGACCATCGCCGTGCTCAACAGCCACATTTCCGTGCCCTACAGGATTCGCAGGAAGCTGGGGGCCATTTTCAATAAGAAGTTCCCCAAGGGAACCAGAAAGAGAAAGATTTTAAGCTACTGCAAGAATACGGTATTTCATCCGGTGAAATACATGAAGCTCTACACCTCCGAGGATGGGCGAAACCGGATCCACGGAGATTTTGAAATCGGCGAGGAGTACTTTGTCCACGGCATGGTTCATCTGCCGAAGGAGGACCATCCCCTGGTATCCATTGTGATTCCGGTGTACAACCAGATTCACTATACCTACGCCTGCCTGCAGTCCATCGCGGAGCACACAAAGGACGTGCCCTACGAGGTGATTATCGCCGACGACGTCTCCACCGACGCCACCAGGGAGCTGTCCCGGTACGTGGAGAATGCGGTGATCCGCAGAAATACGGTAAACCAGGGATTTTTGGGCAACTGCAATCAGGCGGCGGAAGCGGCCAGGGGAAAATACATCCTGTTTTTAAACAACGACACCCAGGTGACGGAGAACTGGCTCTCCTCCCTGGTGAACCTGATCGAGTCGGATAAGACCATCGGCATGGTGGGATCCAAGCTGGTGTACCCGGACGGACGGCTTCAGGAGGCCGGCGGAATCATCTGGAGCGACGGCTCCGGCTGGAACTACGGCCGCATGGACGATCCGGACAAGCCGGAGTACAACTATGTGAAGGACGTGGACTACATTTCCGGTGCCTCCATTATGCTGCCGGTGTGGCTGTGGAAACAGATCGGCGGCTTTGACAAGCGGTACGCCCCGGCCTACTGTGAGGACGCGGACCTGGCCTTCGAGGTGAGGAAGGCGGGCTACCGGGTGGTGTACCAGCCCTTATCCAAAGTCATCCACTTTGAGGGCGTTTCCAACGGCACCGACGTCAACGGCACCGGCCTGAAGCGCTACCAGGTGGAAAACAGCAGAAAGCTGAGAGAAAAATGGGCGGAAGAGTTTAAAAACCAGTATGAGAACACCGGCAACCCCGACCCCTTCCGGGCCAGAGAGCGCAGCCGGGGCAAGGAGATCATCCTGGTGGTGGATCATTACGTTCCCACCTTCGATAAGGACGCCGGTTCCAAATGTACCTACCAGTACATGAAGATGTTTGTGGAAAAGGGATTTGTGGTGAAATTCCTGGGGGACAACTACGCCCATGAGGAGCCTTACACCACAGCCCTGGAACAGATGGGCATTGAGGTCCTCTACGGGGAAAGCTACCGCACCGGCATCTGGGACTGGCTGGAAAAGCATGGAAAGGACATTGCCTTTGCCTACTTAAACCGCCCCCATATTGCGGTGAAATATATTGACTTTATCAAAGAGCACACGGATATCAAGGTGCTGTATTTCGGCCACGACCTCCATTTCCTTCGGGAGACGAGAGAGTACGAGATCACCGGAGACGAGGAGATCAAAAAATCTGCGGATTACTGGCGTTCCGTGGAGCTGTCCCTGATGAAAAAGGTGGATATGGCCTACTATCCCTCCTACGTGGAGCGTGACCTGATCCATGACATCAGCCCGAAGATCCATGTAAAGGACATTCCCCTCTACGTCTATGAGAGCTTCAAGGAAGATCTGGACGAGAAATTTGAGGAGAAGGAAGGCCTGCTGTTTGTGGGCGGCTTCGGCCATCCGCCAAACGGAGACGCGGTGATCTGGTTTGTACAGGAGATCTTCCCGAAGATCCGGGAGAGCCTGAAGGTGAATTTCTACATTGTGGGCTCGAAGGTGACGGATGAGATCAGGGCTCTGGAGCAGCCTGGAAACGGCGTGGTGGTCAAGGGCTTTGTCAGCGACGAGGAGCTGGAGGAGCTTTACCGGAAATGCCGGATCGTGGTGGTTCCCCTTCGCTACGGCGCGGGAATCAAGGGAAAAGTGCTGGAAGCCATGTACAACGGCGCCGTGGTGGTCACCACCTCCATCGGAGCCGAGGGCATCAAGGATTCGGAGAAAGCGCTCACAGTCCGGGACGAGGCGGAAAATTTCGCCCGGGCAGTGATGGACCTCTACGGAGATCCGGACCGGTGCCGCCTGATTTCCGGCGCCACCCAGGTGTATATGAAAGAGCATTTCAGCCTGGACGCAGTCTGGAACTGCGTGAAGGACGACTTTAAGAGATAGAACAGGCCGCGGCGTGAGAAAGGCGGCGAAAAGGAGATGGATCAAAGATGACACATACATTTGCCGTCTGTGCCTACGGGGATTCCCCTTATCTGGAAAACTGCCTCCGCTCTCTGGTGAGGCAGCCGGGGAATCCGGAGATTATCTGCTGTACCTCCACCCCCAGTCACTACATCGAGGAGACGGTGTGGAAGTACGGGATTCCCCTGCATGTGCGGGACGGAGAGAGCAATATCCAGGACGACTGGAACTTCGCCTATGAGACGGCGAAGGGAGATCTGGTCACCCTGGCCCATCAGGATGATATGTACCACAGGGACTACGGAGCGGTTCTCAGGAAGAGGGCCGGCGAGTACCCGGATATGACTGTATTTTTCACCGATTACGCCACGGTAAAGGGAACCCGCCTTATGGAAGGAAAGGGCCTGGTGGAGTGGGTGAAGACCATTCTCCGTCTGCCCCTCATCAATCCGGACTGGAACGACAGGGAGTGGCTGAAAAAGGCGGCCCTGATCTTTGGAAATCCTGTGTGCTGCCCTTCCTGCACCTACAATAAAAAGCTGCTGGGAACTCCTCTGTTTCAGTCGGAATTTCAGTATGTGCTGGACTGGGACACGCTGTGGAGACTGGCGGGAGAGCGGGGGCGCTTCGTCTGCGAGGAGCGGCCTCTGATGTACTACCGGGTTCACGACGGGGCCACCACAAAGCAGTGGATCGGCGATCGCCGGCGGACGGAGGAGGAGCTGGCCATGTTCCGGAAGTTCTGGCCGGAGCCGGCGGTGCAGCTTATTGAGACATTTTACAGGAGAGCGTACAGAGCCTATGACTGACAAGAGATGGAGATGGATGTACTGGGCCGTTCCCCTCATGGGACTGGCCTTCATCCTGTGGTATATTCTGGCCGCCACCTGCGACGCGGCCTATTCCGATTATATCAGGCAGATTTTATCCTATCTGCCGGATGTGTGGAATCCGGAGAAATTTTTCGTTCCGGACATTCTGACCCGCATCCCCATCAATTTCCCGGTACGGGCCTTCAACGTGTCCGTTCTGGGATTTTCCGTCACCTTTGACCTGATTTTAGGCGGACTGGGACTGGGGCTGGCGGGAGCCGTGGTGGGCGTCTACTGCCGGAAGAGGCAGGTGGGGCCGGTGTGGTTTCTCCTGCTCATGTTCCTGTTTTTCAGCCTGAATAAATGGGAGATGCTGACAAACGGCACCGGCTGGGTTCATTTTCTGGCTTTTGCCTGCTTTTATTACCACTATCTGGTGCTGGACCGGGTGGAGTTTGGAGAAGAAAAACGGGGCGACGAGCTGCGCCTTCGGGTCCTTCCCTTTGTGACCACCCTCTGTATCGCCGGCCCCTACTGCGCCGTGTATTCCGGCGTTCTGCTTCTGGCCTATGTCTTTCTGGCAGCGGTGAAATATAAAAAAACGGGGCGGTGGGACGGCAGATACGGCTGGCGCGCCCTCTGTGTCCTCATTCCCCTTCTGCTCTATATGGCGAGCAATTCCATGGCGGTGTACGAGCACACCGGGGCCTACACCGGCCCCATGCTTCCCGTGCTTCTGGAGCAGCCGGAGCTGTTTGTGAAGTTCTTTATCAAGTCCTTCGGCGGAATGGTGATGGAGAAAGAGACCCTTGAGTTCGGGGTGAACATGGGATATTTTCCCTATGCTGTGGTGTATCTCATGGGCGGGGCGGTGATGGCCGCCTATCTCATTGCCCTGTGGCTGAATCTGAAGTACCGGCTCTATGAGCGGACCATTTTTCCCCTGATCCTCATTGTGTCGGGGGGAATGAACCACGTGCTGATCCTGCTGTCCCGGTGGATTTTCCTGCGGGACGATTACGGAATGAGCGCCAGGTATGCTCTGCAGTTTCAGGTGGGAATCCTGGGAATCATTCTCACCTGTGCTCTGCTGTGGAAGGAGATCCGCAGTACGGTTCTGAAGGTGCTGGTGATCTGCTGGTGCGCCATGATGACGGCGGGAAACGGATTTACGGATTACAGGGAACTGAAGACGGCCCCCGGCAGAGAGGCCTGGGGGGAGACGGTGACGGAGATGGCGGGCCATCTGGACGATTACACCGACGAGGAGCTGGTGCATCAGTTCCAGTACGGCAGCGCCGACAAGATCCGTCAGGCCATGAAGATTCTGGAAGACAATCATTTGAATATGTACCGATAGATCAGATGCCCGGCGGCAGAGAAGCCGGGCATGAAAATGGAAAACGCAGAAACGAAATGATGTTTTATACGGAGAGAGGAGAACAGACAGATGAAGGTAGTGATACTGGCCGGCGGCTTTGGGACGCGGATCAGCGAGGAGAGCCATTTAAAGCCGAAGCCCATGGTGGAGATCGGGGAAAAACCCATTCTGTGGCACATTATGAAGTACTATTCCGCTTACGGATTTCATGATTTTATCATTTGCTGCGGCTACAAGCAGCACGTGATCAAGGAGTGGTTCGCGGACTATTATCTTCACAACAGCGATGTGACCTTTGATCTGGCAAACAACAAGATGGAGGTTCACAACAATTATTCGGAGCCATGGCGGGTGACCCTGGTGGATACGGGATTAAATACCATGACCGGCGGACGGATCAAGCGGATCGAACCCTACGTAAAGGGAGAGACCTTTATGATGACCTACGGGGACGGGGTGTGCAATGTGGATCTGGACGCCCTGGTGAAATTCCATGAAAGCCATGGAAAGACGGCTACCATCACCACGGTGAACATCGGTCAGGTGAAAGGCGTGCTGGACATTGATCAGGACAACAACATCACCTCTTTCCGGGAGAAAGACGACAGCGACGGAAGCCTGATTAACGGAGGCTTTATGGTGCTGAATCCGGAGATTTTCCAGTATCTGGACGGAGATGAGACGGTGTTTGAAAGGGAACCCATGCAGAGACTGGCGGCGGAAGGCCAGCTGAAATCCTTCTACCACGATGGCTTCTGGCAGTGCATGGACACTCAGCGGGAGATGAAGAAGCTGGAGGAGCTGTGGCAAAGCGGAAAGGCTCCGTGGAAGATCTGGGACAAATAGGAGGAGAAAACGGTGGATTTTAAGGAACTGGAAGCGTTTTACAGAGGAAAGCGGGTGCTGGTGACCGGGCACACAGGATTTAAGGGGACATGGCTGTGCCGGATTCTGACTCTGGCGGGGGCCCAGGTGACGGGATATGCCCTGGATCCGCCCACCAGCCCCAGCATTTTTGACCAGACGGGCCTGGGAGAGACCATCCATTCGGTGATTGGGGACATCCGGGATCTGGAGAAGCTGCGGGAAACCTTTGATCAGGCCCGGCCGGAGGTGGTGTTTCACCTGGCGGCTCAGCCCATTGTGCGGGATTCTTACAAGGATCCGGTGTACACCTACGAGACCAATGTGATGGGCACGGTGAATGTGCTGGAGTGCGTCCGCCTCACCGGCTCTGTGAAATCTTTTCTCAACGTGACCACGGACAAGGTGTATGACAACCGGGAGTGGGAGTACGGCTACCGGGAGACTGATCCCCTGGACGGCTACGACCCCTACTCCAACAGCAAATCCTGTTCCGAGCTGGTGACCCACAGCTACAAAAAGTCCTTCTTCCAGGGAGGACGCTGCGCCGTGTCCACCTGCCGGGCCGGCAATGTGATTGGCGGCGGAGACTACGCCAACGACCGGATTATTCCGGACTGTGTCCGGGCGGCTGAGGCGGGGAAGGATATTATCGTGAGAAACCCCTACTCCACCAGACCCTACCAGCACGTGCTGGAGCCTCTGGCAGTATACCTTGAGATCACGGCAAAGCAGTATGAGGAGCGGAAATACGAAGGATATTATAACGTGGGGCCGGACGACTGCGACTGCGTGACTACGGGAGAACTGGCAGATCTGTTCTGCGCCTCCTGGGGCGGAGTCAGATGGATCAACGTCCACGACGGAGGTCCTCACGAGGCCAGCTTCCTGAAGCTGGACTGCTCGCGGATCAAGTCCGTATTTGGCTGGCGTCCCAGACTTCACGTATCCCAGGCGGTGGACATGACTGTGGAGTGGACGAAGGCCGCGGCGGCCGGCGAACACCCCATGTCCGTCACCGACAGACAGATTCGGGAGTTTTTCCGGTAGATCCGGGAGCTTTTTCGGATAAATGAGCATGGAGGCCGGGAGCGCGGCATCCCATGGGAAAGATAGGAAAGGAGCAGCAGACAAGCATGTTTGAGCATATGACAGAGCAGGAGGCCAGAAACCAGATCCTGGAGATGACGGCGGCCTACTGCAGGGAATACCACAATAAGAAAAAAACTTTTGAACCCGGAGACAGGATCTCCTACGCCTCCCGGGTGTATGATGAAAAGGAAATGGTAAACCTGGTGGACAGCGCCCTGGAATTCTGGCTGACAGCCGGACGCTACACCGATGAGTTTGAGCGGAAGCTGGGAGAATACCTGGGTGTGCGGTACTGCTCTCTGGTAAACTCCGGTTCCTCTGCCAACCTTCTCGCCTTTATGGCCCTCACCTCCCCTCTTCTGGGAGACCGGAGAGTGTTTAAGGGAGACGAAGTGATTACCGTGGCAGCGGGATTTCCTACCACAGTGACTCCCATGCTTCAGTACGGTGCGGTGCCGGTGTTTGTGGACGTGACCATCCCCCAGTACAACATTGACGTGACCAGGCTGGAGGCGGCCCGGTCGGAAAAGACCAAAGCGGTGATGGTGGCCCACACCCTGGGAAACCCCTTTGATCTGAAAGCAGTGAAGGAATTCTGCGACAGATACGGTCTCTGGCTGGTGGAGGACAACTGCGACGCCCTGGGAAGCCGGTATGAGATGAACGGGGAGATGAAATTTACGGGAACGGTGGGAGACATCGGCACGTCCAGCTTCTATCCGCCCCATCACATGACTATGGGAGAGGGGGGAGCGGTTTACACCGACAATCCTCTGCTGAATAAGATTATCCGCTCTATGAGAGACTGGGGACGGGACTGCGTCTGTCCGTCCGGCAGGGACAACCTGTGCGGCCACCGCTTTGACCGGCAGTACGGGGAGCTTCCTCTGGGCTATGACCACAAATATGTGTACTCCCATTTTGGCTACAACCTGAAGGCGACGGATATGCAGGCGGCTATCGGCTGCGCCCAGCTGGATAAGTTTCCCGGTTTTGTGGAGAGAAGAAAGCACAATTTTGCCAGGCTGAGAGAAGGTCTGGCGGGGACGGAGGAGAAACTGATTCTTCCTGAGGCCTGCCCCGGATCTGATCCCAGCTGGTTTGGCTTTCTCATCACCTGCAGGGACGGCGTGGACCGGAATCAAGTGGTTCAGCATATGGAGAGCAGAGGAGTTCAGACCAGAATGCTCTTTGCCGGAAACCTGATCAAGCATCCCTGTTTTGACGAGATGCGGGCGTCCGGGACAGGATACCGTGTTGTGGGAGACCTGGCAAATACGGACCGGATCATGAGCGATACCTTCTGGGTAGGTGTTTATCCGGGCATGACCGACGAGATGATCGACTATATGGCAGCAGTCATCCGGGAAGCCATCGGAGAGTGACGGCTTCCGGAAAGAAGGATAACAGGAGGAGAGACATGGAAGGATACGGACTGGAAAAGGTTCATGAAGCTAATCTGAAGATCCTGGACGAGGTAGACCGGATCTGCAGAAAATACCGGATCCGCTATATGCTGGATGCGGGTACTCTGCTGGGAGCCGTGCGCCATAAGGGGTTTATTCCCTGGGACGACGACGTGGACATTATTTTTACCAGAAGCCAGTACGAGGCCTTCATGAAGGTGGCGGCCAGGGAGCTTCCGGACACCATGGAGGTGATGGACTATCGGACCCTTCACGGGGGAAAGGGATTTTATGACTTTACCTCCCGCATCCTCTATCTTCCCAGCAAAAAGCACGAGGACGGGCCGGAGATGGAGTTTTACGGCGGGAAGCTGAATCATCTGTGGGTGGACCTTTTTGTGCTGGACGAGCTGCCGGACAGCGGGTGGGCGGCAGCGGCGGTCCGCCTTTTCCAGACCCTGCTCTACGGCCTGGCCATGGGACACCGGTACCGCCTGGATTTTTCCAGATATAAAGGGAAGGAGCTGGCGGCGGTGAAGTTTTTGTCCATGGTGGGAAAATGTCTCCCCATGAAATGGATCTTTGCCCTTCAGCGGCGTTTTTCCCTGCTGTTTGACAGCGGAAATCACGGAAAGCTTTACGCCAGCAACTACCAGCCGGATTTTCTCTATGTGACCTGGGAAAAAGCCTGGGCGGAGAAAACTTCCCAGGTGGAATTTGAGGGGCGCTCCCTTATGGCCCCGGCGGATCCGGACGGAGTGCTGAGGATGCTGTATGGAGATTACATGAAGCTGCCGCCGGAGGAGCAGAGAGTTCCCTCTCACTCCAGCATGAAAATTCAGATCTATGGATGATTCAGAGGGCCGGAGTGACTCCGGTGATGACAACAGGGAATGGTGACGGTATGAAAACAGTGACAGTAGTGGTGTCTGTCTACAATGAAGAGCAGGCGCTTCCGAAATTTTTTGAAGCGGTAAAAACCGTACTGGACCAGGTAGCCTGGGATTATGAGCTGCTGTTTGTCAACGACGGGAGCACAGACGGAAGTCTGGAGATTCTGGAGCGGATGGCGGCGTCTGACGGTCGGGTGAAGCTGGTGTCATTTTCCAGAAATTTTGGCCATGAGGCGGCCATGATCGCCGGGCTGGACTACAGCAGCGGCGATCTGGTGATTTGCATGGACGCGGATCTGCAGCACCCGCCGGAGTGCATTCCTCAGATTCTGGCGGCGGCGGAGGACGGCTGCGATGTGATTACTATGGTCCGCACCAGAAACCGTTCGGCGGGGCTTATAAAGGAAGCGGCGTCTGCCGCGTTTTACCGGGTTATCAACGCCCTGTCGGATGTGCAGTTTGAGGCCAATGCCTCCGATTTTTTCGCGGTGAGCCGGCGGGCGGCGGAGGTGCTCAAGGGCAGCTACCGGGAAAAAGTCCGTTTTCTCAGAGGCTATGTACAGAATCTGGGCTTTAAAAAGGCAAAGCTGGAGTATGAGGCGGGAGTCCGGGTGGCCGGGGAGAGCAAGTACAGTATAAGAAAACTGTTTTCCTTTGCTGTCAACACTATTCTCTGCTTTTCCAATCTGCCTCTGAGGCTGGGAATCTACGCAGGCGTTTTTACCGGCAGCCTGGGCTTTCTGGTGATGATTTATACCATTTATACCTGGGTACGGGTGGGAACGCCGGATGGATATGCCACTATTGTGGTGCTGATCTGCTTTATGTTTGCGGTGCTGTTTCTCATGGTGGGAATCATCGGAGAGTACATTGCCATCCTGTTTGCGGAGCTGAAGGACAGGCCCATCTATATTGTGGAGAAAACGGAAAACATTAGCCAGAACCGGGCCACCTGAATCGGGAGACATCCGACAAAATAAGCAACAAATCGACCTTATTTCCCGTCTTTTTTTACTAAACTATTGGTAAAAGGAGTTGAGGAAAATGAGAGTCTGTGAAGCGACCAGAGAACGAATCCGGGAACTTTGTGCAGAGAGGAAAATGACGGAATATATGCTGATCTACAACGCGGGGATGCCGCCGTCTACAGTGAAGAGCATCATCAGCGGGAGAAGCAAAAATCCGGGAATTTTAAATATAAAGAGGATCACAGAGGGATTGGGCGTTTCACTGAGAGAATTTTATGATTCTGATATGTTCGAGGATCTGGAGCAGGAAGACTAGGCGCAAACTGTCCGGAAGTCCCGGAAAAGTGCCTGAAAAAACATCCCTGTTGGAAGGGGAAGAGCCGTGGAAGGCTCTCTTTCCAACAGGGATGTTTGTTTTGAAGGAAGGAAAATCAGAGGTTTCCGCCCCGACGGGCGCCTGCTTCCGGAGAGGAGGTTTCTCCCGGAGGACAGCTTCCCGTTCCAGGGAAGGAGGTTTCCCTCAGATACGCGGACGCGTCCTTAAAGAAACTGGCGATGATCAGGACGATGACAAACCCGATGGGGAAGGCCGCGATGATGGAGACGGTCTGCAGGTTTGACATGGAGTTTTCTGAAAAAATCAGGGCAATGGGAAGAAGCATCAGGGACAGAGACCAGAAGAGCTTCAGTCTCCGGTCCGGGTCTTCGTCCGCTTCCAGATTCTTATAGGAGTAGGCGGAGGCCACCACCGCCATGGCGTCAAAAGATGTAGCGTAAAAGGTGATCATGGTCAGGGCCAGAAGAATGAGCACCAGAGCTGGAAACGGAAGGGTCTCCAGGATGGCCAGAATAGCCTGGTACAGATCTCCGGCTGCCTGGTAGATGGCCAGCGCGTCCAGTTTGCCTTTCATCTGCAGGGCAAGGCCGTAATTTCCCAGCACAATGAAAGAAGTAAAAGTGCCGGCCAGGCCCCAGAAATATCCTCCCAGAATGGTCTGGCGAACCGTTCTTCCCTTGCTGATGGAGCCGATAAAGAACGGCGCAGCCACACACCATACCATCCAGTAAGCCCAGTAGAAGATGGTCCAGTTCTGAGGGAAGGAGGAGGTGCGCAGCGGATCAGTCCAGGTGGCCATGGAGAGGAAGTTCTGAGCCAGATTTCCCAGGGCGGACAGACCGGTTTCCACCGTGTATTTTGCCTCGCCTCCTCCGATGAACACATAGAGCAGCAGGGCGAAAAACAGGTAAATGCAGGAGGTGGCCAGACGGATGATGCCGTTCATGCCGAAATATACTGCGGCGGTGTAGGTGGCACATGTGATCACCAGGATGGCCACGGTGAGAAAGTTGCTCTGAGGAATGTGAAGAACCCGGCTGATGGCCAGGGACAGCAGAGGCGTCGCCAGGGCAAAGGTGGTGGCGGTGCCGGCCAGCAGAGCAAAGAGAGCCAGCAGGTCGATCAGCCTTCCGGGAAGTTTGTCTGTGTATTTTCCCAGGAGAGGTCTGCAGGCCTCAGAATATTTCTGTTTGTTCCGTCTGCGTA
Organism: Candidatus Lachnoclostridium stercorigallinarum; assembly: GCA_019116745.1. Lineage (GTDB taxonomy): Bacteria > Bacillota > Clostridia > Lachnospirales > Lachnospiraceae > Lachnoclostridium_A > Lachnoclostridium_A stercorigallinarum. The sequence goes on from DXBC01000121.1 coordinate 66,777, forward strand.
CATGGAGCATGAAGCCAAAGGCCACTGCCAGAGTCATATAGAAGCTCCAGGGAATGGGGCCCCAGTGGAAAAGAGGAAATACAGACGCCCAGTCCTGTATTCCGCCCATTTCGGCGATGTGGGGCTCTGTGGCGTAGAGCATCCACTCGCAGAGAGAATAAAAGAGAATGTCGGCGGCCAGGCCGGCAGTAAACATCATGGAACCCCATTTGAAATTGGAATACTGAGGCTTATCCAGGTTTCCCAGGCGGATAGAGCCGAATCTGGAAAAAGCGATGTAGAGAGAGCAGATAAATACTCCCAGACCGATCACCAGATAATAGGTCCCGAACGTGTCTCCCAGAAAAAAACGGATGGATTCCAGTACGCCGGAAGAGGTTTCCGGAAATGCCAGAAACAAAATGCACAGCAGGACCACGGAAAGAAAGGGGATCAGTGTGATGGGGTAGTCCAGACGTTTTGACAACATAAATGCCTCCTATTTTGTTCAAAAAGTGTAAAAAATAAATTATATTGAACATATTACCATCGGGACATGGAAAAATCAAGGGGGAAATGTGAAGATTTTCTGACTTTTTTTGAAAACCCCTATAAAAAACCCGGGACATCCGATATAATATCGAAAGCAGAAAAAAGGAGGAACAGACAGATGAAGAAGACACTCGTTGCCCTGGGACTGGGATGTGCGGTCCTGCTCAGCGGCTGTACGGAGAGTAATATTGTAGATCCCCAGAACGGTTCGGCAGTTCCGGAGACAGGAATTGTGGAAGGAATTCAGATCGACTGGAATCAGGTTCAGGAAGAGCTGGACGAGGAATTTGTGGGTTCGGATGATTATCCTTACGGCAAGGAAATATATTTCTATGTGGAGGACGGCAACGCTTACATGATGATCACCGTGGAAGATGGAGTCTCAAAAGAGGAAGCCGCCAACTACGCCACAGAGATTATCAAGGCCCTCAATGACAGCGTGGCCATGCAGGACTTCTCCTATCAGAACGACGGAACCAGCATGTACGGAAAGTTCTCTCAGGAGAATGTGGTGTGGATTTATGTGATGCCGGAGAGCACTGCAGATGTGGAGAGCACCTGGCTGGTGGACGATGCCATTGTACCCGGACAGGAGCGGCCGGTAGAGCCTAATTATACGGACGCCGAGTGGGAGACTGCAGAGCAGAACGAGGACGGCACGTACAGGACCGTACAGACGGGCGGCGGAGAGACCGCTGCGGAATCTTCCGCTGAGACTTCCGCAGCCGAAGGGTAAGCGCCTATGTGGGGGCGGAGAATCTATGCGGCCATCCTGGCGGCTTTCGGTCTGCTGCTTTTGACGGGAGTAAAGAGCGGCGGTCCCTATGAGCTTCCCGATGGGCTGGAGGTAAAAAAAAGCGGAATTGAATTTCTGAGCGTTTCCGGCGGGCCGTCGTCAGAGGGAACGGCGCCGTCTGCTGTGGCAGACGGTGCTGCCGTTTCTGCAGAGGGCGCTTCTGCCCTGACAGGCGGCGCGGCCCAGGCGGGGAACGCCTCTGCTGCGGCAGGCAGCGGGACAGATTCCGGGCAGATATCAGACAGCCTGGCGCCCGGAGCCCAGGAAAAGTATCTGGGAGGAGGCAGGATTGTGCTTCTGGCCAATCAGACGGCCAGCCAGATGCTCTCTTCTGTTATTCAGACGAAGGACGGAAGCGTGATTGTAGTGGACGGGGGAACGCCGGAGGATGCGCCTCATCTTATTGAGACGGTTCAGTCCATGGGCGGCCGGGTCAGTGCCTGGCTTATCACCCATCTGCACAATGACCACTGCGGAGCGCTCACAGCCATCCTTAATATGGAAGAGATCCCTCTGGAGATCGACGGAATCTATTATTCCGTGGCATCTCAGGAGTGGTATGATGAAAATGACCCCACCAGGGCGCAGACGGCGGCAGCCTTTATGTCCGCCATCGGAAAAGTACCGGCGGAAAAGCTCCATGATGACATAAAGAAGGGAACTCAGATTCCGGTGGGAGACGCCATGGTTACGGTGATGAACCGGCGGTATCTGCTGTCTGTGGACAGCGGAAACAATGCTTCTGTGGCTTACCGGGTCACCTTAAACGGCAAAAATATTCTCTATCTGGGAGATCTGGGCTTAAACGGCGGCGATCTGCTCCTTCAGGAGTGGAGCGGCGAGGATATGAAGTGCGATATTATTCAGATGGCGCACCACGGTCAGAACGGAGTGGGAGAAAATTTTTATCAGACGGTGAGACCGGAGATCTGTCTGTGGCCGACGCCCCAGTGGCTGTGGGACAATGACAACGGCGGAGGAGCGGGCAGCGGCCCGTGGAGAACCCTGGAGACCAGAGGCTGGATGGACAGACTGGGAGTGACTCAGCACTACTGCATCAAGGACGGAGATCAGATTATTGAGTAGACCGGATGGGATTTCCGGGGTGAATTTCAGAAAAAACGGGACAGGCACTTTCCGCCTGTCCCGTTTTTTCTGTGAAAGCCCGGTCTCAAAGCAGAGGCGGAATGGGCTGCTTGCAGACCGGATCGCATGAGTGCGCAGCACGGAGCGGTCCGAGGGCTTTCATGGTTCGTGGTGTCCGCGTTAGCGGGCACGGAGGTTTGTGCAATAAGCGGGTAGCAGCGCCCCATTCAGCAATGCCGCATTCAGTCGCTCACATCCAGCCCGCTGTGGTAGGAGTGATTTCCCAGCTCTTTCAAGAGCAGATGAAAATCCTGTTCTTCCATGGGAACCCGGGATGTGAGACACTGGTTTAACAGATAATAAACCAGGCTGCACTTGGCCAGGGACTGATGAAACAGCTCCGGAAATGTGGAGTTGGAGGCCAGGGACTGGTTCCATGGATTGCACCAGATTTCCCGATCCAGGTTCAGGCATTTTCTGGGGTTGGACACGGAGTCGGTCACCAGTTTGGTGGAGGCAATGGGGTTTTTCAGAAAAATGGACTCCACAAATTCAATGCTGTTTTTCTTTCTCCCGGACTTGTCCGCCAGAGTACGGCAGCCGAACCGCATGGCCAGAATGGATCGGTGCACCATGCGGGGGGTCACCTGAAAATTGTTTTTGTAGGTGATGGGGTAGTAAGCCTCGTTGATGCAGGATGCCAGAAAACGGGAGATAAACTGGGTTTCCTGGGGATTCAGGCAGATGGTGGCTGCCTGATTAAACTGAGACGGCTTCTTTTTCTTGTATTTTTTCAGAAGAAGGGCGTCGATGTCATTTTCCAGGGAGGCGTGCTGCCCGTGGTGGTGGGTGGACGGGTTGTTGACATTATAGCCGATCCGCCCGTATACGTAGGGGTGACAGATGGAGTCGCCTATATAGTGGCAGAAAAAACCGGCCAGGTAGGAGATTCCCTGCTCCCGCTGCTGTTTGGATTTCAGGCCGGCCAGCTGGGTCAGATAGCACCGGAAAAAATCGTTTACATGGTGCTCGTGCATATAGGATCCCACGTTCCGGTAGTCCCGGTGACGAAGGATGGGAATGTTGTAGAAAAACATATCCGGACCCTGCAGACCAAGCTGATAAAGCCAGCGGTATTTGGCAATGATATGCTTTAACGGCTGAAAACCCATATCATTGTAAGCTTTCATACCCATTATGTAATGAGTGGTAAAACCAGGCATAAAATCCCTCGTTTCTGAAAATCTTTTATGTGAATAAGTATAGCACACCCGTTCATAAAATGCGATAGAAAACAATGGAAAGAAGTGAGCGGATGATACACAGGCTGCAGGAACTGGTCTGGGGACCGTGGATGGTGGCGGCGCTTCTGGGACTGGGGGTTTATTTCACGGTAAAGAGCGGCTTCTTTCAGCTGAGGAGGTTTCCGGTATGGTGGTCGGCGACGGCGGGAAGTCTGCAGCGGGGAGAGAAAGAGAAAACCAGCGGGGGAATCTCCTCCTTTCAGACGGCGTGCACGGCTCTGGCAGCCACCATAGGAACCGGAAACATTGTGGGAGTGGCCACGGCGCTGACGGCGGGAGGACCAGGGGCTATTTTCTGGATGTGGATTTCCGCTATCATGGGAATGATGACTGCTTACGGGGAGACTTATCTGGGCGTCCGCTACCGGCGCCGGGTGGAAAACGGGTGGATGGGCGGCCCCATGGTCTACCTGGAAGACCGTCTGCACCTGCCGGCGGCAGGACTGCTGTACGCGTTTTTCTGCATGATGGCATCCATGGGCATGGGCAGTATGGTGCAGGCCAATTCCGCAGCGGAGACAGCGGCCTACAGCTTTTCGGTTCCTCCGGCAGTCACGGCGGCCGCGGTGACGCTTTTTGCCGGGCTGGTGATTGCCGGCGGCCCCAGGCGGATCGCGGCCGTTTCCGGGAAACTGATGCCGGCAGCCGCCGGAATTTACATTTTATTTTCCGTGACGGTGATTCTGTCCTGGTATGACCGCCTTCCCGAAGTGTTTTCTTCTATCTTTCAGTCGGCGTTTCAGCCGGATGCCGCTGCCGGAGGCGCCGCCGGTTTTCTGGTGAGCCGCAGCCTGCGCTATGGCGTTTCCCGGGGGGTCTTTTCCAATGAGGCCGGACTGGGAACTCTGGCCGTCCTGCACAGCCCGGCGGATGACGGGGACGGAGTGAAGCAGGGAATGTGGGCCATGTTTGAGGTGTTTTTTGACACCATTGTAATCTGCACCCTGACGGCTGTTGTGATTCTGGCCGCCGCTGGGGACGGACAGGGAGCGGGGTATGACGGGGCTGCCCTGACGGCCTGGAGCTTTTCCAGGCGTCTTGGGCGTGCCGGAGAGTACCTGGTATCCGGATCCATGATCGTATTTGCCTTCGCCACCCTGACAGCCTGGTATTATATGGGGCGGCAGGCTTTTTCCTATCTGCTTTTGAAAACACGATTTCCGGTAAAGCTGGGAAACCGGATCTATATGCTGCTGTATCTGAATGCCATTTTTCTCGGCTGTCTGGCCAGGCTGGATACGGTATGGCAGCTTTCCGATATCTGGAACGGCCTGATGGCAGTGCCCAACCTTCTGGCGCTGCTTCTGCTGCGGCGGGAGATACCGGACAGCCTGAAACAGGGGCCGCGGAAAATTTCTTGACAGAGAGATTTTTTTTCAGTATACTTTTTCACAGGATAAAAGGGAGTAGCTTCCATTGAAAAATGTTGTGTGCGGCCGTCATCACAGTTAAGCTTAACTCGGCGTACACATAATAAGCGAGACTTTGATCGTACTCTTGAAGTGCGTAGGGGTGCTCGCTTTTTTGTTTTACACTGTGTGAGAGGAAGAAAAGGGTATGATAACAGTTTATCTGTGGCTGATTATAGGGTTTGTGCTGCTGATCAGAGGCGCGGACTTTTTTGTGGAGGGCAGTTCATCGGCGGCAAAGCTGCTGCGGGTGCCGGGAGTGATCATAGGAATGACGGTGGTGGCGTTCGGCACCAGCGCCCCGGAACTGGCGGTGAGCGTCACGGCCTCCCTGACCAGCAATAACGGGATTGCCCTGGGAAACGTAATAGGATCCAATATGTTCAACCTGCTGATGGTGATCGGTTTGAGCTGCATTCTGTCAGAGATGCCTGTGGACCATAAGATCATGAACGGGGATTTTTTCTATTCTATTGTGATTTCCGTGGTGGCCCTGGCTCTGGTGGCATTTGACCGGAAGATCGGACGGGTGGACGGGGTGATTCTGCTGGCCCTGTTCGGATACTTTCTCTATCGCGTCTTCAGCTCCGCCGTAAAAGAGAGAAAGGGGACGGAGCCGGTAAGGCGGGAGCTGTCGCCGGTTCTCAGCATCGCCTGTATTGTCGGCGGCCTGGTGGCTGTGGTGGCCGGCAGCAGCCTGGTGGTGGGCAGCGCCAGCGCCATTGCGGAGGCGTTCGGTTTCAGCGAAAATCTGATCGGCCTCACAATAGTGGCCCTGGGGACGTCTCTCCCGGAGCTGGTGACCAGCGCGGTGGCGGCCAGAAAAGGAGAAAACGGCCTGGCCCTGGGGAATGTGATCGGATCCAATATTTTCAATATTCTGCTGATTCTGGGAATTTCTGCTCTGTTAAGTCCTGTACAGGTGACGGTGTCCACAGTGTATGACCTGATCTGTCTGATCCTGGTCAGCTGCCTGTGCTGGGCTATGGGGAAAAGAAAAATGTGCTACGCGCGGGTTCACGGAATAATCATGGTGGTCCTGTACGCCTCATACATGGTTTATGTGGTGGCCAGGGCATAAGACCGGACGAAGTGCGGATGCATATGGATAAAAGCGCAGATACATACAGATAAGACGAAGAAATCCGGGAGGCCCGCGCCGCCCGGATTCATATTATAAAAAAGGGAGGAGAGCTGATAAAATCAGCCCAAGTATTATGAAAAAAATCTTGTAATTCATAGCAGCTCTCGCTGTCTATGGTTGTAGTATATCCGGGAATCATGAAGAAAAAATGTTGATTGTGTAAATGGTTTTTAAATATATTTTGAACAAAATATGAACGAAATCAATTTCCGGTTGTGCGGCAATGAAGGGAATGTTATACTTGACTGGAAGAAGGACGCCGGTTTTTGGCGTCTGTCAAAGAAAGGAAGAAACAGATATGGCAAATCCAATTGTGACCATTGAGATGGAAAACGGAGATGTGATAAAAGCGGAGCTGTATCCGGAGATTGCTCCCAATACGGTAAACAATTTCATCAGCCTGATTAAAAAGGGCTATTATGACGGGCTGATTTTTCACCGGGTTATCAGAGACTTTATGATCCAGGGCGGCTGCCCTCATGGAACGGGTATGGGAGGCCCGGGCTATGCCATTCGGGGAGAGTTTTCCCAGAACGGATTCCGCAATCCGTTAAAGCATACGGCGGGTGTGCTTTCCATGGCGAGAGCCATGCATCCGGACAGCGCCGGATCCCAGTTCTTTATCATGCACAGGGATGCCCCTCATCTGGACGGCTCCTATGCGGCTTTCGGAAAGGTGACGGAGGGAATGGACGCGGTGAACCGGATTGCGGAATGCAGGACGGACTACAGCGACCGCCCCATGAAGGAGCAGAAGATCCGCAAAATGACGGTGGAGACATTCGGCATGGAGTATCCGGAACCGGAAAAAATGTGAGGATGAGACCGTGAGGGAAGAACGGACCGTAGTGGTGGACGGTGTAAGCCGCACAGTCGTAATTTCCGATGAGAGGGAGGCTCTCCTGGCCGCAGATGCGGCCGGGAGGGCCTCTGTTGCTCTGTGGGACGGAAGCAGCGGGGAATTTCTGCCGGCCATGTTTGCGGTGGAGGATCTGCAGGACGCGGACGAGGAGTTTCTGGAGCGGGCGGTCAGGAGAAAGCTGGGTCTGCCGTGGGTGATCTGTACCACGGAAAGACTGTTGATCCGGGAATTTTCGGAGGCGGACAGGGAGCAGATTCCGAAAGAAGAGTGCGCGGGGCCGGGAGATGAGATATTTCTGGACAGAGAAAAGCTGCGGGCCTATATCCGGCAGCAGTACGGCTTCTGCCAGTACGGAATCTGGGCGGTGATCGAAAAAGAGAGCGGCAGACTGATCGGAAAACTGGGATTTTCCCCGGCGGAGGAAGGCGGGAGCGGGCTGGAGCTGGGGTATCACATTTTTCTGCCCTGGAGGGGAATGGGCTATGCTCTGGAAGGCTGTCTGGCCGTTCTGGACTGGGAGGAGAAAGAGCTGGGACTGCCGGTGTATGCCAGAGTGAAAAAAGATAACCGGCCGTCCCTTGGGCTGGCGGAAAAACTGGGATTTTTTCCAGAGATGGAGAAAAATGACATATTATATCTGGTCCGGCCGCAAGGAGCGCCCGGGAAAGTAAAATAATTGACGGAATCTGAAAAAAACGGGCGGAAAGGCTTGTACTTTTGCTTTTGTTGGGATATAATATATTGTATACAATAAAACGTGTAAATACAATCGGGTGGGGTGCCTATGATAAAGCGCATGAAACTGAAGGCTTACGGAAAGATTAATCTGGGCCTGGATGTACTTCGGAAAAGGGAAGACGGATATCATGAGGTGAAGATGGTGATGCAGACGGTAGGTCTTTATGACATCATTGATCTGCGGGCCACGGAGCAGAAAGGGATCCGTGTGGAGACCAACCTTTATTATCTGCCCAGCGATAGGAACAATCTGGTCTGGAAGGCAGCGGAAATGCTGATGTCGGAGTTTGATCTGCCGGGAGGGCTGGATATCAGCCTGAAAAAGATGATCCCTGTGGCGGCCGGCATGGCTGGCGGCAGCAGCGATGCGGCCGCGGTGCTCTATGGGGTCAACCGGATGTTCCATCTGGGACTTTCCCTGGAGGAGCTGAAGGTGCGGGGCGTAAAGATCGGCGCTGACGTTCCCTACTGCCTTATGAGGGGAACGGCTCTCTCCGAAGGAATCGGCGAAATTCTCACTCCCCTTCCCCCGGTACCTCAGTGCTGGGTGCTGCTGGCCAAGCCGAAAATCAGCGTTTCCACCAAATGGGTGTATTCCAGTCTTCATGCCAATGAGCTGCGGCCGGAGGACCATCCGGATATTGACGGCCTGGTGGATGCTATTCGCCGGGGAGATCTGAGGGGAATGGCCGGAAAATTCGGGAATGTGCTGGAGCTGGTGACAGAGAAGCGGTATCCGATTATCGAAGAGATTAAGGACGAGATGAAGCGCCATGGAGCATTAAACGCCATGATGAGCGGCAGCGGTCCCACGGTGTTCGGCCTGTTTGAGGATGCCAGAGCAGCGAAAAAAGCGTACTGGACGCTGAAAAAGGGCCGCTTATCCGGTGGGATCCGGCAGGTATATCTCACCAATTTTTTCAATAACAGGGAGGTTTCCAATGGACTATAATTTAAAGGTTACGATGAATGAATATCTTCCCCTGCGGGACGTGGTGTTCAACACTCTGCGGCAGGCGATTTTAAAGGGCGAGCTGGAGCCGGGAGAGCGGCTGATGGAGATTCAGCTGGCAGAGCGCCTGGGCGTAAGCCGCACCCCCATTCGTGAGGCCATCCGGAAACTGGAACTGGAGGGACTGGTACTGATGATTCCCAGAAAGGGAGCCGAGGTGGCAAAAATCTCTGCCAGAAGCCTGAGGGATGTTCTGGAGGTACGCAGGGCCCTGGAGGAGCTGGCCATCGAGCTGGCATGCCAGAGGATGTCAGAGGAAGAGATCGACAATCTCCAGAAAGCCCAGGACGATTTTAAAAACGCCATAGCGGAAGGGGACGCCATGAAGATTGCGGAGACGGACGAGCACTATCACGACGTCATCTATGAAGGAACCCAGAACGCGAAGCTGATTCAGATGCTCAACAATCTGCGGGAGCAGATGTACCGTTACCGCCTGGAATATATTAAAGACGAGGATAAGAGGAAGATTCTGATTCTGGAACATGAGCGCGTCCTGAAGGCAGTGCGGTCCAGAAAGGTGGCCGAGGCCAAGGAGGCCATGAGGGAGCACATCGACAACCAGGAAATCACCGTGGCGAAAAACATCACGGAGAAGGAGAACGGATGACGTTTAAGGAGAAATATCTGGCAGGAGAGATTCCTTTCGAGGACATTGATCTCTACATAGAGGAGTGGAACGGAAGCGACGATGAGAGGCGCCTTGCAGAATACCTGGGGCTGAACGCGGATGAGGAGGACGTCTGGGTGGACGAGAGCGACGAGGCCCTGAAGGAGATGCTGGACAGTCGGAAGAAATAACTGCCAGCAGAACAGAACAGAGACAGGATACGGCACAGGATCCGGGAGACCAGAAGGTCACCGGAGGCCTGTGCCGTTTTTATGCTGCAAAACCGGCGGACAGACTGGGGAAAGGGCACTTTGCCCGATCAGCGGCAGACGGAATGCAGACAGAATGCCGCCGGAATACACCCGGGAAGAAAATATAAAAAAAGTGTAAAAAATAACAGGGACGAATTGACAAGGTGACAGGTTGTCATTATAATGAGTGACAGGTTGTCACTTTTGCTGTATACAGGATTCAGACTCCTGGCAGAAGTGTGCAATACATAAGATCAGAAAGCAGGGAGAAAAAATGCCTACCGAACGATTTCTCAGACTTTCAGATGAGAAAAAGAAGATGATTCTCAGGGCGTCTGTGGATGAATTTGCCAGAGTGCCTTTTGACAAAGTCTCCATCAACCAGATCATTAAAAAGGCAGAAATTTCCAGAGGCAGTTTTTACACGTATTTTGAAGATAAAACGGATGTGCTTCGTTATATATTTCAGGATACAAAACGGCAGTATCAGGATTTTTGCAGAAAAAATCTGGTGGACAACGGCGGAGACTTCTGGAAGATGGTGGATGATATGTTTCACCAGGTGCTTCACAGGGAGTACAGCGGCCAGCTGGCCAGACTGTTTCAGAATGTGATCTCCTATACGGAAGCGGAAAAATTTATGATGATGCTTCGGGATAGCTGTGAAGATGGTCAGAATATGGATGAATGGCTCTATGAGCGGGTGGACAAAAGCAATATGCGGGTGAAGAGCCTGGAAGAGTTCCGGGTACTGATCGAGATGTGTATGATGTCGATTCTCATTGCATTTGCCCAGAGATACAAAAATGGAGAAGCGATTGAGACTGTAGAGTGGTCATTTTCCAGAAAAATGGATATTTTAAAAAATGGAGCACTAGTGCACAAAGAAAGTTGAGCAGGAGGACATTATGAAGAAGAGTGCAAAAATCGTAACAGGAATTGTCGTTGTTGGGGTGCTGGCCGTTTTGTTTGTGCCCCGCTTTTTCAGAACTGCAGAGACTGCGGATCCGGCCGCGCCGCCAGTGGTCCGGGCGGAAAACCCGCAGACGGGCACCATCACGCTGTATCGGGAGCTGACAGGTACCATACAGCCCTCTGACATGGTATCGGTGATTCCGAAGCTGGCAGGAGAGGTGAAGGAGGTTTATGTAAAGACGGGAGACCATGTGCAGGAAGGTCAGGCGCTTCTGACCATAGACAACAGGCAGCTGGACAGTGCCAGAATTTCCATGGAGACGGCTCAGGTGGCCTTAAATGATGCCCAGACCAATCTGACCAGAATGCAGGCTCTCTACGCCAGCGGAGATATCTCGGCCCAGACCTATGAGCAGACCGTATCTGCGGCGCAGCAGGCACAGCTGCAGTACGATGCCGCAAAATTAAACTACGACACTCAGGCGGAATACACTACCATCACCGCCCCCATTGCCGGTGTGATTGAGAGTTTCAGCCCGGAAGTGCACGATATGATTTCCCAGACCGCCCCGGTCTGTGTGATCTCAGGCGGCGAAGCCATGATGGTGAATTTTGCGGTTCCGGAAAAGATCGCCTCTCAGCTGACTGTCGGAGATCCGTTAAAGATCGAGAAGGCTGACAGCGAATATGAAGGCTCCATCACAGAGGTGAGCACCATGGTGGATTCTGCAACGGGTCTGTTTAACGTAAAAGGTACGGTAGCCGGCGCCCAGGGACTGGCCACGGGAACAACAGTCAAGCTCTCCGTGGTATCCGATGAGGCGGCAGACGTCATGACCGTTCCGGTGGATACCATCTATTATGAAGGCGGAGATGCCTATGTATATACATATGAAGACGGCACCATTCACAGAGTGCCGGTGGAAGTGGGAATCTATGATTCAGAAAAAGCGGAAATCCTGTCCGGAATCGACGGAAGCACCATGGTTCTGACCACATGGAACTCAGAACTGTATGACGGCGCTTCGGCAACCCTGGAAAGCGAAGCCTCCGAAGAGGAGCAGACCGGAGAAACTCAGCAGGCAGAAGAGACATCAGCGGATGCGCAGTAAGGAGGACAGGACAATATGGGTTTGACGAAAGCGGTATTAAAACGGCCCGTTACAACGGTGCTGGTAATTCTTTGTCTGATTGTATTCGGCTTAATGTCGGTATTCTCCTCCCAGATGGAGCTGATGCCGGCCATGGATATGCCCATGATGGTTATTGCGGCAGTGTATCCCGGAGCCAGCCCGGACGATGTGGCAGAGCTGGTGACCAAGCCGATTGAGGACGAAGTAGGCACCTTAAGCGGAATTGACAGCACGACTTCCTATTCCGCAGAGAATATGTCCATGGTGCTGCTGGAATATGAATACGGCACCGACATGGATCAGGCTTATGACGATCTGAAAAAACAGATGGATAATCTGGACCTTCCGGACGATGTGGAAGTTCCCAGCATTATCTCTTTCAACGTAAACGACACGGCCAGTATGATGCTGTCCGTCAACAACAGCGAAGCAGGCAATCTTTACAACTACGTAAACAATGAACTGGTACCGGAGCTGGAGCGGCTTTCTTCTGTGGCTAATATTGAAACCAGCGGCGGTCAGGAGGAGTATATCCAGGTGGAAATCATACCGGAGAAGCTGGATCAGTACCATCTCTCCATGAATTCCCTGGTGACGGCTCTGGCCAGCTCCAGCCTTTCCTATCCGGCCGGTTCCGCGGAGGTGGGAAATCAGGAACTGTCTGTGACCACCGGAATGGAATTTGACACGGTGGACAGCTTAAAATCCATCCCCATCACGGTGGGAAGCGGCGATGTCATCTACCTGGAAGACGTGGCAAATGTGGGCTATACCCTGGACGAGGCGGCGGCTATCGGACGGTACAACGGACAGGATACCATGACCATTTCTCTGCAGAAGCAGCAGGATTTCAGCGCCATGGAAATGGCGGACGATGTAAACCGGGAGATCAGCCGTCTGACTGCGGCGACTCCGGGACTGGAAGTGACTACGATCTATGACGCCAGCGACAATATCCAGTCCTCCCTGTCATCCGTATACCAGACCATGATCATGGCAGTTATCATCTCCATGGTGATCATTCTGCTGTTCTTCGGAGAGATCAAGGCGTCCCTGATCGTAGGTACGTCTATCCCCATCTCCATTTTATCGGCTCTGATCCTGATGAGTCTGATGGGCTTCTCCCTGAACGTAATCACCCTGGGAAGCCTGGTGCTGGGCGTCGGAATGATGGTAGATAACTCCATCGTAGTACTGGAGAGCTGCTTCCGCGCTACGGATAAAGTGGGACTGAAAGAATACTACAGGGCAGCTCTGGACGGAAGCGGCGTGGTGATCAACTCTATTGTCGGATCAACCGCCACTACCTGCGTGGTATTTCTGCCTCTGGCTTTCCTGAACGGACTGTCCGGACAGATGTTTAAACCCCTTGGCTTTACCATTGTATTCTGTATGCTGGCATCTCTGGTATCGGCTATGACGGTAGTGCCTCTGTGCTATATGTTTTACCGTCCGAAAGAGAAGGAGACGGCTCCTCTTTCCGGATGGGTGCGCTGGCTGCAGAACAGCTACCGCAGAATTATGGAAAAACTTCTTCCCAGAAAGAAAACTGTTATGCTCACTACCATAGGCCTGCTGATTCTCTCCATCCTGGCTGCGACGCAGCTGCGGTTTGAGCTGATTCCCGAAGTGGATGAAGGACAGATCGCTGTATCCGTGGAAATGCGGCCCGGACTTACCCTGGACCGGGCGGATGCCATCCTTCAGGACGTAGAGGCGTATATCACCCAGGATCCGGATCTGGATTCCTACAGCCTTTCCTACGGCGGATCGGGCATGACCAGTTTAACCGGCGGATCGGGAGCTTCCATCACCGCTTACCTGAAGGATGACCGGTCCAGAGAGACTGACGATATCGCCAGAGAGTGGAACCGCCATTTGTCTACTTTTGCGGACTGCAACGCATCTGCGGAGGCATCGTCCACCATGAGCATGATGACCACCAGCAGCGACTCTGTGGATTTTATTCTGGAAAGTACGGACTACGATGAACTGAGAGAAGCATCCAGCCGGATCGTGGAGCAGATGCAGGACCGGACGGATGTGACGGATGTGCACTCCACTCTGGAAAATTCCGCTCCCCTGGTAAAGATCAACGTGGATCCCATCAAGGCTACGGCTGAGGGACTGACCCCGGCTCAGATCGGAGCTACAGTTAACAATATGCTTTCCGGCGTGGAAGCCACCACCCTGGAGGTGGACGGCGAGGACATCAGCGTTATGGTGGAATATCCGAAAGAGGAGTATCAGACCATTGACCAGGTGCAGGGAATTGTGCTCACCAACGCCATGGGACAGAATGTGGCACTGACAGATGTGGCAGATGTGGTGTTTGAGGACAGTCCTCAGAGCATCGTCCGTGCGGATAAGCAGTATCAGGTGACAATCTCGGCAGACTACACGGATCTGGCAGACGCAGACCGGACGGCGGCAAGGCAGACCCTGTCTCAGGAAGTGGTAAACCCCAACATGACGGCGGGGGTCACCATGGCTTCCAATGCCGTAGATGAAATGATGATTGAGGAGTTTTCAGCTCTGCTGCAGGCCATCGCTATTGCCGTTTTCCTGGTATTTGTAGTTATGGCGGCTCAGTTCGAGTCTCCGAAGTTTTCTTTCATGGTTATGACTACTATCCCGTTTTCCCTGATTGGAGCATTCGGATTTCTGTGGATTGCAGATGCGAGCATCAGTATGCCGTCCCTGCTGGGATTTCTGATGCTGGCCGGAACCGTTGTAAATAACGGAATTCTTTATGTGGATACCGTAAACCAGTACAGACAGGAGATGGATATGAAGACGGCCCTGATCGAGGCGGGAGCCACCAGACTTCGTCCTATCCTGATGACAACTCTGACCACCGTAATCTCCATGGTGCCAATGTGTCTGGCTTATGGAGACAGCGGAGAAATGATGCAGGGTCTTGCCCTTGTAAACGTGGGCGGACTGACAGCTTCCACCATTCTGTCCCTGCTCATGCTGCCGGTTTACTACACTCTGATGAACCGGCAGAAAAAACAGGAGGTATGGAATGACGATTAAAGGAGGATTGAAGATGAAGAAAACGAGAGCCGGACTGAGGAGCGTTCTGTCTCTTTCCCTGGCGGCGGCACTGACAGCTGGAATGCCGGGCAGTGTGCTGGCAGCCAGCCCGGAGTTTGCCAGAACAGCGGAGGAGTGGGCGACTCTGAGGGATAATACCCTGGAGTACGGAGAAATTCCGGATCTGATTCACGAATACAATTCCACTGTGCAGAACAATATGATATCTTATGATGATTACCGGGGAAAAGACGCCAATGAGATTGCCGACGACTACCGGGAGGCGGCTCAGACTCTTTATGACAGCGTTGAGTGGCCGTCAGAGGACGACAGCGGGTATGCCATGCTTTATTCCGCAGCGGAGACGGCTCAGGCCCAGGCCAGACAGATGGAGAAGATGGCAGATGAAAACGTATCTGACGGCATGATTATCAAATGGCAGTACGACCAGGTGGAGGCTTCTCTGGCCAGTACGGCTCAGAACCTGATGAATCAGTATTACCAGCTTCAGGAAAACCTGAAGACGGCTCAGTCCGGAAAGGAGCTGGCGGAGGCTTCTCTCCAGTCAGTGCAGACGCAGGCAAACCTGGGGATGGCCACTGCCAACGATGTGCTTGCGGCCCAGGAGGCGGTAAAGACGGCGGAGGCGGGGATTATCTCCATTGAAAGCAGCATCCAGTCGGTGAAGCAGAATCTTCAGGTAATGACCGGATGGGCTTACAACTCGGAACCGGTGATCGCCGAGATGCCTCAGGTGGATGTGACCAGAATCGATGCCATGAACCCGGAAACCGATCTGGAGAAGGCGCTGGATACAAACTACACCCTGATGATTGACAAACGGACTCTGGAAAATACAGATGACGCGGCAAATCAGCAGATTGCCAGACAGACCATTGCAAATGACGAGCAGCAGATAGCTTCCGGGCTGACGGACCTTTATAACCAGGTACTGCAGGCCAGGGATTCCTACAATCAGGCTCAGTCCGCCCTGGCTCTGGAGGAGCAGAATATGGCAGCTGCCCAGACCAGATATGACCTGGGCATGGTGAGCCGCCTGGAGTACCTTCAGGCTCAGAACACCTACACCCAGAGCCAGGTGAACTTCCGCATTCAGGAGCTGTCCCTGCAGGCGGCCATGGATGCCTATGACTGGGCTCTTCAGGGCAATCTGACCCTGAGCTAGAAAGGAGGCTGACGGGAGATGAAACGGAAATCTTTTTCAGCCTGCTGTCTGGGCATGGCCGCGCTGATGACATTTTCCGCTCCGGCGGCGGCCATGGCCGCTTCGCTCTCTGACTACGATGAGGCGACTCAGGAAAAGCTGATGGACGATACTCTGGAGTACAGCGAGATCCGCGCTCTGGTATCCCTGTTTAACCCCAGCATGCAGCAGGCCCAGATCACCATGGACGATTCTCTGTCGGTTTACCGCAACGGAATGACAGAATATAAGGACCGGGCGGCAGAGCTGCGCAGGGAAGCAGACCAGGCGGAGGAAGACGGAGATATGGCGGCCTACGCCACCTATGAGATGAACGCCCAGATTATGAACGAGCTGGCCAACCAGTACAAGGACGTGGTGGAACAGTCGGAGCGGATGTCCACCCAGAGAAGCATTGTATCGGCGGAGGATATGCTCACCAGAGGCGTACAGCAGATGGTGCAGGGCTACGCCCAGCTGGATCTGGGATGCCGGATCGCGGAAAAGGGAGTGGAGCTGGCTCAGGCGGCCTATGATTCCGCTCTCACCCAGCAGCGTCTGGGAATGGCCACAGACGCGGACGTGAAGTCGGCGGCCAACAGCCTGGAATCGGCTCAGGCGGGATTAAAATCCGCCCAGGACAGCCGTGCCAGCTTAAAAAGCAGCATCTGTCTGATGACCGGCTGGGACTACAATGCGGACATGACCATCGGGGCGGTGCCGGAGCCGGATCTGGAGGCTATCGCCTCCGTGGACGTGGCGGCAGACACGGAGCGGGCGGTGAACAATAACTACGACCTTATTGCAATCCGTCATCAGAGCCGTGCTACCAGCACACCGGCCCAGGACACCAGAGACCGGAACCTGCAGGATACGGAGGCGGCTGTGCGCATTGCCATGGGAAGCCTCTATGAGACGCTGCAGCAGCAGAAAACGGCCTGGGACGGAGCCAATGCCGCCTGGCAGAAAGCGGAGAACGAAAAAGCCGCCCTGGACCAGAAATATCAGCTGGGCATGGTGGGCCGCCTGGAATACCTCCAGGGCGAGCTGACCTACCTCCAGGCCCAGAGCGCCAAGCTGACGGCGGATATCAACCTCCGCAAAGCCCATGAAGATTACCTGTGGCAGGTGAAGGGCGTGACGGTGGCTTCCACGTCGGGATCCTCGTCAGGCAGCGGGCAGCAGGGGTAGAGGAGAGAGTAAG
>DXBC01000122.1 GCA_019116745.1 Candidatus Lachnoclostridium stercorigallinarum
GAAGCGTATTAAGAACATCGAATAGATTCAGGAGGTTCAAAATGAACGACATTATCAAGAACATTGAGGCAACACAGTTAAAGGACAACATTCCGGAGTTCCACGTTGGCGATACCGTAAGAGTATACAACAAGATCAAAGAGGGAAACCGGGAGAGAATCCAGGTATTTGAAGGCACCGTGATCAAGAGACAGAACGGCGGTTCCAGAGAGACCTTTACCGTGAGAAAGAACTCCAACGGCATCGGCGTGGAGAAGACCTGGCCGGTACACTCCCCCTTCGTAGACAACATTGAGGTTGTTAGAAGAGGTAAAGTGAGAAGAGCAAAACTCTACTACTTAAGAGACAGAGTGGGCAAGGCTGCGAAGGTAAAAGAATTAGTAAAATAATGGAGCGGTAAGTGAAAAGGGACAATGCAAATTGTCCCTTTCTTATCATCTTCCGACAAATCGGAATTGAGGTATTGTGAGTGGATTTTTATGAGGAAGACAAAAGTCTGCTCCAACGGATCATGAATTGGATGGTTGACATCATCCTTGTCGTCGCGTTCGCCTGGTTTACCGTATATCTGTTCGGGACCGAGGTGAGGATCGCCGGAAATTCCATGGCGCCTGCCCTGGAGAGCGGGGATGTGGTTCTGATGAACCGCCTGCCCGGGGTGCTGTTTGGACCGGACCGCTTTGACCTGGTGGTATTTCAGCGGGAAGATCAGAAGACCAACGTGAAGCGGGTGATTGGCCTGCCGGGGGAGACGGTACAGATCACCGGCGGGTATATTTATATAGACGGAGAACTTTTGGAAGCCGACGACGGCTTAAATGAGGTGTCCTTAGCCGGACTGGCGGAGCACCCCATCACCCTGGGCGAGGATGAGTATTTTCTGCTGGGAGACAACCGGGACAGCAGCGAGGACAGCAGGTTTATCAATATCGGAAATGTGAAACGAGAGCAGATTATCGGAAACGTTTGGATTCGAATATTACCGGTTACCCGATTCGGGCTGACCGGCTGACAGATAGAGAAAGAGCCGAAAAGGAGGCAATATGAATATTCAGTGGTATCCGGGGCATATGACAAAGGCCAGACGGGCCATGCAGGAGGACATGAAGCTCATTGATCTGGTCATTGAGCTGGTGGACGCCCGCGTGCCTTTCAGCAGCCGCAATCCGGACATCGATCAGCTGGGAAAGGGAAAAGCCCGGCTGATTCTTTTAAATAAATCGGATATGGCGGACGACCGCCGCAGCGAAGCGTGGATGACCTGGTTCCAGGCCCGGGGCTTTCATGTGGTGAAGGTCAATTCCCGCACGGGAGCCGGCTTAAAGCAGATTAACGCCGCCGTGCAGGAAGCCTGCCGGGAAAAGATCGAGAGAGACCGGAGAAGGGGAATTTTAAACCGGCCGGTACGGGCCATGGTGGTGGGAATTCCCAACGTGGGCAAGTCCACCTTTATCAATTCCTTCGCCGGAAAGGCCTGCGCCAAGACGGGCAACAAGCCGGGAGTGACCAAGGGAAACCAGTGGATCCGTCTCAGCAAGACTCTGGAGCTGCTGGACACGCCTGGTATTTTGTGGCCCCGGTTTGAGGATCAGCAGGTGGGCCTTCGCCTGGCCTTTATCGGCTCCATCAACGACGAGATCCTGCAGAAGGAGGAGCTGGCGGCGGAGCTGATCCGCTTCCTGACGGAGGCCTATCCCGACGCCCTGGGAGCCAGATACGGCGAGGCGGTAAAGGAGGCGGCCGGCAGTTCTGAGGAGATGTCTGACCATTCGGCCGGCATACAGGGAGCTTACCGTGTTCTGGAGGAGATTGCAAGGGCCAGAGGCTGTCTCACAAAGGGCAGCGGTCTGGATACGACGAAGGCGGCGGCCATTTTGCTGGATGATTTCCGCAGCGGAAGACTGGGACGGGTCACCCTGGAGATGCCGCCGGACAAAGGAGAAGAGAAATGCCAGGAAAACTGACGGAAGAGAAGCTGGCGGCGGAGCGGGAGCGGCTGGCCTGCATGAGGGAATATGAGGACACCTACGCGGCCGTGTCCGCCATCTGCGGCATCGACGAGGCGGGCAGAGGGCCTCTGGCGGGGCCGGTGGTGGCTGGAGCGGTGATTCTGCCGAAGGACTGCGAGATCCTGTTTTTAAACGACTCCAAAAAGCTGTCGGAGAAGAAACGGGAAGCCTTATTTCTGGAAATTCAGGAAAAGGCGGTCACCTGGAGCGTGGGCATTGTGGGGCCGGAGGTGATCGATGAGATCAACATTCTTCAGGCCACTTATCAGGCCATGAGAGAAGCCATCGCGGCGCTGAAGGTGCAGCCGGAGCTTCTGCTCAACGACGCTGTGACCATCCCCGGGGTAGAGATTCCCCAGGTGCCCATTGTCAAAGGGGATGCCAAAAGCGTGTCCATCGCTGCGGCCAGTATCATGGCCAAAGTGACCAGGGATCACATGATGATGGAATACGATCAGAGTTATCCCCAGTACGGTTTTGCAAAGCATAAGGGATATGGGACGGCGGCTCACATTGCCGCTCTGAAGGAATACGGTCCCTGTCCCATCCACAGAAGGAGCTTTATCACCCGTTTTGTCTAGGGGTGCATATGAATAAGAGAAGAGAAGGCGGCATCCGGGAGCGTCTGGCTGCCGCCTATTTGGCAGAAAAAGGACTGGAAATTCTGGAATACAATTACAGGACCGCCAGGGGAGAGATTGACCTGATTGCCAGGGAGTCGGATACCCTGGTGTTTGTGGAGGTGAAATACCGCCGGGACGCCCGCATGGGGTATCCGCAGGAGGCGGTCACCCCGGCGAAGCAGAGAAAAATCCGTCAGGTGGCAGCGGCCTATCTGGCGGAGAAGGGCGGCAGCGGCGGGCTGGCCTGCCGGTTCGACGTGGTGGCGGTGCTGGGGGAAGAGATCACCTGGATTCCCGGGGCATTTTAGGCGGCGGACCCCATGGAAAGGAGAGAGACGTCATGGAGAGGATAAACTGGAAGCGAAAAGACGGGGCAGAACCCATGGAGACGGTGGAGCGGGCAGGCGTTCCCTACCTGCGGTTTCCGGCTCTGGAGGAAACCGGTCTGGTGATCCATGGATTTTCCACCAGACTGGGCGGCGCAAGCCATGGATGCTATTCTTCCATGAATCTGTCCTTTACCAGGGGAGATGACCGCAGCGCGGTGGAGGAAAACTACCGGAGAATGGCGGCTGCCCTGGGAGTGGAACCGGAGAGCATGACCCTCACCTGGCAGACCCATACGGTAAATGTGAGGAAGGCCGCCTGGGAGGACCGGGGCAAGGGAGTGGCAAAGAACCGGGATTACCGGGATGTGGACGGTCTGGTGACGGATGTGCCGGGAATTACCCTGGTGACATTTTTTGCCGACTGCGTGCCCCTTTATTTCCTGGATCCGGCAAGAAAAGCCATCGGCCTGTCCCACTCCGGCTGGCGGGGAACGGCGGCTAGAATGGGGCAGAGAATCCTGGAAAAAATGAAGGAAGAATTCGGCACCGATCCCGGGGACGTGATCGCCTGCATCGGGCCCAGCATCTGCGGAGACTGCTATGAGGTGGGAGAAGAGGTGGCGGAGGTGTTTGCCGGGGAATTTGGCCCGAAATGGGAAAAATCCATTCTCCGCCCGGGCATCCGGCCGGGGAAGTACCAGCTGGATCTGTGGAAGGCCAACGAGGCGGTGCTTCTGGAGGCGGGAATCGCGCCGGATCACCTTCATGTGACAGATATCTGCACCTGCTGCAATCCGGACTATCTGTATTCCCACCGGAAGATGGGAGAGAAGCGGGGAAACCTCTGCGCCTTTCTGGCGCTGAAGGACGGGACAGAGAGCTGACGGCGCAGAAAAGGCGGAAAATTTCCGGGATTTTTGTTCAAAACTGCCTTTGAAAATTTTCGTGAAATTTCCTATAATAAAGACACAACGTGTGGCTTAGTGCGTAATTCCGGTTGCGCATTAAGCCGCACGTTTTTTGTCAGAAAATTTCAGAAAGAGAGGTATCAGGGAATGAAACGGGTAAAAGCGGAAAGCCCTGCCGGGGTGTGTCATGGCGACACGCATCCCGGCAGGGTTTTTGTGCTGTTTTATTGGTTTATTGGATGGTCTGAAAATACTCGTAGCCGTCGGCGTGATACCGCGTCACCAGCTTTTGGATCTTCGCGGTGGGCGACAGGGCGGCGTTTAAGGATGCGTCGTGGTTGAAGGAGTTGATGATGGCTGCCAGGTATTTGCTCATGTCCGCTTCCAGATACCAGGGACGCTCCAGCAGCTGAGGCGGACGGTAGTTCAGGTTGGTGGTGACCACATAGTCAAAATACTCTCTGGCATAGTAATCGTCAAATTTTTCCAGGCCGTTGGTAAAGAGGCCGAAGGTGCAGCAGAGAATGATCCGGCCTGCGTTCCGCTTTTTCAGAGCTTTGGCCGTGTCCAGAATGCTCTCGCCGGAGGAGATCATATCGTCCACAATAATCACCGTTTTTCCTGCCACGGAGGAGCCTAAAAATTCATGGGCCACAATGGGATTTCTGCCGTCCACTATCTGTGAGTAGTCCCGTCTCTTGTAGAACATACCCATATCTACCCCCAGATTGTTGGCCAGGTAGACAGCCCGGTGCATGGCGCCCTCGTCGGGGCTGATGATCATAAGAGAATCCTTGTCCAGACGGATGGGAACCTGGTGCTCAAACAGGGTCTTCATAAACTGGTAGGTGGCCAGGAAGTTGTCAAAGCCGCACAGGGGAATAGCGTTCTGCACTCTGGGATCATGAGCGTCAAAGGTGACGATGTTGCTCACGCCCATATCCTGAAGCTCCCTCAGAGCCAGGGCGCAGTCCAGGGATTCCCGCTTGGTGCGTTTGTGCTGCCGTCCCTCATAGAGAAAGGGCATGACCACGTTTACCCGGTGGGCGGTGGCCACAGTGGCGGCAATAATCCTCTTTAAATCCTGGAAGTGATCGTCGGGTGACATGTGATTGGTGATCCCGCTTAAGGTGTAGGTAAGACTGTAGTTGGTGATGTCCACCATTGCAAAGATATCGGTGCCCCGCACTGATTCATTGATGACGGCCTTTGCCTCGCCGGAACCGAACCGGGGACAGGCGCAGTCCAGAAGATAGGATTCCACATCGTAGCCGCGGTAGCGCAGGTCCGCCTTTCTGCGGAGAAGCTCTTTTGTATCGTTTTTCCGGAAATTGACGATGTGGTCATTGACTTTCCGGGCCAGGGAACGACAGTCCTCCAATGCCGCGATTTTTAAGGGGGCTACCGGAAGAGCATCGTTGAAAACGTAATCATTCGCCATGAATTAATCCTCCATTTCTATATTCATTTATATCATTTTTCAAGAATTGCAGTCAATAGTAAGGGGAGATTTACCGGAAAAAAAACAATAGTAAGGGGGCTTTCCTTTACAAAGAAAGGGAATCTTGGTATGATGAAAAATGAAATCTGTGAAAACAGGAGAAAGAGAATACAGAAATGAAGAAGATAAAAGGACATAAGATCAGTTCCGTAGAACCCGGCTCCATTGCGGAGGAGCTGGAGCTTGCGCCGGGAGATGTGCTTCTTACCATCAACGGCAGAGAAATTGAGGATATTTTTGACTATGAATATCTG
>DXBC01000123.1 GCA_019116745.1 Candidatus Lachnoclostridium stercorigallinarum
GTGCTCTGCCAGGTAGCCAAGGACATTTGGCGATAGGAAAGCCGGGAGAGTGGGGCCCAGACGGATATTCTGGATACCCAGATAGAGCAGGGTCAAAAGGATGCAGACGGCTTTCTGCTCATACCAGGACAGCACCATGGACAGGGGGAGCTCATTGACCGAACACTGGAAGGCGTCTGCAAGAGCCTGGGCAACCTTGATGGCGCTGTAGGCGTCGTTGCACTGCCCCATGTCCAGGAGCCTGGGGATGCCTCCGATGCTGCCAAGGTCCAGGTCGTTGAAGCGGTATTTCCCGCAGGCCAGGGTCAGGATCACCGTATCTTTGGGAGCCTTTTTCACAAACGCTGTGTAGTAATTTCTGCCGGGCCGCGCTCCGTCGCAGCCGCCCACCAGGAAGAAATGCCGGATGGCGCCGGATTTGACGGCGTCGATGATCGGACCGGCGGCCTGGAGTACGGCCTGACGGCCAAAGCCTGTGGTCACCTGTGTGCCGCCGTTGATGCCGCAGAAGGTTTTGTCTTCTGTGAATCCGCCCAGTTCCAGGGCCTTATCAACGACAGGGGAAAAGTCCTTGTCACTGCCGATATGGACCATTCCAGGATAGGAGACCACTTCGGTGGTAAAGACCCGGTCGGCGTAGCTGTCTTTCACAGGCATCAGGCAGTTGGTGGTGAAGAGGATTGGCGCCGGGAGACCTGCAAATTCCTTCTGCTGATTCTGCCAGGCCGTTCCAAAGTTCCCCTTTAAATGAGGATATTTTTTTAACTCCGGATATGCGTGGGCTGGGAGCATCTCGCCGTGGGTGTAGATATTGATGCCTTTGCCTGCAGTTTGCTCCAGCAGAAGTTTCAGATCCAGGAGATCGTGGCCGCTGATGACGATAAAGGGACCCTTTTCAACAGTCAGGGGAACCTGAACCGGGTGGGGCGCGCCGAAGGTCTCCGTGTTTGCCTGATCCAAAAGTTCCATGCAGGCCAGATTTACCTTTCCGGTTTCCATGACGATGGGGAGCAGTTCCTCCATTCCCCAGTCCTCCGCCAGAGCGTAAAGAGCCTTATAAAAGAACTGGTTCACTTCCTCATTTTCATAGCCGAGGACAGCGGCGTGGTAAGCATAGGCGGCCATGCCGCGGATGCCGAAGAGGATCAGGGACTTGAGGGAGCGAATATCCTCCGGGGCGTCCCAGATGCGGTTCACGTCGTAATCGTCGGTATTGCCGCAGCGGGCGGCACAGGCTCCGCAGCCGGGGGCGATCCGTTCTTTCTCCGCCCGGACCTGCCGGATCAGCAGGCGGAGAGAGTCCTCGTTAAAATTCACGTTGGTGACGGTGGTGAAGAGCCCCTCTAAAATCAGCCGGTCAGTCTGGCTGGTTTTCGGATTCTGGCAGCAGGCCCTGGCAAGACCGATCAGGGCGCCTGTCAGCTCATCCTGAAGGCGGGCGGTTTCGGCTGTTTTTCCGCAGACTCCGGCCTTTGCGGTGCACCCGCTGCAGCCTGCAGTCTGTTCACATTGAAAGCAAAACATCGTTCTCTCTGTCATAAAATCCTCCTTTAGCGATCTAAGATGCGGCCGTCGGTTGAGATGGTGACGACCTGCCAGGGGATAAACTTTCCGCTGTTTTTCAGCGCAGTGACGGCAGCGTGCTCGATGCCGCCGCAGCAGGGCACCTCCATCCGGACGATGGTGAGACTTTTCACGGCATTGTTTTTGATGATCTCTGTCAGCTTCTCCGAATAGTCCACAGAGTCCAGCTTAGGGCAGCCTACCAGGGTAATCTTTCCTTTAATAAAGTCTTCGTGGAAGCTGCCGTAGGCGTAGGCTGTGCAGTCGGCGGCAACCAGCAGGTGTGCATCGTTGAAATAAGGGGCATTTACCGGGGCCAGTTTGATCTGGACCGGCCACTGGCGGAGGCGGGAGGACGTTTTTGGGCGCTCCGATTCACAGGCGGCCGCAGGCTCAGCGGCTTCCGGGCGCTGGATCTGCCGGGACTGGCTGCCGGGGCAGCCGCAGGGGAGAACCATGCCCTCAGACTGCATTTTTTTCTTTTTCTGCTCTAAAACAGCAGCTTCATCGTAGGCGGCGGCCTCTCTCTCGACAAAGGTTATGGCGCCGGTAGGACATGTGGGGAGACAGTCTCCCAGGCCGTCGCAGTAATCGTCCCGCAGCAGTCTGGCTTTGCCGTCTACAATGCCGATGGCCCCTTCGTGGCAGGCCTCGGTGCACAGGCCGCAGCCGTTGCATTTTTCTTCATCGATCTGGATAATTCTTCTGATCATATCGAGTTTCCTCCTGAAATTCTGTTTGTGAAATACTGTTTGGAAAAGTTGTCTGTAATACTGATGGTGTCAGTATAGCGGATTTTTTGCGGAATGTATGTTGTCGTAACAACGAAACGATAAATCTGTGAAAAGAAAAAAGTCTCCGGCCGAAACCGGAGACTTTTGGGTATATGGATTAAATTACACATTGAAGCGGAAGAGCACCACGTCGCCGTCCTTTACCACGTAGTCCTTTCCCTCCAGGCGAACAAGGCCCTTTTCTTTCGCTGCATTGTAGGAGCCGCAGTCGATGAGATCCTGGTAGCTGACCACTTCCGCCCGGATAAAGCCACGTTCAAAGTCAGAATGGATTTTTCCTGCCGCCTGGGGAGCTTTGGTGCCGACCTTGATGGTCCAGGCGCGGGTTTCGGTGACGCCGGCTGTCAGGTAGCTGATCAGCCCGAGGATCCGGTAGCTGGCGGCGATGAGCTTGTCAAGGCCGGACTCAGACAGCCCCAGGTCTTCCAGAAACATTTTCTTTTCGTCGTCATCCAGCTCCGCGATCTCCTGCTCGATCTGGGCGCAGATGACAAAGACCTCACTGTTGTTTTCTTCGGCGAATTTCCGGACGGCCGCCACATGGGGGTTGGATGCGCCGTCGTCGGCTACATCGTCCTCCGATACGTTGGCGGCGAAGATCACCGGCTTTGCGGTCAGAAGATTGAGGGAAGCGATAAATGCAGCCTCATCCTCGTCGGCAGGCTCATAGCTGCGGGCCAGTTTTCCGTCCTCCAGATGGGCCTTCAAAGCCTTCAGGGTCTCCACCTCTTTTGCCAGAGATTTGTCGTTCATGGCGCTTCTGGCTGTCTTGGAGATCCTTCTCTCCAGAACCTCCAGGTCGGAGAAAATCAGCTCCAGGTCGATGGTCTCGATATCTCTGAGGGGATCCACGCTTCCGTCCACATGGATCACGTTGGGGTCCTCAAAACACCGCACAACATGGACGATGGCGTCCACCTCGCGGATGTTGGAGAGAAACTGATTGCCAAGGCCCTCCCCCTTGGAAGCACCTTTGACCAGACCGGCAATATCGACAAACTCGATGACGGCCGGGGTGATCTTCTGGGAATCATACAGTGCAGCCAGCTTCTGAAGACGAAAATCCGGAACGGCTACCACGCCCACGTTCGGGTCGATGGTACAGAATGGATAATTAGCAGATTCCGCACCTGCTTTGGTCAGCGAGTTAAACAGGGTACTCTTGCCTACGTTGGGAAGACCTACAATTCCTAATTTCATATCTATCTTTACCTGTCCAGAAAGCCTTGATTTTACGGGCTTTCTGCCTTTCTCTTTGTTTTGTTTACGCCCTTTTTACACCCTTTTTCTCTTA
>DXBC01000008.1 GCA_019116745.1 Candidatus Lachnoclostridium stercorigallinarum
GCTTCCGCCGCCGCTTCCGGCCCTGTCACCGAGGAACAGGCAAAATCTATCGCCCTCTCTCAGGCAGGACTGACAGAGGATCAGGTGGCAGCCATGAGAACCGAGACCCACACCCGCCGGGGACAGTCTGTCTTTGAGGTGGAGTTCCGGGGCAGCGACGGCTCCGAATACAGCTGCGACATCAGCGCTTCCGACGGCTCTGTCATCAGCTATGACTACGATGCCAGAGGAAATGCCCCCACGGTAAACACGGAAGCCGGCATGCTCTCGGAAGAACAGATCAGGGCTGCTGTCCTGGAACGGGTTCCCGGTGCCTCCGCAGACAGTATCCGCCTGGAGCTGGACGAGGATGACAGCCGGCTCATCTATGAGGGTGAACTGTTTTACGACAACACGGAATATGAGTTTCAAATCGACGCCTACAGCGGCGCAGTGCTGGAGTGGGAGTCCGATTCTGTCAGGCGTCCATAACCCGCTCCGGCTTCCTTACGGTTTTTTTACAAACCTTTCGGCTTCAGACAAAAAAGGCCCAATATTAAGAAAATCTTCATAATCTATTTAAACAGTCTTCAAACATTTTCCAGGGGCCTGTGATATACTTGAACCATAAAGAAAGCAATTAACTTTTACCCTTTTTTGAAATCCCGAATTCGAAAGAAAAGTCCCCCCTCTGCTCCATCACGGCAGAGGGATTTTTCTGTCCTGGGCATTCTGCCATTTCCGGATAAAACATAGGCCCTTCCTTTCGGCGGCAGCCGAAGGAAGGGCCGTATGTTCCCCTATATTCCGGTATCCCATATGTTCAGAGATTTCCCGTCACAGATATTTCTTCATCTCCCCGCACACATCCAGAGTGGCAAAATAGTCCTTTGCCGTCTCTGCCCGGCGAATCAGCTGAACGGATCCGTCCTCCTTTAAAAGCAGTTCGGCGGAGCGGAGCTTTCCGTTATAATTGTATCCCATAGAAAAGCCGTGAGCTCCCGTGTCATGGATCACCAGCAGATCTCCCTTTTCAATCTTCGGAAGCATCCGGTCCACGGCAAACTTATCATTGTTCTCGCACAGGGAACCCACTACATCATACTTGTGGTCACAGGGAGCGTTTTCCTTTCCCATCACCGTAATATGATGGTAGGCGCCGTACATAGCCGGGCGCATCAGGTTTACAGCGCAGGCGTCCACGCCGATATATTCCTTGTAAATATGCTTTTCGTGAATGGCCCTTGTCACCAGACAGCCGTAGGGTCCCAGCATGAAACGTCCCATCTCCGTGTAGATTGCCACGTCTCCCAGTCCTGCGGGAACCAGAATCCGGTTGTACTCCCTGCGCACGCCCTCTCCGATCACGGCGATATCATTGGGTTCCTGGTCCGGACGGTAAGGGATTCCCACACCTCCGGACAGGTTGATGAAATCCACCTTCACGCCCGTCTCCTGCATCACCCGGACAGCCAGCTCAAACAGCTCACCGGCCAGCATGGGATAGTAGTCGTTGGTCACCGTATTGCTCACCAGAAACGCATGAATGCCAAAACGCTTTGCCCCCTTGCCCCGCAGAATCCGGAAAGCTTCCATGAGCTGAGACTCTGTCATGCCGTATTTGGCGTCGCCGGGGTTGTCCATGATTCCATTGCTGATCTCAAAGACTCCGCCGGGATTGTAGCGGCAGCAGATAGTCTCCGGAATGTGGCCGATAGCCTTCTCCAGATACTCAATATGGGTAAAATCGTCCAGATTGATGATGGCCCCCATCTGATCCGCCATCTGGAACTCTTCCGCCGGCGTATCGTTGGAGGAGAACATAATATCATGGCCGGAGAAACCGGCGGCATCGGACATCATCAGCTCTGTGGCAGAGGAACAGTCCGTTCCGCACCCGTAATCTTTCAGAATTTCCAAAATTCTGGGATTGGGCGTGGCCTTTACAGCGAAGTATTCCTTAAAGCCAGGGTTCCAGGCAAATGCCTCCTGCACTCTTTTGGCGTTGGCCCGAATTCCGGCCTCGTCATATAGATGGAACGGCGTGGGATAATCCTGTACGATTTTTTCCAGCTGTTCCAGGGTCACAAACGGTCTCTTCTCCATAATTACAATTCTCCTCTCGTACTATAATCTATCTTTTTCCGAAAAAATTTTCCCGTGTAATAAACAGGTCCGCCTTTTCCACAACAGCGTACTGCTATTGTACCCAAGGCGGACCTCTTTGTCCACAGAAACAGAATTTATTTTTTAGTCTACCTTTACCACTCTCATGATATTGGTATCGCTGGCCGGCTCATGGCGTTTGGAGTAGCTCACCACTCCCGCAGTCACCACTGCCAGATCGCCCTCTTTCAGTACTCCCTTTTCCTTCAGAAGCTCAATGGAGGCGTATACCAGAATATCCGTGGAATCCGCCCTTTTTGCCTGATAGGGACTTACCCCCCAGTAGAGCTGCATTCTGCGCACAGCGGAAGCGCTGGGAGAAAGTCCGATAATGGGGGCTTCCGGTCTCCACTTGGAGAGCAGCTTTGCCGTAAATCCACTGATGGTGGGGGTAACGATCACTTTCGCCCCCAGCTCATGAGCAGTGGAAACCGTTCCGGAGCAGACGGCGTTGGAAATATTGCTGACACCCTGCACCACTGTGCTGCCGTGACGGCTTTTTGCATAATCCAGATGAGACTCGGAATCCTCGGCGATCTTGGCCATCATCTGCACAGCCTCCACCGGGTATTTGCCCATGGCCGTCTCACCGGAGAGCATCACTGCGTCGGTGCCGTCGTACACGGCGTTGGCCACATCAGCCACCTCCGCTCTGGTAGGTCTGGGGTTGCGGATCATGGAATCCAGCATCTGAGTAGCCGTGATTACGATCTTGCAGGCCTCGTTGCACTTTCTGATAATGGTCTTCTGAATATAGGGAACCTTCTCCGGCGGGATTTCCACACCCATGTCACCGCGGGCTACCATGATGCCGTCAGCCGCCTCGATGATCTCATCCAGATTCTCGATTCCCTCTGCGTTCTCGATCTTGGCGATGATGCCCATCTCATAGTCGTGCTCGTCCAGAATCTGTCTGATTTCCCGGATGGCATCCGCCGTTCTCACAAAGGAAGCGGCGATAAAATCAAAACCTTCCCGGATACCGAACAGAATGTCTTCTTTATCCTTGTCTGTCAGAGCCGGCAGTTTGATCTTCACATTGGGCACGTTTACACCCTTTTTGGACCCCAGCTCACCGCCGTTGAGAACGCGGCAGTGGATCTCGCAGTCCTCCACTCTCTCCACTTCCAGAGCAATCAGGCCGTCATCGATGAGAATCTTGTTGCCGGGCACCACATCTTCATGCAGCTTTTCGTAATTGATGAAGCAGATTCTGTCATCTGTGAGAACCTCTCTGGTGGTGAGCACATACTCCTGTCCTTCCGTCAGAGTTACCTTTTTATCGTCCTTCACAACGCCGGTACGAATCTCCGGCCCCTTTGTATCCAACAGAGCAGCCACCGGAATGCCCAGTTCTTCCCGAACACTTCTCAGAATATCCAGACGTCCTTTGTGCTCCTCATAATCGCCGTGGGAAAAATTGAATCTGGCCACATCCATTCCGCTCAGTGCAAGCTGCTTCATAACTTCTCTGTCGTTGGTGTTGGGTCCCATGGTGCAGATGATTTTTGTTTTTCTCATTTTCTAGCCCTCCGGAATAATTTCCTTATCTTATATGATTTATTGTGAATCCTTTGTCACATGTTTATGTGTGTAAAGGTGATCCTGACAATATTCGTAATTCCCCTCACATTTGGAGCAGTAACGGAATTCCAGATCGTCTCCGTCCAGCTCTGTTCTGCCGCAGACTGCGCAGCGATGATGAGTTCTGCCCTGAGGCTTGATTTTTACCTGGGACTTGAATTCCTGTTTCCGCCTGATCTCCCTCGGGTTTACCTTGCTGTAGTTCCTGGTCATCAGAAAGAACAGGATGAAATTCAGCATGGAAAATATGATCTCCACCCGGGAAGCCACATTGCCGAACAGAAGTCCCTGAATAATAAACAGACTGTCAATAAGCGCCAGCCACTTCGCCTTGATGGGAATAAGAAACCAGATGTAAAACTGCAGATCCGGAAACGTGGCCGCAAACGCCAGAAACAAGGAAAGATTCAGGTAAGTGGTAGTCAGAATTACCCGCGTCCCAAACAGCAGGTAGAGCAGCAGAGCCGCAATCACGTGCCCCAGAACTCCCAGGAAAAAATACACATTGAAGCGAAACGCTCCCCATACTCTCTCCAGGGTGCTTCCCAGAGAATAGTAAAGATAGATCATCAGGGCATTGGAAACCAGATTTCCAAACGGCGGCAGGACCATAAAGGTCACAATCCGCCAGATCTGCCCGTGAAGAATCTCTCTCGCATCCAGACACAGCCACTGCCAGTAGAAATTGGGATTGACGTACTGGAGAAACATTCCCACCACATACATGGCCACAATGTAGTTCATCAGATTGTGAATGGCATATCTGCTGTATTTCCGTTCCAATTTTTTAAAAAATTCCATTTGATATTCCTTCTATATTATAAGTAGTCTTTCTTGTAGAACCAGAATGCCACGCAGATGGACACCATTACGGCAAACAGAATAATCATAAAAAATCCCCAGGGACTGCCTGCAAGGGGCATTCCCGCCTCATTCACATTCATCCCGTAAAAGCCGGAGATGATAGTGGGGATGGACATCACGATGGTGATGGCCGACAGAAATTTCATGACAATGTTCAGATT
>DXBC01000124.1 GCA_019116745.1 Candidatus Lachnoclostridium stercorigallinarum
ATTGAGACCATGCGGACGGATTTCATTGCCAATGTATCCCATGAGATCAAGACGCCCCTGGCATCCATTCAGAACTACGCCCAGCTTCTGAGAAAACCAAATCTGACGGAGGAGGAACTGGACAATTATACAGCGGCTATTTTGGGCAGTACTCACAGGCTGTCGTCCCTGATCACAAATATTCTGCGGTTAAATAAGCTGGAAAGCCAGCAGATCACACCTCAGTACAGGACTTACGACTTATGCCGTCAGCTCAGCGACTGCGCCCTGGGATTTGAGATGATATGGGAAGAAAAGAACATTGACTTTGAGGCGGACCTGGAAGACCGGGCAGAAATCTGTGCGGACGAAAGTCTTATGGAACTGGTCTGGAACAACCTGCTCTCCAACGCGTTTAAATTTACAGAACCGGGGGGAAGCGTCAGATTGAGGCAGATTTCCGATTCCGATCATGTGACAGTGGAAGTGTCGGATACAGGCTGCGGTATGTCTGAGGAAACCCAGAAGCATATTTTTGATAAATTTTATCAGGGAGATACTTCTCATGCCACCGAGGGAAACGGCCTGGGCCTGGCTCTGGCACTGCGGGTCCTGCAGCTGATGGGAGGATCAGTGCGGGTCAGGAGCGAGGAAGGGAGAGGGACGGCCTTTACCGTGCAGCTTCCTGTAAGAGAGAATGAGGAGGACAGGATACAGTTATGACAGAACAGACAAGAAAAAATGACTTCGGATACATTGGCTATGAGTATCGGGAGGTGGCGGTGTCAGGAGAATATATTTCCATTTATATGGACAGCTATCCCTGTTTCGGATGGGAACCGGATCCCAACAGGGCCATGGGGCAGGAAGGCGGTGCATCTATCCCGAAAGGAGCGGAAAGGGCGGACCATGGGGACAGGAAAACTCTTTATTTCCGCCGCAGCCACAGCATTTCCAATAAGGCGGAACTGACCCGGCTTCAGAGAAATTTTGACAGCTGCATTCAGGAAATAGAAGAGCTGAACCGCTCCAAAACCATCACGGCACTTATGGCCGCCCTGTCTGTGGGGATCGTGGGGACCGCATTTATGGCGGGATCGGTATTTGCCGTGACGGCGGAACCGCCGGTGATCTGGCTGATGATTCTGCTGGCGCTGCCTGGATTTGCAGGCTGGATTCTGCCCTGTTTTCTGTATCGAAAGCTGGTTCAGAAAAAGTCGGCGGAGGTAAATCCGCTGATTGAGCAGAAATATGATGAGATTTATACAATCTGTGAGAAAGGAAACAATCTGATTTATATGTAATAAATTTATATATAATAAAATGGGCCGGGTGCTGTGATTTTTCATGGCATTCGGTCTTTTTTAATATTTCTCAAACAAAAATCAAATAGAAAGGAAATATTTCAGAGGTACATTATACCTGCAAGTGAACAAAAGCTCATAAAAAGGTCAAAACAGGAGGAAAGATTGATATGAAAAAAAGCAGCTTTGTCGCATTGATTCTGGGAACAATAGGAATTGTATTCTTTGCCCTTGGAATGTGTATGGCGTTACTTCCGGAATGGGGAATGTTCAATCAGGGAGTCGTCTGCGGGGTCATCGGACTGGTTGTTTTGCTGATCACGGTGATGGTTTGGAGAAAGATGGAAGGAAAAGCCCCTATCAAACTGAATGCAAAGACGGTCGGAGCGGTACTTGTGGGAGTCATCGGAGCTTTATTATTGGGCGTAGGTATGTGCTTCTCCATGATTTTCGGGAAGATGATCCTGGGAATTGTCATTGGACTGGCAGGAATTATAGTGCTGTTAATGCTGATTCCGCTCCTGAAAGGGGTAAAATAAAAGCTCAGAGGAGAGCTTTAACCAAAACGTAATAACCTTGAAACGAATCGGGACTTCTGAGGAGGCCCCGATTTTGTTATGATATAGAAAACTTTGCTCCGAAGGTTCGATTTTCTCTTTTTTAAAAAAACAGAAACAAAACGGCAATCCTGCGCAAACAATCCGGTGGTATATTTCCGGTATCAACAAACAGAAAGCAGGAGGTTTTTTATGAAACAGTCAGAATTTAAGGCGATTGAAACCGGCGTGGTCGGCGGTTATAAGAAAATCGAGGACGGAGTGGTGTCCGGTTATAAGAAAATGGAAGAGAGCGTGGTGGACGGATTTGGAAAGATTTCCGATCGGTTTGTGGACCGCTTTCTGACAAAGGATGGAGAGACGGTGGAGGAGGCGAAAGCCAGACTGGCGGAGGAGCAGGCCGCCAGGGAGGAAAAGCAGGCGGCGGCTTCCGGCCACGGAACAAAAGCAGAGAGAAAGCAGAGCAGGTAAACACTGCCGGCCTCTCAGGGAAGAACCGGACGGAAAGGAGATTCCATGAAAAGAGGCATGACGGTGAAAATTGCGGCGCTGCTGGCGGCAGCGCTCCTCTGTGCCTGCGGAAGCGTCAGGCAGGCCCGGAACGGTCAGGAAACAGCCGGAACAGAAACCGGACAGGCAACAGCCGGAGGACAGGAGATGCAGAAAGAAGAGGACCGGCAGGCCCCCTATACGGCGGACACCAGAATCGAAGACGTGATGAACGATCCGGTTCTGGGAGACTGGGGCCGGCTGCTGTTTCCCGTAAATTCCTCTTATTACCGGGGAGACACCCTGGGAGAGCTGGAACTGTCCAAAAAGGGATATAACGCCTTTGCGGTGATCTACCGGCCGGGGGCGGAGACGGCCTGCGAGGATCTTGCGAGAGCCATCCGGTTTATTTTCGACCATGCCGAAGAACTGGAGGTGGATACGGAGGACTATTCCCTGTGGGGCGGCAGTGCCGGGGCCAGAATGGCGGCCTGGCTGGGTTCTCTGGGAACGGAGAGCTTCGGGGAGCCGGAATATCCCAGACCGGCGGCTGTGATCATGCAGTATACAGGCTACAGCGACTACTCGGAAAATGATCCTCCCACCTACGCCTGTGTGGGAGATCAGGACGGGATCGCCAACTGGCATACCATGGAAACCCGTTTAAATCATCTGCAGGAGCTGGGAATCGACACGGAATTTCATGTTTATTCCGGCCTGGGCCACGGATTCGGCCTGGGAACGGGAACGGAGGCGGAAGGCTGGCTGGATGATGCAGTGGCCTTTTGGGAAAGCCATATGGAGAGACGGCCGGAGACAGGCTTTTTGAAAAGCCCCGTCTCTGTGTTTTTTGTTCACAGATGGGAATTTATTCGGTATAATGGAGGTATGTGAAAACTGTCAGGCGGATAAAAGGAGGGGCAACGGATGAACAAAAAAGAAATGCTGAACTGGCTGGAAGATCAGGAGGAGATGCTGTCAAACACAGCCCGGGCAATCTGGGAAAAGCCGGAGCTGGCCATGGAGGAGGTGTTTGCAAGCGGTTTGCAGCGTGATATTTTAAAAGGCGCGGGCTTTTCCATCCGGGATGTGCCCGGCCTGCCCACCGCGTTTGTGGCGGAATATGGAAGCGGCGGTCCCATTCTGGGAATTCTGGGGGAATACGATGCCCTTCCGGATCTTTCCCAGCAGCCCGGGCCGGAGAGAAAAGCGGTGACAGAACATGGGCCGGGACACGGGTGCGGACATAATCTGCTGGGAACTGCCGGAGTGGGAGCGGCCCTGGCTTTGGCGCAGGCTGTCGAAAGCGGGGACTTAAAAGCTGTGGTGCGCTATTACGGCTGCCCGGCGGAGGAAACCGTCAGCGGAAAGACGCTGATGGCGCGGGAGCACGTGTTTGATGATCTGGATGCGTGCGTCACATGGCATCCGGCTTCCTATACCGCCTCGTGGGCCAACAGTATGCTGGCCAATCTGTCAGTGAAATTCCGGTTCAGGGGAATTCCCGCCCATGCCGCCTCTGCCGCGGAGCTGGGCCGCAGCGCCCTGGACGCGGTGGAGCTGATGAATGTGGGGGCGAATTATCTGCGGGAGCATGTGAATGAGAAGGTGCGCATGCATTATGTGATCACAAACGGAGGAAGCGTTCCAAATACTGTGCCGGAGGACAGCGAGGTGTGGTACATGGTGCGGGCGCCTCATTTTTCCATGGTCCGGGAGACGTTCCGGCGGTTAAAAGGAATTGCCAGTGGAGCGGCTCAGATGACGGAGACGGAACTGGCAGAGGTCCGATTGGAATCGGCGGCCTGGGAAGTGCTTACCAATGAAACGATCTGCGAAGTGATAGACCGTAATATGAAAGAGCTGGGCGGGCCCGGCTTTAACGATGAGGACCGGCAGTTTGCGGCGCAGATGCTGGAGACCTTTGGCCCGGGAGAGCAGATCAAGGGATTTCCGCCGTTTTTTGTGCCGCCGTCCTATGAGGGTCAGGCTCTGCATGAAGGAGTGGCGGACCCGGTGGGCCGGGGAATCTGTATTATGGCTTCCAGCGACGTGGGAGACGTGAGCTGGATCACTCCCCTGTGTCAGTTTGGGGCAGCTGTGTGGCCCCTTGGTATTCCCACCCATACCTGGCGCAACACAGCCTGTACAAGCAGTCACCTTGCTATGCGGGGGATGATGTTTGCAGGCAAAACCATGGCGGCGGTCCTCTGGGATCTGGCGGCAGATCCGGATCTCCTGAAAAAGGCCAGAGATGAATTTAACAGGGCGACGGAGAAGCAGAAATACGTCTGCGCGCTGGATGAGGATATCTGAAGAGACGTTTCAGATCGAACGGCGTAAGTTTCAGAGAGTACATGGAGGTTTTAGTCAATGGAAGTGAGGGTACTGCGGTATTTTCTGACGGTGGTAAGGGAGGAGAGCATCACAAAGGCGGCGGAAGCTCTTCATATCACCCAGCCCACGCTCAGCCGCCAGCTGGCTCAGCTGGAAGGGGAACTGGGGGTGACTCTGTTTTCCAGGGGCACCCGGAAGATTTCCCTCACCAGCGAGGGGGTGCTGCTGAAGCGCCGGGCGGAGGAGATCCTGGAGCTGGTGGACAAGACGGAGCAGGAGATGGCGCGGCAGGAGGAGCTGGTGGAGGGAGTGGTGGCTGTTGGATGCGGAGATCTTCTGGCGGTTCAGACTCTGGGGGAACTGATTCGTTCTTTCATTCAGAAATATCCCAGGGTCACCTTTGACCTTTACACAGCGACCGCGGACCATATCAAAGAGCGGATGGACCGGGGCGTGACGGATATCGGTCTTCTTCTGGAACCGGTGGAGATGGACAAATATGAGCACATCCGCCTGAGCCGGAAGGAGAGGTGGGGAGTGGTCATGCGTCCCGATGATCCCCTGGCCGGAAAGGAGAAGATCCGGGCAAAGGACTTAAAAGACAGGCCCCTGATTCTGCCGGGCCGCCTCAGCGTGCAGAGCGAGCTGGCCAGCTGGTTTGGAGATGATTACAGGAATCTTCACGTTCGTTTTACCAGCAATCTGAATTCCAGCAGCAGCATCATGGTGTG
>DXBC01000125.1 GCA_019116745.1 Candidatus Lachnoclostridium stercorigallinarum
TTGCGCCGGGAGATGTGCTTCTTACCATCAACGGCAGAGAAATTGAGGATATTTTTGACTATGAATATCTGGTGGACAGCGAAGCCCTGACCATGGTGGTGAGAAAGGCCGACGGCGAAGAGTGGGAGCTGGAGATCGAAAACGGCGGGGAGGATCTGGGCCTTTCCTTTGAAAACGGTCTGATGAGCGATTATAAAACCTGCTGCAACAAGTGCATTTTCTGCTTTATCGATCAGATGCCTCCGGGAATGCGGGAAACCCTGTATTTCAAGGACGATGATTCCCGCCTGTCATTTCTCCAGGGGAACTACATCACCCTTACCAATATGAAGGACAGGGATATTGACCGGATTATCCGGTTTCACCTGGCCCCCATTAATATTTCCGTTCAGACCACCAATCCCCGGCTTCGCTGCATGATGCTTCACAACCGGTTTGCGGGGGAGGCCCTGAAAAAAATCGACCGGCTCTATGAGGCGGGGATTCCCATGAACGGTCAGATTGTGCTGTGCAAGGGAGTCAATGACGGGGAAGAGCTGGAACGGACCATCCGGGATCTGTCGGCATATCTGCCCCATATGGAGAGCGTTTCCGTGGTTCCTGTAGGGCTCTCCCGCTTCCGGGACGGCCTGTATCCCCTGGAGCCCTTTACCCCGGAGGAGGCGGGAGAGGTGATCGACCGGATTGAGGCATGGCAGAAGAAGCTCTATCCTCAGTACGGCCTCCATTTCATCCACGCCAGCGACGAGTGGTATATGCTGGCCGGCCGGGAAATGCCGGAGGAGGACCGCTACGACGGCTATCTCCAGCTGGAAAACGGTGTGGGAATGATCCGCCTTATGACGGAGGAGGTGACCGCCGCCCTGGAAGAGCTGGAGGGAGACGAAAAAGAGGATGAGCTCTCCATCGCCACCGGCGTGCTGCCGGCGGGATATCTGAAGCGGTATCTGGATCAGATCCGGGAGAAGTTTCCCGGCAGAACGGTTCATCTCTATCCCATTGTCAACCGGTTTTTTGGGGAGAGCATCACGGTGGCCGGACTGGTGACGGGAACGGATCTCATGGATCAGCTGAAAGGACAACCCCTGGGAAAACGGCTCCTTCTGCCGGAGTGTATGTTCCGCAGCGGAGAGGAGGTTTTCCTGGACGACGTGACCAGACAGGAGCTACAAAACGCTTTACAAGTACCGGTGAATATTGTAAAATCAAGCGGGCAAGATTTCGTGGACGCTGTCCTGGGTCTGGAACGGGAGGAACCGGAGACGGCGGAATATGAGCCCTATGAGCTGAGCGAACTGTATGAGGAATGGAACATAGAAGAGGAGTAATCATATGAGCAAACCAATCGTGGCAATTGTGGGACGCCCCAATGTGGGAAAGTCCACGCTGTTCAACGTGCTGGCGGGGGAGACTATCTCCATCGTAAAGGATACGCCGGGAGTGACCAGGGACCGGATTTACGCGGACTGTTCCTGGCTGGATATGAATTTCACCCTGATTGACACCGGAGGTATTGAACCGGACAGCAGGGATGTGATTCTGTCCCAGATGCGGGAGCAGGCGGAAATAGCCATCGCCACGGCGGACGTGATCATTTTTATTGTGGACGTGCGTCAGGGCATGGTGGATGCCGACAGCAAGGTGGCGGACATGCTGCGCCGCTCCAGAAAGCCGGTGGTGCTGGCGGTGAACAAGGTGGACAGCTTTGCCAAATTCGGCAACGATGTCTATGAATTTTACAATCTGGGAATCGGAGAGCCCATTCCGGTCTCCGCAGCATCCAGGCTGGGGCTGGGAGAGCTTCTGGACGCGGTCTGCGCCCATTTTGATGCCAGCCAGCTGGAGGAAGAGGACGACGACCGGCCCAGGATCGCTATTGTGGGCAAACCCAACGTGGGCAAATCTTCCATCATCAATAAGCTGACGGGAGAAAACCGGGTGATCGTGTCCGACATTGCCGGAACCACCAGGGACGCGGTGGATACCGCTATCGTCCACAACGGACAGGAGTATGTGTTTATCGACACTGCGGGACTTCGCCGCAAGAGCAAAATCAAGGAGGACCTGGAGCGCTACAGCATTATCCGCACGGTGGCGGCTGTGGAGAGGGCAGATATTGTGGTGCTGGTCATCGACGCCGTCGAGGGAGTGACGGAGCAGGATGCAAAGATCGCCGGCATCGCCCACGACCGGGGCAAGGGCATGATCATCGCGGTGAACAAGTGGGACGCCATCGAGAAAAATGACAAAACCATCTACGAGTTTACCAGAAAGATCCGGGATACGCTGGCCTATATGCCCTACGCGGAAATGCTTTTCATCTCCGCGAAGACGGGGCAGCGATTAAACAGGCTGTACGAGCTCATTGACGCCGTGCGGGAAAATCAGAATCTGCGGGTGGCCACCGGCGTGCTCAATGAGATTATGACGGAGGCGGTAGCCCTGCAGCAGCCGCCGTCGGACAAGGGCAAGCGGCTGAAGCTCTACTATATCACTCAGGTGGCGGTAAAGCCGCCCACGTTTGTGATCTTTGTCAACGACAAGGAGCTGATGCACTTTTCCTATACCAGATATATTGAAAATAAAATCAGGGAAGCCTTCGGCTTCCGGGGCACGTCCCTGCGGTTTATTATCCGGGAACGGTCTGGAAAGGAGAATTGAACATGGAACGGATCATCTGCCTGGCAATGGGATATGTATTCGGCCTGTTTCAGACCGGATATTTTTACGGGAAGCTGCACTCCATTGATCTGCACCAGTATGGCAGCGGAAACGTGGGCACTACCAACGCTCTGCGGGTACTGGGATGGAAGGCCGGCCTGATTGTATTTCTCGGTGATTTCCTGAAAACGGTGATTCCCTGTATGCTGGTTCGTTTTGTGCTGTTTCAGGATCACCCGGAGATGACATATGTGCTTATGCTTTACACGGCGCTGGGAGTGATACTGGGCCATAATTATCCGTTTTACATGGGATTTCGGGGAGGCAAGGGTATCGCGGCTACGGCCGGTCTGATTTTTTCCCTGGACTGGAGAGTGACTCTGATCTGTCTGGTGATTTTTGTGGGCACGGTGGCCGTCACCAGGTTTGTGTCTCTGGGTTCCATCCTGGTGGTGCTTGCTCTGGCGGCCTGCGCCGTATATTTCGGAGGACACGGGTATTTCGGACTGGGGGAAAAGCACCTTGCGGAGTTTTATAGTCTCGCGGCTGCCATCGCATTGCTGGCCATCTGGCGCCATCGGGCCAATATTGGACGGCTGCTGCATGGAACGGAGAACAAGCTGGGAGAGAAGAAAAAATCATAAAGACATAAAGAATTGAGGTGTGCATATGGCAAAGGTTGGCGTGATCGGAGCGGGAAGCTGGGGCATTGCCCTCTCTTTCCTTCTCCACAATAACGGACATCAGGTGACAGTGTGGTCAGCCCTTCCGGAGGAGATCCGGGAGCTGAGGGAAAAGAGAGAACATCATACTCTGCCGGGCCTGGTTCTTCCGGAGGATATGGTCTTTACAGAGGATCTGGAGACGGCTATGAGGGATCAGGATCTTCTGGTGACGGCGGTTCCGTCCGTCTATGTGCGGAGCACGGCGGTGAAAATGCGCCCGTTTTTAAGAGAAGGGCAGATTGTGGTCAATGTGGCGAAGGGAATTGAAGAAAAAACTCTGAGCACTCTTTCCCAGATCCTGGAGGAAGAGCTTCCCGGCGCAGATGTGGCGGTGCTTTCCGGCCCCAGTCATGCGGAAGAAGTGAGCCGGGGACTTCCCACCACCTGTGTGGCCGGCGCCCGCACGAAAAAGACGGCGGAGTATATCCAGAGTCTGTTTATGAGCGAATATTTCCGGGTGTACACCAGCCCGGACGTGCTGGGAATCGAGCTGGGAGGAGCCCTGAAAAATGTCATCGCTCTGGCGGCGGGAATCGCCGACGGCCTGGGCTGCGGAGACAATACGAAAGCGGCTCTGATCACCAGAGGTATTGCGGAGATCGCACGCCTGGGTACGGCCATGGGGGGCAAGTTTGAGACTTTCTGCGGCCTGTCCGGCATCGGCGATCTGATCGTCACCTGCGCCAGCATGCACAGCCGCAACCGGAGAGCGGGAATTCTCATCGGAAAGGGCTATTCCATGGAGGAAGCCATGAAGGAGGTCCAGATGGTGGTGGAAGGCGTTTATTCCGCGAAAGCCGCCCTGGCCCTGGCAAAAAAATATTATATGTCCATGCCCATCATTGAGCAGGTAAACCAGGTTCTTTTTGAGGGAAAACCGGCATCTCAGGCGGTGAAGGAGCTGATGCTGCGGGATCCCAGGGAAGAGGATTCCGGGCTTACCTGGTAAAGGTACCAGGCAGGAGTGCCCCTGCCCGGCCTGGAAATGCCATGTGTCTGATTCCGAAGAAAGAAGTCCGTCTGCGGACTTCTTTTTTCAGTTCTGCGCGTTAAATTGATACAAAACTATTGACAATGGAAAATGAACTACTTATAATTGGAAAAAATCTTTTTTTGAGGAGGAAACAATTATGAAAAAAGCGATCAGTGTTGGATTAGTAGCCGCTGTGGCTCTTTCCATGGCAGCCTGCGGCAGCTCTGATACCGCTGAGACCACGGCTGCTTCCGATACTACGGCAGCGGCTGGCAGCGAGGCAGAGCAGGCGGAGAGCGGAGCAGATGACGGTATGGAGGAGTTTATCATCGGCAGCACCGGTCCTCTGACCGGAGCAAATGCTTCCTACGGCACCAGCGTAAAGCAGGGCGAGGAGATCGCCATTCAGGAGATCAACGAGGCCGGCGGCGTACAGGTGGGAGATACCACGTACAAGCTGGTACTGAATTTCCAGGATGACGAGGCAAAAGAGGACAAAGCGGTTACCGCTTTCAATACTCTGGTGGATGACGGCATGAATGCTTACGTGGGAGCAGTTACCACGGGAGCCTGCCTGGCACAGACGGATTTAAGCTATGAGGCAAATATTCTTCAGATTACCCCCTCCGCATCTGCAGAGGCTGTGACAGAGAATCCCAATGTGTTCCGTATGTGCTTTACCGATCCTCTTCAGGGCCAGATGATCGCCCAGTACGTGATTGACAACGGCTATGAGAGCGTTGCCGTTCTCTGGAACAACGCGGACGAGTACAGCGCCGGAATCCATGATGCTTTCGTGGAGACCCTGGAGGCTGAGGATGCCGGACTTCTGGTAGCGGATGAGTCCTTTGCCACCGGCGACGTGGATTTCAACACACAGCTTACCGTGATCAAGAACAGCGGAGCGAAACTGCTCTTCGTACCGGCTTACTACGGTGATGTGGCATATATTGTACAGCAGGCAAAGGACGCCGGCATGGACTGCGACTTTGTGGGCAGCGACGGCTGGGACGGCGTTCTGGGCCAGGTAACCGATCCTTCTGTAGTGGAGGGAGCTGTGTTCTTAAGCCCGTTCCTGGCTACGGAAGAGTCTGCGGCAGATTTCGTGAGCAAGTATGAGGCTGCTTACGGCGCGACTCCCGATCAGTTCGCAGCTGACGGATATGACTGCGTATACGCCATCAAGGCGGCCATGGAGCAGGCCGGATCCATTGAGACGGAGGCTCTGATTCAGGCCATGACGGAGATCACCATAGACGGACTGACCGGACAGGTGAGCTTCGATGAGAGCGGAGAGCCCGATAAGACCGCAAAATTCGTACAGATCCTTGACGGAGAATATACGGCCATGTAATAACGGACCGATGGGGAGAGACGGGGATCGCCTGAAGGGTGCATCCCCGTCTTTCATATGCGGCCGGAAGATGTAAAAGAGGTGGAACAATGTTGACAAGTATAATGGAACAGTTAATGAATGGTTTGAGAACGGGAAGCATTTATGCCCTGATCGCTCTGGGATATACCATGGTTTACGGCATCGCGAAGATGATTAACTTTGCCCACGGCGATATTATTATGGTAGGCGCCTATACCCTATACATTGGCATAGCTCTGTTACATCTTCCTGTGATTGCAGCCATGCTTCTGACCGCGGCGGTCTGCTCGGTCCTTGGCGTGCTGATTGAAAAAATTGCGTATAAACCCCTGAGAAAAGCCCCGCCTCTGGCAGTGCTCATTACGGCAATTGGTATGAGTTATTTCCTGCAGAGCGTCGCTCTGCTTATTTTTTCGTCCACACCAATCCCCTTCAAATCGGTGATCAACGTGGAGGCGGTGCAGGTGGGACCTGTGAGCATTTCCGGCATCACCATCGTCACTCTGGCGGTGACCACGGTGATTATGATTGTCCTGACCCTGTTTATCAACAAGACGAAGGCGGGAAGCGCCATGCGTGCCGTGTCTGAGGACCGGGGAGCGGCGGAGCTTATGGGAATCAATGTAAACGCCACCATTTCCATGACCTTTGCCATCGGTTCGGCTCTGGCTGCCGTGGCTGGAATCCTGTATATCTGCCAGTACCAGTCCCTGCGCCCCACTCTGGGAGCGCTGCCGGGCATCAAGGCCTTCGTGGCGGCCGTTCTGGGCGGCATCGGAAGCGTGCCTGGGGCCATGCTGGGAGGCATTGTGCTGGGACTGATTGAGAGTCTTTCCAAGGCGTACATATCTACGGAACTGGCGGACGCCATCGTGTTCGGCGTGCTGGTAGTTGTACTGCTTGTAAAGCCGTCCGGATTGCTGGGCAAAAAGACATTGGTGAAAGTGTAGGTGGGATGATTCATGAAAAAGATTTCTAACAGACAG
Organism: Candidatus Lachnoclostridium stercorigallinarum; assembly: GCA_019116745.1. Classification (GTDB taxonomy): domain Bacteria; phylum Bacillota; class Clostridia; order Lachnospirales; family Lachnospiraceae; genus Lachnoclostridium_A; species Lachnoclostridium_A stercorigallinarum. Next base: position 6,721 of record DXBC01000125.1, read on the forward strand.
AACTGGTTTCGGGCGGCCGCAATCCTGCTGTCCTATGCGGTGGTGACCATACTGCTGAAGGGCGGCCTGCTGAACAGGCAGTATACTTCTCTGCTGGTACCCATTGCCGTCAATATCATGCTGGCGGTTTCCCTGAATCTGGTGACCGGTTTTCTGGGAGAGCTGACCCTGGGCCATGCGGGCTTCATGTCTATCGGCGCCTATACGGGAGCGCTGATTTCCCTGAACTTCGGAGCCACGGAAGTGCTTCCGGCTCCCGTCGCCTTTGGACTGGCGCTGATCTGCGGCGGACTGATGGCCGGCCTGTTTGGCTTTCTCATCGGCGTGCCGGTACTCCGCCTTCGGGGCGACTATCTGGCTATCGTGACCCTGGCCTTTGGCGAGATCATAAAATCCGTGATCAACTCCATGGAGATCACCAACGGAGCCAGAGGCTTAAGTAAAATTCCTCTGTATTCCAACTACACCAACTATACGGTTGTATTTATCCTTATGGCGCTGACGGTGCTGGCGGTGACCAACCTGATGGATTCCAGAGACGGGCGGGCCATCACGGCGATCCGCGACAACGATATTGCGGCGGAGTCCATCGGAATTCCCATCAGCCGCTTTAAAGTGAAGGCTTTTGTGATTTCCGCGTTTTTCGCGGGAGTGGCGGGAGTGATCTACGCTCACAACGTCGGCCTGCTGAAGCCGGGAACCTTCGACTACAACAAGTCCATTGAGATTCTGGTTATCGTTGTGCTGGGCGGAATGGGAAGCATCCGCGGCTCCATTATCGCAGCAGTGATTCTGACAGTGCTGCCGGAGCTTCTGCGGGGAACAGACAATCTGCGTATGCTGCTGTACGCCATCGTGCTGATCGCCATGATGATTTTCAACAACTCCAAAATCAAGGAAGGCCTGATGATGAACCGCACCTTCCGGAAGCTGGGAAGAAAGGAGGCGTAAAGATATGGCATTGCTGGAAGTGAAAAATCTGGGAATCTCCTTCGGAGGCCTGAAGGCGGTGGACGCCTTTAATATCACCATAGAAGAAGGCCAGCTTTACGGCCTGATCGGTCCCAACGGCGCGGGAAAAACTACCGTGTTCAACCTGCTCACCGGAGTGTACCGGCCCACACTGGGCACCATTACCCTGGACGGAAAAAATCTCATAGGAAAAAGCCCTTCGGAGATCTGTAAAAGCGGTGTGGCCAGAACCTTTCAGAACATCCGTCTCTTCGGAAAAATGACGGTTCTGGACAATGTGAAGGCCGCTCTCCACAATCAGGTGAAATATTCTGAGCTGGCCTGCTTTTTCCACGGCCCCGCCTACAAAAAGAAGGAGCGGGAGATGGATGAACAGGCCCTGGAGATTCTGAAGGTGTTCAGCCTGGACGGATATGCAGACACTCTGGCGTCAAACCTGCCCTACGGCCAGCAGAGAAAGCTGGAGATTGCCAGAGCCCTGGCCACCAATCCGAAGCTGCTGCTTTTGGACGAGCCGGCAGCGGGCATGAATCCCAATGAGACGGCGGAGCTGATGGATACCATCCGTCTGATCCGGGAGAAATACCATATCACCATTCTTCTCATCGAGCACGATATGAAGCTGGTGGCCGGTATCTGTGAATATCTGACGGTGCTGAATTTCGGAACGGAGCTGGCCAGCGGCACGCCGTCCAGGGTGCTCAACGATCCGAAGGTAATCACCGCTTATCTGGGCGAGTAGGAGGAATTGGGAATGGCTATGTTGAAGGTGACGGATCTGACCGTCAATTACGGAGTGATACAGGCGGTGAAGGGAATTTCCTTTGAGGTGGAGGAGGGCGAGATTGTGGCCCTCATCGGCGCAAACGGAGCGGGAAAGACGACCACCCTTCACACCATCACCGGCATGATTCCGGCAAAGACGGGAATCATTGAGTTTAACGGCACGGATATTACGAAAGTTCCCGCTCACAAAATCGTTTCCATGGGACTTGCCCACGTTCCGGAGGGACGCCGGGTGTTTGCCCAGCTGACAGTGCTGGAAAACCTGAAGATGGGCGCCTACACGAGAAAGGACAGGGACGGGATCGAAAAGTCCCTGGAGGAGATTTACCGGAGATTTCCGCGGCTGGAGGAGAGGAAAAACCAGATGGCGGGAACCCTTTCCGGCGGCGAGCAGCAGATGCTGGCCATGGGACGGGCGCTTATGTCCCGGCCGAAGATGATCGTCATGGACGAGCCGTCCATGGGACTTTCCCCTCTTTATGTGTCGGAAATCTTCAAGATCATTCAGGACATCAATGCCAGCGGCACCACCGTGCTTTTAGTGGAGCAGAACGCGAAAAAGGCTCTGGCCATCGCGGATAAGGCCTATGTGCTGGAGACGGGAAACATTGTGCTTTCCGGAAAGGCGTCGGATCTGATGAACGACGATTCGGTGAAAAAGGCTTATTTAAGTGAATAAGGTTTTGTGATAATGACATACCCCCTTGAATATACTGTATCAGCACAGCAAGGGGGTATTTTTATGGACAATTTTAATGTATACAAGGATATTCAGGCCAGAACCGGCGGGGAGATTTACATCGGTGTGGTGGGGCCTGTGCGCACGGGAAAGTCCACCTTTATCAAGCGGTTTATGGAGACTCTGGTGCTGCCGGAGCTCACCGACGAGCACCAGCGGACCAGAACCAGGGACGAACTGCCTCAGAGCGCGGCGGGCCGGACCATTATGACCACGGAGCCCAAATTTATCCCGAAGGAGGCGGCCCTGATTCAGCTGGACGACGGCATCCAGGCAAAGGTGCGCCTGATCGACTGTGTGGGCTTTATGGTGGACGGGGCGACGGGCCATATTGAAAACGACGAGGAACGACTGGTGAAAACGCCGTGGTTTGATTATGAAATCCCCTTTACCAGGGCGGCGGAAATCGGCACCAGAAAGGTGATTAATGACCACTCCACCATCGGCATTGTGGTGACGGCGGACGGCAGTTTCGGCGATCTGAAGAGGAGCAGCTATATCCCGGCGGAGGAGCAGACGGTCAGTGAGCTGAAAAACCTTGGCAAACCTTTTATCATGATTCTCAATTCCATGTACCCTTATTCGGAGGAAGCGGGAAACCTGGCCAGGGAAATGGAGGGGAAATACGGGGTCACCGTACTTCCCGTAAACTGCGAGCAGCTGAAAAAGGAGGATATCAGCCGGATTCTGGAGAAGGTGCTGAAGGAATTTCCGGTGACGGAAATGGATTTCTACATACCAAAATGGCTGGAGATTCTCCCCTCCACCCACTGGCTGAAGAGCCAGGTGATTCAGGCGGCCAGGGAGATGTTAAAAAAAGTGAATCATATGAAAGACGTGGCCGGAGAACTGCCCCAGGCCGCTTCGGACGCCATCCGGGGCATGAAAATCCGGGAGATGGAGATGGCGGATGGCAGCGTGGCCATGGACGTGGAGGTGGACGACAGCTATTACTATCAGATTCTCAGCGACTACGTGGGAATTCCCATCGAGGGAGAATATCAGCTGATGCAGACCTTAAGCGAGCTGGCGAAAATGCGAACAGAATACGAAAAAGTGCAGAACGCCATGACCCAGGTCCGGCTGAAAGGCTACGGGGTGGTGACTCCGGAACGGTCGGAGATCCTTCTGGATGAACCCCAGGTCATCCGCCACGGCAACAAATACGGCGTCAAGATGAAAGCAGAAGCTCCGTCCATCAACCTGATCAAAGCCCATATCGAGACGGAAATTGCCCCCATTGTGGGAAACGAACAGCAGGCCGAGGATCTGATCGCCTATATAAAAGAAAACGCCAGAGAAAGCGAGGACGGCATCTGGAGCACCAACATCTTCGGAAAATCCATCGAGCAGATCGTAGAAGACGGCATCCAGGCCAAAATCTCCCAGATGACCGAAGACTGCCAAATCAAACTCCAGGACACCCTTCAGAAAATCATCAACGACAGCAACGGCGGAATGATTTGTATTATTATCTAGCATGGAAAAGAAATCTGCATTACAATCTGAGAACAGGGAGGTTTTTTCAATGATTTTAACAGATGAACTGTGCGACCGGCTGTGTGAGGCCGCAAAAGAAAAGAGCAGAGAGCTGGGGGGGATATCAGCTTTGCTGTCAGCGATGAAAACGGTCTGCCGAGAGTATACCGCAGATACGGGGAAGCTCTGGTGCTGAGCATCACTCTGGTGCCCGGAAAGGCTTACACGGCGGCGGTTACTCAGTGCAGAACGAAAGATGTGGCAGCGGCGGCTGCAGAAGGGGCAGGACTGTGCCATTGCGGAATATGTGGTTTCCGTGTTTGAGAGCCTGGCAGGCTGATCTATTTCAGGAATTATTTTGAAGCTGCTTATTTATCGTCAGAAAAGCGGGATGTTTCCCCGGCAGGGGCTGTCCCGTTTTCTCTTTTATGGCCGGATGGGTGGGCTCGGCGCTTTTTCTTCATCCGCTGCAGCAGCCGGCAGAGCAGCTCCGCAGCCATCTGATTTGCAATTGGTCCCAAAGAGCATTTCCCCTTTCTGTCAAAGTTTTTGACTCAGATCGTCAGGTTCCGAAAATAGCCTTTTTTGTCCAAAAGAACCCGATACCCATCGGTAAGCACCTTCCGTGTGCCCTCATCCAGCGGAATCTGAATCCAGGACGGCTTCCAGACGGGGATCACTGAGGGCATAGCGGCAGAGTCTCCCGATAAAATCTTCCATGGGTGTTATCCTTTCCTCCATGAGTACCTTTTTTCTCAGAAATCTTTCAGAAACCGAAGCTGCTCCTTCTCATGGCCGTATCCCATGGCACGGTAGAACTTGTGGGCTTCTGTCCGGTTCATCCCGGAATTGAGGCGTACCTCCTGAATCTGTTTTTTTCATTATACCACCGGGAGCCCGCTTTCCGCCAGAGAAACTTTTCCGGGACAGAGAGATGGAAAAAATCACGGCGGACCCGTTTTCATTCCTGGTGTATTCATGTATAATAGACAGTATCAATAGAATTGCAGTTCTCACAAAACTGGATGGGAGGGATTCCATGAGGCTGACTTTTATCGGCGCGGATCACGAGGTGACCGGGAGCTGTCACTATGTGGAAGCTGGCGCCACAAAATTTCTGGTGGACTGCGGAATGGAGCAGGGGATTAATATTTACGAGAACGCGGAGCTTCCGGTTCCCTATTCGGATATTGATTATGTGCTTCTGACCCATGCCCATATCGATCACGCAGGGCTGCTGCCCTATATCTATGCCAGGGGATTTCGGGGCCAGATTGTCACCACCATTGCCACGGCAGACCTGTGCAATATTATGCTTCGCGACAGCGCCCACATTCAGGAGATGGAGGCAGAGTGGAAAAACCGCAAGGCGCGCCGGGCGGGAAAAAAGGAGATAGAGCCTCTGTATACAGTCAATGACGCGGATCAGGTGCTTCACTACTTTTGTCCTGTGCCCTACGGGGAAAGGGTGACTCTGACGGACAGCGTTGCGGTAAAATTTACGGACGTGGGTCATCTGCTGGGATCGGCATCCATTGAGATCTGGCTGACAGAGGGAGACGTTCAGAAAAAAATTGTATTTTCCGGAGATATCGGAAATAAGAAAAAACCCATTATCCGCGATCCCCAGTACCTGGACACGGCCGACTATGTGGTGATGGAATGCACTTACGGGGATCGTCTTCACAGAAATAAAGACCATGACCACGAAGCGGAGCTGGCGGGAATCATTCAGGAAACTCTGGATCGGGGCGGAAATGTGGTGATTCCGGCGTTTGCTGTGGGAAGAACCCAGGAGCTGCTCTACTTTATCCGCCATATCAAACAGCACGGTCTGGTAAAGGGCCACGGGGACTTCCCTGTCTATGTGGACAGCCCTCTGGCGGTAGAGGCCACCCATGTGTTTACCCAGAACCTGCTGGACTGCTATGACAAGGAGACGGAGGAACTGGTCCGCCAGGGCATCAATCCCATCTCGTTCAAGGGACTGAAGCTCTCTATCACCAGCGACGAGTCCAAAAACATCAATTTCGATGAGACGCCGAAAGTGATCATATCCGCTTCCGGCATGTGTGACGCCGGCCGAATCCGCCACCACCTGAAGCACAACCTGTGGCGGCCGGAATGTACGGTAGTGTTTGCCGGCTATCAGGCGGTGGGAACTCTGGGCAGAACGCTCATTGACGGGGGACACAGCGTCAGACTGTTCGGCGAGGAGATTGAGGTGCGTGCTCACATTGAGCAGATTGAAGGAATCAGCGGCCATGCGGACCGGGACGGACTGATTGAATGGATTACGGCGTTTCAGGTAAAACCCCAGAAAGTATTTCTGGTTCACGGAGATGACCAGGTATGCGATCTGTTTGCCGACAATCTGAGAGAAAATTACCGGCTGGACGCGCAGGCGCCGTTTTCCGGCTCTGTATTTGATCTGGCAGCCGGCCAGTGGCTGAAAGTGACGGAGGGAGTTCCCATCGAGCGGGAGGAGAAACCTGCGGTGAAGAAAGCGTCCGGCGTATATGAACGTCTGCTGGCAGCCGGCGAGCGTCTGCTGACGGTAATCCGCCACAATGAAGGCGGGGCAAATAAAGATCTGGCGAAATTTGCGGATCAGATCCAGTCCCTCTGCGACAAGTGGGACCGGTAGGGCCCGGATGATGCAGTTCACCGGCATATTCTGCGGCCGGAAAAATAACAGACAGGAGACAGACATGACAAAAGTACAGATATTTACAGACGGGTCGGCCAGGGGAAATCCTGACGGCCCCGGCGGATACGGGACCATTCTTCAGTTTACTGATTCCAGGGGAGTGCTCCATGAAAGGGAGCTGTCGGGAGGCTTTGTGAGAACCACAAACAACCGGATGGAGCTTCTGGCGGCCATCACAGGGCTGGAGGCCCTGACCCGTCCCTGTCAGGTGGATCTTTACTCTGACTCCAAATACCTGACGGATGCTTTCAACCAGCACTGGATTGACAACTGGGTGAAAAATAACTGGAAGCGGGGAAAGAGCGGCCCGGTAAAAAATATCGATTTGTGGGAACGGCTGCTGAAAGCAAAAACCCCCCACCAGGTGAATTTCATCTGGGTGAAGGGTCATGCGGGACATCCGGAAAATGAAAGGTGTGACAAACTGGCCACCGCAGCGGCGGACGGTTCTGATCTGATGGTGGATGAGGGCGTGGACGGCTGAGCCGTCCGCGCCTTTTTTCGCAGACGGGGCAGAGAAAAAGGGAGGATGGCCCTTATGTCAGGGTGTCTCTCACTGTTCTGCCTCTGAAAAGATAGTAGAGGATGCCGACCGCATCCGCCAGGAACCAGCCGATGGGGACGGACCACCAGATTCCGTAAACGCCGAAAACGGGAACAGAGGAGAGAAGATAGGCCAGAAGGACTCTTGTTCCCAGAGAGACAACCGTGAGAATCACCGACATTCCCGGTTTTTTTACTGCCCGGTAAAAACCGTAGAGCAGAAAGAGCACTCCGATGCCGCAGTAAAAGGCCCCCTCCACCCGCAGATATCCGGCTCCGATGGAGATAATCTCCGTCTCAGAACTGTCCACAAAGATAGTCATTAAAGGACGGGCAAAGATAAACACCAGGGCGGAGACAAACAGGCTGAATCCTATAGATACGGCGCCGGCGACCCGGATTCCTCTGCGGATCCTGTCTTCTTTTTTTGCTCCGTAGTTCTGGGCCACGAAGGTGGAGAAAGCGTTTCCGAAGTCCTGAACCGGCATATAGGCAAAGGAGTCGATTTTTACTCCTGCGGCGAAAGCTGCCATCACTGCGGTGCCGAAGCTGTTTACCAGTCCCTGAACCATGAGGATTCCGAAATTCATCACTGACTGCTGGAGGCAGGTGAGAACGGAAAACTGGGAAATCTCCCGGAGAATGTCCCCGGAAAATTTCCGGTGGCGCTTTTCAGGACGCAGTCCGGGGAAGCGGATCAGGGTGTAAACCCCCAGCCCTGCGCCGGACAGGTACTGGGAAAACACGGTGGCGCCGGCGGCTCCTTCCACGCCCCAGTGAAATACCACCACAAATACCAGATCCAGGACGATATTGGTCACGGCGGATACGGCCAGGAAAATCAGAGGCGCCACAGAATTTCCCAGGGCCCTCAGCAGAGAGGCAAAGTAATTGTAGAGAAACGTGGCGAACAGGCCGGTAAAAATCACCCACAGATAGCTTCTCATCATGGAATATACCGTCTCAGGAACCTTTAAAAAGGCCATAATGGGATCGATAAAAAGAAAGACGGCGGCGTTGATGGCGCAGGTGATGAGGGCGATGAGGGAGAAGGAGACGAAAATGCTGGATTTTAAGGCGTTTTCGTCCTTCGCCCCATAGCGGATGGAAAAAACGGCTCCGCTTCCCATGCACAGTCCAAGAAAGATCGAGGTGAGGAATGTCATGAGCGTATAGGCGGATCCCACGGCTGCCAGGGCGTCCGGGCCCAGGAAACGGCCTACGATGAGAGTGTCCGCCACATTATAAAGCTGCTGCAGCATATTTCCCAGGGTCATGGGAAGGGCAAAGAGCAGCAGGGTTTTGGCGATAGGCCCTCTGGAAAGATCCTGATTCATAGATGAATACCTCCATTGAAATACAAATAGAAAGTTTGAACTTTCGTTTCGGAATTATCATAAATCGGTTTTAAAAAAGTGTCAACTGGAAAACTTCATTTTGTTGACTTCCCGGAGAAACCTGGGATATAATGGAAACCAGCACAGCGAAAAGGAGGGGAGGCAGGTGTTTTTAAACGGACTGGATGAGCTGGATCGGAAAATCGTGGAGCTGCTCATCAAAAATGCCAGAATGTCCTACTCGGATATCGGGGAACAGGTGGGAATCTCCCGGGTGGCGGTGAAGAGCCGGATCACAGCTCTGGAAGAAAAGGGAGTGATCGAGGGTTATACCACCATTATCAATCCTCAGAAGATCAGCGGAGCGTTTTCCTGCTATTTTGATATTGAGACGGAGCCGGCAGCTCTGGAAAGGGTGACTGAAACTCTGTCTGCCAGCAGTCTGGTGACTCAAATCTACCGGGTGACCGGGCGAAGCCGGATTCATGTTCATGCGGTGGCTTCAGGCCAGGAGGAAATGGAATATTTTATCCGGAATGTGATAGACTCCCTGGAAGGAGTGGTTTCGGCGGAGTGCAGCATTATCCTGTCCCGGATCAAGGATGTGAAGGGACTGAGGCTGTAGGAAATGGGAATGTTTTAAATATATCTTACGAAATATTACAGCTTTCATTTTGCTATTTTCTTTCATTCCCGTTTATGGTATGGTAAGGCTATCATGGAGTGAGGAAAATCATTATGAGCAGAAGAAATAAAGGAATTGTCTGCGTCATCCTGGGAATTCTGGTGTGCGGAATCCTGATTACCAGCTATACGCGAAGTCTGCTGAGAGAGCAGGAGCGGAATCTGGCGGCGGCGCCGGAGGGAGCCTGCGCCGGGGAAGAAGAGCCGGTGCAGGCCCGGCTGTACATGGATGGAATGGCAGTGCCGGAGACGGGAGCCGGGACGGGGCAGAATCAGGAAACAGAAAACAGTGACGCTTATGCGCCGGCGCTGACGGCTCTCCAGGGGGACGCCAGCCAGCCGGCAGAGGCCTCCGGGGCGGCCGGGGAGACAGCGACTGATGAAGCTGCGGAGGCGGATGAAACGGCGCCTGTTCCGGAGACGGCGTCGGCGGAGGAGCCGGCAGCATCTTCCAGGGTACTGATAAGCCCCGCTGCGGCCCAGGCAGGGGATTTTTCCGCCGAGGTCCGGAGCGAAAGCGCCGCCGGACAGGCGGAGAGCCAGCAGACGGAGAGCCAGTCGGCAGAAGCGTCCATAGCGGCGGATGAAGCGGCAGGCCCCGGGGTAAGTCTGGGCAGCTCCGGGGGAACAGATGCCGGATCGGAAAAAAAGACGGCGGCGGATTTCCGGCGGCGGCTGGAGGAGATCGACAGCCAGATAGAGGATCAGAGATCCAGAAACGAGGCCTATACCACTTATGATATGTGGACCATGGCGGAGAATGAGAGAAAGCTGTGGGACGGAGAGCTGAACAACATTTACAATACCATAAAGGATCACGTTCCCGACGATCAGGTAGAGGCGCTGGTGAAGGAAGAGCGTGCCTGGATCGTGGAGCGGGACGCGAAGGCGGCGGAGGACGCGGGAAAATATGAGGGCGGAACTCTGGAGAGCGTAGAGTATTCCGCGTCCCTGGCGGCTTCCACCAGGGAGCGGGCGTATGCGCTGGTTGAGACCTATGGGGAGTATTTGTGGTAAACGGAAACGGCGTGCCGGAAAAAACGGCAGTCCGGAAAGCCGGATCAGAGAACCGGCCGGGCATTTTCAGGATGTCCGGCCGGCCTTTTTTTGCAAATTTTTTGCCCGGGCGGCCGGGCGGAGGGCTTGATAAATATAAATTCCTATGATAGGATAAGTAAGATATTGAGGTGTTTTTAGGCAGGGAGGAACTGCGCGTATGAGGGCAGTTTCGGGACAGAGTGAACGCCGGGAAAGCACAAGAGAGAACAATTGGAGGATGAAAAGACGTGCAGAAGTATGGTGTAAATGAACTGAGGAGAATGTTCCTGGATTTCTTTGAGAGCAAGGGACATCTGGTGATGAAGAGCTTCTCCCTGGTTCCGCATAATGACAACAGTCTGTTGCTGATCAATTCAGGCATGGCGCCCTTAAAGCCGTATTTTACCGGGCAGGAGATTCCGCCCAGGAGACGTGTGGCAACCTGCCAGAAATGTATCCGTACAGGTGACATTGAGAATATCGGAAAGACGGCGCGCCACGGCACTTTCTTTGAGATGCTGGGCAACTTTTCTTTCGGCGACTATTTCAAGGACGAGGCCATTCACTGGTCCTGGGAATTCCTGACGGAAGTGGTGGGACTGGATCCCGACCGCCTGTATCCGTCGGTTTACCTGGACGATGACGAGGCTTTTGATATCTGGAACAAGGAAATCGGCATTCCGGCAGAGAGAATCTTCCGCTTCGGCAAGGAGGACAACTTCTGGGAGCACGGCGCAGGCCCCTGCGGTCCCTGCTCTGAGATCTACTATGACCGCGGAGAAAAATATGGCTGCGGAAAGCCCACCTGCACCGTAGGCTGCGACTGTGACCGTTACATTGAGGTTTGGAACAACGTGTTTACCCAGTTTGAGAACGACGGACACGGCAACTATACGGAGCTGAAGCAGAAGAACATCGATACGGGTATGGGTCTGGAGCGTCTGGCCGTGGTGGTTCAGGATGTGGATTCCCTGTTTACTGTGGACACCAACAAGGCGCTGCTGGACGCAGTCTGCGCCCTGGCTCACACCGAGTATCTGGCAGACGAGAAAAAAGACGTTTCCCTGCGGATTATTGCTGACCACGTGAAGTCCTGTACCTTTATGATTTCCGACGGCATCATGCCCTCCAACGAGGGAAGAGGCTACGTGCTCCGCCGTCTGCTGCGCCGGGCGGCCCGCCACGGAAGAATGCTGGGCATTGAGGGCCGTTTTATGGCCGGACTGGCAAAAGAAGTGATCGAGCTTTCCAAGGACGGTTATCCGGAGCTGGAAGAGAAGCAGGCCATGATTTTAAAGGTTCTGACGGAGGAAGAGGAGAAGTTTAACCGCACCATCGACCAGGGACTTGCCATTCTGGCATCCATGGAGGCGGAGATGAAGGAGAAGGGCGAGACGGTGCTCTCCGGAGAGAATGCTTTCAAGCTCTACGACACCTACGGCTTCCCCATCGATCTGACAAAGGAGATCCTGGAGGAGAAATCCTTCTCCGTGGACGAGGACGGCTTCAGAGCCTGCATGGACGAGCAGAAAAAGAAGGCCAGAGCGGCCAGAAAGACCACCAACTACATGGGAGCGGACGTGACGGTTTATCAGTCCATCGACGCGGCCCTCACCACAAAGTTTGTGGGCTATGACCGCCTGACCCACGACTCCAGGATCACAGTGCTGACCACGGAGACGGAGCTGGTGGAAGCTCTCACCGACGGTCAGACCGGCACAGTGATTGTGGAGGAGACTCCTTTCTATGCCACCATGGGCGGCCAGCAGGCAGATACCGGCGTGATCATCTGTCCCGACGGCGAGTTCCAGGTGGAGGACACCATCGCCCTTCAGGGCGGCAAGGTGGGCCATGTGGGCCGCGTGGTGAAGGGAATGCTCCGGGTGGGAGAGACCGTTACCTTAAAGGTATGCCCGGAGAGAAGAAGCGCCACTGCCATCAACCACTCCGCCACTCATCTGCTGCAGAAGGCTCTGCGGACCGTTCTGGGAGATCATGTGGAGCAGGCTGGTTCCTACGTGGACAAAGACCGTCTCCGCTTTGACTTCACCCATTTCTCCGCCATGACCGGCGAGGAGATCGAAAAGGTGGAGGCCCTGGTCAATGAGGAGATCCGTGCCGCCCTTCCGGTGAACACGGAGATCATGACACTGGACGAGGCGAAAAAGACGGGAGCTATGGCTCTGTTCGGCGAGAAGTACGGAGAGACGGTCCGTGTGGTAAAGATGGGCGATTTCTCCACAGAGCTGTGCGGCGGTACCCATGTGGCAAATACCAGCGCCATCTCTTCCTTCAAGATCATTTCCGAGTCCGGTATTGCCGCCGGAGTGAGAAGAATCGAGGCCCTCACCGCCAGCGGACTGATGAAGCATTACGAGGAAGTGGAGAGAGAGCTTCACGAGGCTGCGGAGACGGCAAAGACCACTCCTGCGGACCTGAAGAAGAAAATCCTGGCAATGCAGGAGGAGATCAAGAGTCTTCACTCCGAGAATGAGAAGCTGAAGAGCAAACTGGCCAATGATTCCCTGGGCGACGTGATGAACCAGGTGAAGGAAGTAAAGGGCGTGAAGCTGCTGG
>DXBC01000126.1 GCA_019116745.1 Candidatus Lachnoclostridium stercorigallinarum
TCCGTCAGGCGAAAGACAAGTAAGGCGGATCCCGTGCATAAAGATAAAAGTCCATGCCTATAATAGAGTATAAAATAAATTACAGGCGGGATGATATGAAATTATTGGAGCGGATTCGGCTGTGCGGAAGCCGTGAAATATATTATTATGACGGAAGAAAGGAACGTGAGATTGAAAATTTTGCCATGCAGCTTTACCGGATGATCTGCGCGGAAATGGACACGGGAAAGTGGAGAGGTGTTTTGTTTCTCTGTATCGGCACGGACCGGTCTACAGGAGACAGTCTGGGGCCGCTGATCGGCTATAAGCTGCGTGCCAGAAGGATGAAGAATGTAAAAATACTGGGTACCTTGGAGAAACCGGTTCATGCCATGAATCTGGAAGAATATCTGAAAGTGGTGAAGTGGAAATATCCGGGATATCTCACGGTGGCTGTGGACGCCTCTGTGGGCAACGCGGAGCATGTGGGATACATCACTCTTGGAAAAGGTCCCTTAAAGCCGGGACTGGGCGTGAGCAAAGAGCTTAGAGAAGTGGGGGACCTGTTTATTACCGGAATCGTGGGAAGCTGCGGAAATCACGATCCTCTCATGCTGCAGAGCATCCGTCTGTCCGTGGTGATGCGCCTGGCAGACCGGATCAGTGAAAGCATTTATTTTGTCGAAAAGTTATGGGACAGAGCCGCGTCCGTTTGACAAGATTTTTGTGAGAACTGTGCTATCATTTTCGAGATAAAATGATAGCGGGGTGAATCACATGGGAGAACTTTTTAATCCCTATCCCAAACTGCCCAAAAATGTGAGGCAGATCGGAGAGCGGGATCAGGTTGTAAAATTATATGTGGAAGATTATGTGAATACTTACTTAAGAAGGCTGTATCCGGCAGGAGGTGAAGACCTGCGGTGCGGCCTTTTGCTTGGCAGTGCGGAGGAAGAAGATGGCTCGCCCTATATTTTCATAGACGGAGCTTTGGAGATGGAAGGGGTGGCCTGCGGCGGGGAGAAAGTGGATCTCAACGATCAGGCGTGGAAACGGGCGTACCAGGACATGGAGGAAATGTTTCCGAAGCGGAGTGTCCAGGGATGGTTTCTCTGCGGGGCTCCGGGGACTCAGCTCAGTCCTCTGAATTACTGGAAACAGCACAGCAGGTATTTTCCGGGTAAGAATATGATCATGTACCTGAATTCCGGACTGGAAGGAGAAGAGGCCCTTTATATAGCGTCCGACGATGGATTTTACAGGCTGAGGGGCTACAGCATTTATTATGAGCGGAATCAGATGATGCAGGACTATATGATTGCCAGGAAAGATGTAAAACGGGTGGATGCCGGGGCAGACGATACGGTGATCCGGGATTTCCGGAGAAAGATGGAAGAGAGGAAAGAGGAGGCTGAGGAGAGAAGAAGTACGGTCAGTGTCCTGGGCGGCATCTGCGGCGTACTGTCTATTGCAGTGCTGGCCGGAGGCATAGTGATGGTGAACAATTACAATAAAATGAGGGATATGGAGAGTGTGCTGGCGTCAGTGCTGCCTGCGGGGTCTGAACTGTTAAAGGACTATGGCCTGGAGGAAGGTCCGGAGCTGGTACTGGAGACAGGAACGACCGTATTTCCTGAGACCATTGCCGCAGGAGAAGACAAGCCGGATGAAAACGTCTCCGCGGACGAGCCGGCCCTTTCATCTGGGGCTGAAAATGGGACGGAAGAAACGGACGAGCCGGGCAGTGACGGGGCGGCGAAAACAGCCGGGACGGACAGTGACGGGGCGGCGGAAACAGCCGGGACGGGAGTGAGCGGAGCCGGCGCAGAATCGCCTGAAACCGGAGCCGGCGGCGAGGCCGCGGGCGGACAGGGGGATTCGGAGGAAACTGTCTCCATTCCGTCTCTGGAAGAAGCGGATCAGCAGATAGAGGCTGTGGGCGAGGCCCTGGAAGCAGCCAGTACCTACGTGGTGCAGGAAGGGGAGACCCTTTACGGTATCTGCCTGGAAAAATATCATGATCTGAGCCGGGTAGAAGAGATCTGTGAGCTGAACGGACTGGATGATGTGAATATGATCAAGGCAGGTCAGAAATTGATTCTTCCATAGAAAAAGGTAATGCGTTTCCAGAAGAAATGTTGTATACTGATGATATGTGAAAGACAACAATTTTCAGGAGACAGCAGGGCATGAACGATATGAGTTCCATGAATCGGGAACGGAAAAAGAAAGAACTGAAAAGACAGGTCATCTCTGCGGGAGATAGCGGACCGGCTGCCCGTGAAGAGGCCGCAGCCGGAGAGGACGGCCGCAAAGGGAAAAGAAAACGCCGTTTCTGGATATTTTTTCTGCTGGCTGCTGTCATCGGACTGGCGGTCGGATTCCGGTTTTATCTGACACAGCGGCAGTATACGGAATATCAGGTAGTCTGGGAAACTGCTGTGGAAGAGGGCGGAACTGCCAGCTATGAAAATTTCGGCACCAATGTGCTGAAATATACAAGAGACGGCATGTCCTATGTGGATTCCCGGGGAAATACGGTGTGGATGACCAGTTATGAGATGAAGAATCCGGCGGCTTATGTCAATGGAGACTATGCTGTGGTGGCTGACCTGCAGGGCAACAGCATTTACATATGTGATCTGACCGGAGTGCTGGGACAGGCATCCACGGTACTTCCGGTAATCAAGGCAGTGGTGTCTCAGACGGGAGTAGTGGCGGCAGTTTTGGAGGATTCCGGAGCCAGCTATATCCAGTACTACAACAGGGACGGCAGCACCATTGATCTGACAGTGAGGGCGGCCATGGCGGGAGACGGATATCCTCTGGATATCGCCCTGTCTCCGGACGGGAGTCAGACCATCGCTTCGTTTATGTATGTGGACGGAGGGGAACTGAAAAACCGGGTGGTATTTTATGATTTTTCAGAGATCGGACAGAATCAGAAGCATCTGGTGGGCGGTTTTGATGAGGAGTTTGCGGACTCCATCGCCGCCAGGGTGATTTATCCGGATGATACCCATGCCTGTGCGTTTACGGACCGGGGGATCAGCTTTTTTTCGTCCAGAAATCAGGCGGCTGTAGAGCTGATCAATCAGGTGCAGGTGGAGGAGAGCATACAGAGTGTTTTTTATTCCGACCAGTATGTGGGTCTTATTGTCCGCACCTCCAGGGGAGAAAATCCCTACAGAATGGAACTTTACCGCGTGAATGGAGATCCGGTTTTTACGGCCGAGTTCAATTTCCAATATAAATATGCGGACATTTCCGGAGATATGGTGATACTTTATAATGAGGAAGCATGCCAGATTTACAGCACTGCGGGAACCCTGAAATATACAGGAGAGCTTGGGACAGAGATCCGGCAGATGAATCAGGGGCGCAGCGGCAGCTCCGTTATTGTGACGGGACCGCAGACCATGAAGGAAATCCGGCTGCAGTGATAATCAAAAGAAAAGAGGGAGGCAGTTATGTCAAAGAAAATCATCGGTATTGACATCGGCGGAACTACGGTGAAGCTGGGACTTTTTGAGGAGAACGGGGCGCTGGAGGAGAAGTGGGAGATCACCACGAGAAAAGAGGAGAACGGCGCGTATATTCTGGGAGATATTGCCGCATCCATAAAAGGAAAAATGGCAGAAAAGAACCTGAAGCAGGAAGATGTGCTGGGCGCCGGAATGGGGCTGCCCGGGCCGGTAATGCCTGACGGCTATGTGGAGGTCTGCGTAAACTTAGGCTGGCGTGATATGAATCCGGAGAAAGAGCTGAGCGCTCTTTTGGACGGCATGAAAGTAAAGAGCGGGAATGACGCCAATGTGGCGGCTCTGGGCGAGATGTGGCAGGGCGGCGGCAAAGGCTACCATGATATTGTGATGGTGACTCTGGGAACAGGAGTAGGCGGCGGAGTGATCCTGGATGGAAAGATCGTAGCCGGACGTCACGGACTGGGCGGAGAGATCGGCCATTTCCATGTGAGAGATGAGGAGAAAGAGCACTGTAACTGCGGAGGACAGGGATGTCTGGAGCAGGTGGCGTCCGCCACAGGCATTGCGAGGGAGGCGAGAAGGGCCATGGCGGCATCGGACAAACCTTCTGCCCTGAGAAAATTCGGGGACAAGGTATCTGCGAAAAATGTGCTGGATGCGGCAAAAGAAGGGGACGAGATGGCAGCAGAGGTGGCCGAGACGGCAGCCCGCTACCTTGGTCTGGTATTTTCCCATGTGGCCCTGACCATTGATCCTGAGTGCTTTGTGGTAGGCGGAGGCGTATCCAGAGCGGGAACCTATCTGACAGATCTCATTGACAAGTATTACAAATATTACTCTCCGATTTCTGAAAATAAGGGAGTTATCAGCCTGGCAAAGCTGGGCAATGACGCCGGCATCTACGGCGCGGCAAAGCTGATTCTGGACTGAGAAAATGGTGAGATGACAACGGCCTGGGAAAGGCAGTCTTTCTGCGGTGACAAATCTTTCTGAAAAGCGGAAAAGACTGCTTCCCGGCCGTTTCTGGCCGGAGTTTTTTGCCGGGCATGAGGAGACCCCGGTGTCGCGGAGACAACCGGGGCAATTATGAAAAATCTATGTGCAATTTGTCCATACTGAGAAACAAAAATGATTTGTTTCTATGCATTTAGTATAAAAAACAATTGTGAATAAGATATGAACTCCATGTTAATAGATTATGAAGCATGGAAAGGCAGGAGGTACAAAAAATGGATCAGAAGGAGAGAAGGACCATAGTAATCGGCCACAAAAATCCCGATACGGATTCCATCTGCTCTGCCATCGGCTACGCAAGTCTGAAGCGGGCCGTTACCGGCGGCCGGTATGTGCCGGGGCGGGCAGGCAGCATCAGCCGGGAGACAAAGTTTGTACTGGATTATTTCGGCGTGGAAGAACCGGAACTGATCCGGGACGTGCGGACCCAGGTAAAGGACATTGAGATCCGCAAAACGGCCGGCGTAAACAGGAATATTTCCCTGAAAAAGGCGTGGAATCTGATGCAGGAGGCCGGAGCGGTGACGCTGCCGGTGTTGAAGGACAACGGTACCCTGGAAGGCCTGATCACCGTAGGCGATATTACAAAATCCTACATGAACGTGTACGACAGCAGTATCATGTCAAAGGCGAACACCCAGTATTCCAACATTGTGGAAACCCTGGAAGGCCTGATTATCATCGGGAGTGAGGAAAATTATTTCAATCAGGGAAAGGTTCTGATCGCTGCGGCTAATCCGGATATGATGGAGTACTACATTCAGCCTCATGATCTGGTGATTCTGGGAAACCGGTATGAATCTCAGCTCTGCGCCATTGAGATGGAGGCCGACTGCATTATCGTCTGCGAGGGCGCTGCGGTGTCCATGACGATCCGAAAGCTGGCTCAGGAGAAAGGCTGTACGGTGATGACCACTCCCTACGACGCATTTACGGCGGCCAGACTGATCAATCAGAGTATGCCCATCAGCTACTTTATGAAGACGGAGAATCTGATTACCTTTGAGCGGGACGATTATATTGAAGATATCCGTGAAGTGATGGCCAGCAAGCGGTACAGAGATTTCCCGGTTCTGGACAAGGAAGGGAAATACTGCGGCATGATTTCCCGCCGGAACCTGCTGGGCGCAAGGGGAAAACAGGTGATCCTGGTAGACCACAACGAAAAGACCCAGGCGGTGGACGGTGTGGAGAGCGCAGAGATCCTGGAAATCATCGATCACCACAAATTGGGTACCATCGAGACCATTTCCCCTGTGTTTTTCCGCAATCAGCCTCTGGGCTGCACCGGCACCATCGTGTATCAGATGTACCGGGAAGCGGGAATCCGGCCGGAGCGGGAGATCGCCGGACTGCTGTGCAGCGCCATTATTTCCGACACTCTTCTGTTTCGTTCTCCCACCTGCACGGAAGTGGACAAAAGAGCGGCTCTTGAGCTGGCGGAGATTGCCGGTATCCAGGTGGAAAAGTATGCGGGAGAGATGTTTGCCGCTGCCAGCGATCTGAAGGGCAAGACGGAGGATGAGATTTTTTATCAGGATTTCAAGCGGTTTACAGCCGGAAAGAAGACTTTCGGCGTGGGCCAGATCAGCTCTGTGAACGCAGATGAGCTGGAGGAATTAAAAGGCCGTCTGATCCCCTACGCAAGAAAAGAGAGGGAAGAGAAGGGCATGGATATGATGTTTTTCATGCTCACCAATATTCTGACTGAATCTACGGATCTTATCTGTGAGGGGCAGGGGTCAGAGCAGATGGTAGCGTCTGCATTGCATGGAACTGCGGATGAAAAATACAGCGCTGTGGTTCATCTGCCGGGAGTGGTTTCCAGAAAAAAACAGCTGATTCCATCTATAATGCTGGCGGTACAGAACTGATTTTTACTAAAAAGCATTTTATTGATGTCTGAACGGAGAATGAGGGTGTACATCATCCTCATTTTTTGTTATTCTATAAGAAAACTTTATGAAAGAGAGGAAGGCTATGGCGAGGCAGGTGTGGAAGCCGGGTAATATGGTGTATCCCGTACCGGCGGCAATGGTTACTGTAGCGGACAGGAAAGGAAACACAAATATTATCACGGTAGCGTGGACGGGGACGATCTGCTCGGATCCGCCGATGACATATGTTTCGGTGAAGCCGGAGCGCTATTCTTATTACATGCTGGAAGAAACAAGGGAGTTTGTCATTAATCTGACTACCAGGAAAACGGTCTTTGCGGCGGATTACTGCGGGGTAAAATCCGGCCGTGATGTAGACAAGTGGAAGGAAACCGGCCTTACATCAGTAAAGGCGTCTAAAGTTTCAGTTCCGCTTATTGAGGAGTGTCCGGTAAACATTGAATGTCAGGTGACAGAGATTAAACATCTGGGATCTCACGACATGTTTATCGCGAAGATTGTGGCAGTGGACGTGGACGAGAGTTATATGGATGAAAAAGGAAAGTTCAATCTGAATGGAACAGGACTGATTGCCTATTCTCATGGAGAGTATCGGGAACTGGGACCGGCAGTGGGAAAATTCGGCTATTCTGTTCAAAAAAAGAGGCGGATGGTATGAGAACGAATGTGACGCTGATTGGGATGCCGGCATCCGGAAAAAGCACACTGGGGCAGAAACTGGCAAAGACTCTTGGATTTACCTTTGTGGATGTGGATCGAATCATTGAGGCGGAAGAAAAACGGCTTCTCAGAGAGATTATCGCCGATGAAGGGGATGACGGATTTCTGGAAATAGAAAACAGGATAAACGCAGGCCTGAGAATGGACGGATGCGTAATCGCCCCTGGAGGCAGCGTAATCTACGGAAAAGAGGCGATGGAGCATTTAAAAAAAATCAGCATTGTAGTTTATCTGAAACTGAGTTTTGAGGAAATGGACCGAAGGATCGGAAATCCGGTGGAGCGGGGAGTAGTGCTGAAAGACGGAATGACTCTCAAAAAGCTGTATGATGAGAGGACTCCCT
>DXBC01000127.1 GCA_019116745.1 Candidatus Lachnoclostridium stercorigallinarum
GCCGGAGCTGCCGGCGCGGCGCAGAAGGCGGAAGAGATCAAGGCTCTTCTGGATCTGCTGGAAAGCACCCAGGGAAAGGCGGAAGGAGAATGGGAAAATCTGGATGAGAGCCTGTCCTATGCCGGATCCGGAGACTACAGCAGGGAAGACGCTTCCGATCCCCTGGCTACGCCATCGGAGGAGCCCTACTGGATTCCCGAGGAGGCGGACGAGGACTACGCCGCCATGGACGAGAACCTGGGAGTCCTTCGGAACAATCCTTACCTGGAAGAAGTCAGGGCCATGCTGGACCAGCTGGAAGCCATTCTGGAAGATACCAGAACCATTCAGGGAACGGCCTCTTCCGTCATCGACGATATCAACGGAGTACTCTACACCGCCAGCGATACGGCGGAGGATACGGCAAATGTCCTGTCTTCCCTGAGAGGTGCGGATGAACAGCTGGTATATCTTCTGGAAGATATGAGAAATCTGATCAGCACCGTGGACGGCTATGTCCCCGATATGATGGAGGCGCTCCGGTCCACAGAGGATCTGATGACCGGTCTGAGCCGCACCATTGACACCACCCACAGTTTTTTGGCCGTGGTGGACAGCACGCTGAACGCGGCGGGGGATTCTCTCGACGAGGGGACCAGAGCCAGCCTGCAGGGAGCCAGAGGCCTGCTGGATAAGAGCCTTCAGATGCTGGATGATACGGCGGATGTGCGGGCGGCCGGCGCAGATATGAAGGAGACCCTGGATGAGCAGCTGGACAAATTTGAGGAGGAGAATAATTTCCTGAACATGGATCCGGAAGCGGAAATGCTGTCCTTCACCTCTGAGAAAAACCAGGAGCCCAACAGCCTGCAGATCATTGTCCGCACAGACGAGATCAGCGAAGACAGCGCGCCCACGGATATTTCCGATGAGGAGAGCGCTGAAACGGCGGATGTGGGGCCGTTTCAGCGAATGTGGAATGTATTTGTGAAAATGTTTGAAGCTATTGTGGATATCTTTAAAAACCGCTGATGAGCAGGTGGATAACCAAAGCTGAAGATCTCAGTCAGACGAAGCGGGCGAAGGCCTCCGATACAGCCCCGGCATTTGTCAGATAGCGGCGGATGACGTAGGCCAGATCCGGATTTTCGATTTGGAGTGCATAATTTCCCGGCAGGAGAGCGGTACTGCGCTTTGTAAAATGTTTCCGGCATTCAGTGGCCAGATGCAGAATCTGCATCTGGTCATTTTGTTCGGCGTCTCCCAGCTGCAGCAGAAATTTAATCTGTTCCAGTTCGGAAAATACCTGCCACATAGTTACCAGAGCTTTCCGGTCCATTTCCGTGAGGGGAGAGGGCGGCTGCTGGTTTAAGTATGCTGATGCCTCTCCGTATACCATATGAAAGTAGGTAAGAATTTCCCTGGCTGCGGACAGATCGGCCCAGCCTTTTACAGTTCCCCAGATAATGTCCCAGTAGGAATTGTGAAGACGGAACAGCAGACGGACATTAAACCGGAACAGAGTCTCTGCGCTGGTGGAAAAAATGCAGTGGTTTACGGCGAATACCAGCACCATGGCTGCCAGTACGCTGATCAGCCTCACGGAGATGGCTGTGTTCTGGGGGATAGACATACAGGTCAGTGTCAGAGCGTAGCAGGTGGAAAATATGGGCTGATTCCATGTCCCGGGCGTCAGGCAGTACATGATGGACAGGCTTGCCAGGGCAAAGACGAACTGGCTTGCCGTAGAAGTCAGAAAGGGCAGGATCAGGTACACCAGCACGCAGCCAATGGCAGTGCCGACAGGTCTGGTGCGGGCGCGCCGGTCGCTTTCCTCGTAAGCCGGCATGAGCATAAGAAAGGCGTTCATGGGGAACCAGTAAGAATGGGTGATGTCCGTCAGGTAGCTGACGGCATAGCTGATGGTCATCACCACGGACAGCCGCATGGCAAAGCGCATTTCAAATGATTCCGGGGAGCAGCGGCGCCACAGGCAGGTGACGGCCTCCACCATGCTGGTCTGGTGCGAGCGAAAAGCAGGAGATTCCGTTTCTGTCACTTCCTTCAGGATGAGGATCATCATGTGAAGGAAGCTGCGGAAAAAAATACGCAGCCTGGTGTTTTCCGCGCTCATCCGGGAAAGGATTTCTCTGGCTTCGGCGATCAGTTCTTCGTTGTCTGTGGGAGAGATCTCTTCCCGGACTTTTTTTACATAGGAGGCCAGCTGGTGCATGGCGGCCGTATGAGCCGGATTGGCGTCCGGTTTCCAGGAGGTGTCGGATACCAGATAGGATGCTCTCTGAAACAGGATGGAGAACATATCATACAGCTTTGCGGACGACTGTTTTGCGGTGAAAAGACGGTGCTGAGAATAAGACAGAGTGTGAAATTTCTGTTCCAGTTTCCGGAGGCGGTCAGCGATATCTCCGGAGAAGGATCCGGAGGCAATCTGTTCCATAAGTTCTGACAGCTCATCCAGACCCAGGCGGATTTCCGCCCAGGGATCTGCCGGCCGGAGAGACAGCCTGGTATAGAGCTGAAGATAAATGGTCAGGGCAGCCACAGCCACGGCGATGACGATCAGCTCCGTGGCGATGGTGTCGGGAGCCGCCGGCCGGAACTGGAGAAATATAAACATCATGGCATAGGAAAAATACCCTTTTGGATTGAACTGGGAGCTGTGAAGAAAGACCAGAAGAAAGGGCACAGTGAAGTTCAGGAGAATGCACAAAGGCAGGCTGAAGGAGGAGATATAGGCCAGAATACAGAGCAGAAAGCTGTCAAAGAGAAGCCGTACATAATAGAAAAAAGAGTGTTCCTTCAGCCGCTGGCTCTGGAATACGGAGGTAAATATGGACACTGCAATGGCATACTGTGTGCCGAAAATACCTACGATGATGGAATAGAGAAAAAAGAAACACCCGATGACGGGAAGAGCCTTCTGAACCCGTTCTTTTCCTCCAAGAATCATCTGTTTCATACTTCCTCCTTTCTTCCGGCTCCGGCCAGATTTAAAAATTCCTGCATTTCCCTTGTTACCCATTTGTCTTTGTGGTAGACCACCTGCCGCCAGGTCTGCATATGAAAATCCTTTACATCCAGGGCCGTCAGAGTCCCCTTGTCAATATCGTCTCTGATAGAAAACAGAGGAAGCAGGGAAAGGCCTGTGTTTTCTCTCAGCATCTGAAGAATGAAATCCGTGTTGCCGATTTCCAGAAACGGGCGGATCTTTTTTCCGCTGGCCGCCAGGTAGGCGTCCAGAATGCTGCGATAGCTGGCGGCTTTTTCTGTCAGCAGAAAGGGCTGGGAGATGACTTCGTCCAGTTCCAGATTTTTCCGGCCGGCGAAGGGGTGGGAGGAGGATGCGGTAAACACAATTTCCTCCGGCTCTTCGAGAACTTTGATCCATTTGCGGTCGTAGACCCGTTTGTCCAGGAAGTATACAATATCCAAAGCGTTTTCGTCCATCATTTCCAGCAGCGTCCGGGGAGAGTCGATGGTGATGCTCACGCTCACTTCAGGAAAGCTCCGGTGGTATTCAGACAGGATCGGCGGGATCACAGAGGAGCAGAGGGATTCTATGGTGCCGAGAGCCAGGGTGCCGGTCAGCTCCTTTGTAGCGGCCATGGCATCTTTGATTTCTTCCAGATTGTGGGTCAGAGTGACGGCGTAGCGGTAAAACAGCTCCCCCTGATGGGTCAGGCTGATCTGCTTTCCGATGCGGTCAAACAGGCGCACGCCCAGTTCAGCCTCCAGATGCTTGATCTGAATGGTGACGGCTCCCTGAGAATAGTCCAGCTTTTTGGCGGCCTTGGAAAAGCTTTTCAGCTGTGCCGCCTGAAGAAATGTGGCGATTTCCCGGAATTCCACGGCGATTCCCCCTGACAATGATTTAAAATAATTAAATGATAATTTTAAAACCTTAAATTTTACATTTGATGGTATTTATCATATAATAATATACAAAAGAGGTCAATGCGGAAATATAAAAATACAGGCTGCAGAGTCCCGGCGGCCGGAATGAGGGGAGAAATTCAAATGAAAAAGACAGATGAAAAGTACCAGGCATACATAAATATTCTGAAAGAAGAGCTGATTCCCGCCATGGGATGCACAGAGCCGATCGCTCTGGCTTACGCGGCGGCTGTGGGCAGGAGAGAGCTGGGAGAGCTTCCAGATAAGGTTATAGTGGAAGCCAGCGGCAGCATCATCAAGAATGTAAAGTCTGTGGTGGTTCCCAATACCGGCCATATGAAGGGCATCGAAGTGGCTGCGGCTGCAGGAATCGTGGCAGGAGATTCGGACAAAGAGCTGGAGGTAATCGCACAGGTAGCTCCGGAGCAGATTGAAGAGATCAAGGACTTTCTGGGAAAAACAGAAATTCAGGTAAAACACGTGGACAACGGTCTGACCTTTGATATTATTGTGACCATGTACCGGGGCGAATCCTACAGCAAAGTGCGGATCGCCAACTACCACACCAATGTGGTTCTCATTGAAAAAGACGGAGAAATCCGGAAGGAAATCCCGGTGGAAGGAGAGTCTGAGGAAGGCCTGACGGACCGTTCTCTTCTCAATATGGCGGATATCTGGGATTTCATCAATACGGTGGACGTGGAAGATGTAAAACCGGTTCTGGGCGTACAGGAGAGCTACAACTGGGCCATCGCCGAGGAAGGAATGAAAAATCAGTACGGAGCCAATGTGGGCAAGGTACTTCTGGAGTCTGTGGGAAATGATGTGGCCACCAGAGCCCGTGCCATGGCGGCAGCCGGATCCGATGCCAGAATGGACGGCTGCGAGCTTCCTGTAGTCATCAATTCCGGAAGCGGAAATCAGGGTATGACCGCATCTCTGCCGGTTCTGGTATATGCGAAAGAGCTGCAGGTGAGCGAGGAGAAGAAATACAGGGCTCTGGCCCTTTCCAACCTGACGGCAATTCATCAGAAGACCCCCATCGGCCGTCTGTCCGCATTCTGCGGAGCTGTGAGTGCAGGAGCGGGAGCAGGAGCAGGAATTGCCTATCTGTGCGGAGCTGATTTTGACACGGTAACCCACACGGTCAGCAACGCTTTGGCCATCGTATCCGGAATGGTCTGCGACGGGGCAAAGCCGTCCTGCGCCGGTAAGATTGCCACAGCAGTGGGAGCCGGAATCCTGGGATATCAGATGTGCATCCGCGGTCAGCGCTTCAACGGCGGAGACGGCATCCTGGGAGACACGGTGGACCAGACCATCGCCAACGTAGGCCGAGTGGCAAAAGAGGGAATGAAAGAGACAAATGTGACCATCTTAAATGTGATGATCGGAAAATAATATCCGTCCGGGGACCGGGAAGGCTAGGTGTAAATTCTGGCCTGAAAAAGTTCCAGGGGAATAAAGTGCTTGTTGACTGCCAGTATGACGCCTTCTTTCCCGTACAGGTTTTCCTGTATGAGAAGGAAGGCGTTTTGTTTTGACAGAGTGTACTTCTGAGCGCTGAAATTGCCGGCATTGGAGACGGTCAGATGGAGTGAGCTGCCGGCAGCCTGCTCATAGACAGTGCTCTCAAGAAACAGTTTCAGTTCTTCCGGGCGGTTCAGATCAATTTCCAGCCGGGAGACGGCCTCTATGGGCAGAATGGAGAGGGAGTAGGCCACGGGACGGCCGTGGAATTTATACCAGCGGTCGGCGATGACCACGGCGGCGGAGCGCTGCTTCAGGCTTTCCAGAATGGGGTCGGAGGGCGGCTCCAGGCGAAATTCCATTTCCACGCTGTCAGGTTTTTCCGCACAGCAGCTATAGACAGGATGGCAGAGGGTTTCCAGCCCGTGTTTTCCGGAATTAGACAGGTTTTCCTGAGGCCGGATAAAATTTCCCTTGCCCCGGACGTTCTGCACCAGGCCGTCGTCGATGAGCAGGGACAGGGCGCGGCGCAGGGTCATGCGGCTCACGCCCATCCGGGCGGCCAGGTCCGGCTCGGACGGAAGCTGGCTGCCGGGAGGATATACTCCTTCCTGAATCAGGCGGTACAGGCGGTCGTAGACCCGCACATGCTTTAAGTTTCTTGATTTTTCTTCTGACGCAGCCATAAAGATGCTCCTTTCATCCGAGATTTTTGCGGCGGGCCGCAGCGCAGGCCGTTCCGGCGGCGTGTTCTTCAGATCCGTCGGGAAAACTCGAAAAAATTAGACAAGTATTATTAAATATAGTACTCCAACAGAGAAGGAATGTCAAGATTTTATACAAGTCGGAGAGACAAGTCTTTTCTGAGATAAAATCCACAAAAAACTTCTGGAAAAATATATGATTACGGGATTGAAATTAGACAAGTTACGTGATATTATACAAGTATCAATGAGATTGTACAGGAAATTGGAGAAAGGGGAGATTCATCATGCAGAATTATTCCGGAGAAGTTGGACTGCAGTATCATATTAATCTGAGAAAGGGCGATGTGGGCCGGTATGTGATCCTGCCCGGCGACCCGAAGCGGTGCCAGAAGATCGCCTCGTATTTTGAGGACGCAAAGCTCATGGCAGACAATCGGGAGTTTGTCACCTACACCGGCTATCTGGACGGGGAGAAGGTGAGCGTGACCTCTACGGGAATCGGCGGACCGTCCGCTTCCATCGCCATGGAAGAGCTGGTAAACTGCGGCGCGGATACGTTCCTGCGGGTGGGTACCTGCGGAGGCATGGATATCAATGTCAAAGGCGGAGATATTGTCATTGCTACGGGAGCGATCCGCATGGAGGGAACTACCAGGGAATATGCGCCCATTGAGTTCCCGGCGGTGGCTAATCTGGATGTGGTGAACGCTATGGTGGCTGCGGCAAAGGATCTGGGGCATACTTATCATGTGGGAGTTGTGGAATGCAAGGATTCCTTTTACGGACAGCATTCCCCGGAGACAAAACCGGTGAGCTATGAGCTTTTAAATAAGTGGCAGGCCTGGCTGCGGCTGGGATGCAAGGCGTCGGAGATGGAGTCGGCGGCCCTGTTTATCGTGGCCAGCTATCTGGGAGTGCGCTGCGGCTCCAATTTCCTGGTGGTAGGCAATCAGGAGAGAGAGGCGGCCGGTCTGGACAACCCCATCTGCCACGACACGGAAGCGCCGATCCGGGTGGCCGTGGAGGCGATCAGGAAGCTGATTAAGCAGGATAAGGAAGGAAAATAACGGTTCGGCCGTTATGAAATTAATAAGAAAGCAGAGGAAACAGATATGAAAAAATACAGACGAATTTTTACCGTTGTACTGGACTCTCTGGGAGCCGGCCAGGCCCCGGATTCTCCCCAGTACGGAGATGTGGGAGTGGACACTCTGGGTCATATTTCCGAGAAAATGGATGAATTTCACATTCCAAACCTTCAGAAGCTGGGCATCGCCAACCTTCATCCCCTGAAGCAGGTGGAGCCGGCAAAGCATCCCATGGCCCGGTTCGCAAAACTCCAGGAAAAGAGCCTTGGAAAGGATACCATGACCGGACACTGGGAGATGATGGGCCTTTACATCACCCAGCCTTTCAAGACGTTCACAGACACCGGTTTCCCGAAGGAGCTGATCGACGAGCTGGAAAAGCGCACTGGGCGGAAGATTATCGGCAACAAGAGCGCCAGCGGCACGGAGATTCTGGATGAGCTGGCGGAAGAGGAGATCAACGAAGGCCATCTGATCGTGTATACTTCCGCGGACAGCGTGCTGCAGATCTGCGGAAATGAAGAGACCATGGGACTGGATACCCTGTACCATTACTGCGAGATTGCCAGGGAGCTGACCATGAAAGAAGAATGGAAGGTGGGCCGTGTCATCGCCAGACCTTATGTGGGAAAGAAAAAGGGCGAGTTCAAGCGGACGGCCAACCGCCACGACTATGCCCTGAAACCTTACGGAAAGACGGCTCTGGACGCGCTGAAAGAGGCCGGCTATCAGGTGATTTCCGTGGGTAAAATTTTTGATATTTTCGACGGGGAAGGACTGACGGAGTCCAACAAGTCCAAGAGCTCCGTTCACGGCATGGAGCAGACCATTGAAATCGCAAAGCGGGATTTTGAAGGCCTCTGCTTTACCAACCTGGTAGATTTTGACGCTCTGTGGGGCCACAGAAGAAACCCCGTCGGCTATGGAGAAGAGATTGAGCG
>DXBC01000128.1 GCA_019116745.1 Candidatus Lachnoclostridium stercorigallinarum
CAGTACTCTTATGAGAGACTGACTGTAGAATCTTTTATGGAGAAAAGCTATACCAAGGCGCTCCAGGCTTTAACTTTAAACAGGACCGTCATTGATCCGCAAAAAGCGAAAGCGATCCTGGATGATTTCCAGGCAGTCTCCAGAAAGTACTGGAGCTTGAGCTGATTTCTCATCTATTTTGCATCAGCCTCAAACAAAAAGAGCGTTCTGCAAGATTCACTCTCTGCAGGACGCTCTCTTCTTCTGTTTCAGACCTTCTTTATTTATTCCCTCAGCGTATACCGCAGCTTTTCCAGATCGTACGGGGTCGTCTGGTACACATAATAATTCAGCCAGTTGGAGTACACGCAGTTGGAGTTGGCGCGCCAGGTGAGGAGCGGCATTTTTTCCGGATCGTTGCCAGGGTAGTAGTTGTCCGGCACATCCGGGTCCAGGCCGCGGCCCACATCCCTGAGATACTCCTGATTTAACGTCATACGGTCGTACTCCGAGTGTCCGGTGATGAAGATCCGGCGGCCGCCATCCCCGATGATCATGTAGCTGCCTGCCTCCGGGCTGCTCGCTACCACCTGGAGCCGGGGCTCTGCGGCGATGGCCGCCTCGTCAAGGCCGGTGTACCTGGACTGGGGAACGTAAAACACGTCGTCCATCCCCCGGGCCAGGAGTACCTTGCGGTGAAGCAGCTCATGGCGGTAAACGCCGCTGAGCTTTTTCTCAAGCATTACCTTTTTTATGCCGTAGTGGTAGTACAGGCCGGCCTGAGCGCCCCAGCAGATGTGAAAGGTGCTGAACACATTGGTCCGGCTCCACTCCATGATCTCCGTCAGCTCGTCCCAGTAATCCACTTCCTCAAATTCCATCTGTTCCACCGGCGCCCCGGTGATGATCATGCCGTCAAACCGACGGTCCTTGACCTCCCGGAACCGCTTATAATACTTGTTCAGATGGGAAGCAGGGGTGTTTTTGGATGTATAGCTTTCCACGCACATCAGAGTCACGTCAATCTGAAGAGGCGTATTGGAAAGGGCCCGCAGAAGCTGCAGCTCCGTCTCCTCCTTCGTGGGCATCAGATTTAAGATTACAATATAAAGAGGACGGATGTCCTGGGTCATAGCCCGGTGCTCATCCATCACGAAAATGTTCTCATCCTCCAGGATCGCCTTGGCCGGCAGATCATTCTGTACTTTTATGGGCATTGCTTAACTTCTCCTTTTTGTATCCATGCAGGAATTCTCTTTTTCCGGTAACTTTGATGATAACACAGGTGCCGCCGGGAGTCAAATGCCCCCAATACGGCCTTTAAAATATACTCCCGGCGCGGCTCTCAAAATACCAGCGTCTGCTGTTCATATTCCTGAAATCTCTCTAACGGCTCCGGCTGAAATGCCAGAAGGTTTTCCACCGAAGCTCCGTCAAACAGCCAGTTTTTCCACTGTCCCCGCTCCAGTATCAGAGGCATCCGCTCGTGGACTGGAAAAACCGAGCGGTTGGCGCCGGTGGTGATGATCACAAAGCGGTCTCCGTCTCCTTCCGGGTCCGGCAGACAGATCCCCGCCATGAGAAGAGGCGTTCGGTCCGGCCGGTAAAAGGCCGCTTTCTCCTTTTCCCTGTTCCACTCGTAAAAGCCGGCCGCCGGGATCAGACATCGCCTGCTGCGGGCTCCGTCCCGGAACAGGGGACGCTCAAGCACCGTCTCCGCCCTGGCATTGATCACCAGCCCGCTCCTGTTCTCCGAGCCATGTCCGTTTCCGCCGGACATTCCCTGCGGAAATCCCCACTTCATTTTCTCAACCGCCGTATGTCCGTCTCTGGCGCACACCGTCAGAGCGAAGCAGGAAGGGAAACGATCCTCCCTCCCACGGTGCATCGGGGCGTATCCCAGATCCAGTTCCTTTAAAAGGGCGTCTACACTGTCATCCACATAATACCGGCAGCACATACTCTCTCCTTTCTCTTTCCCCTCAAGTTTTCCGCTCTTGCCGTCCTGCGGAACATTTGCTATACTTGTTTTTAATATTTCAACACTGATGAGGAGGAACATTCATGGACAGTAACTACAGCATCGAAACAAAATGTATCCACTCCGGCTGGAATCCGGGAAACGGAGAGGCGAGACAGATCCCCATTTACCAGTCCACTACGTTTAAATACGACTCCGCCGATGAAATGGGAAAACTCTTTGATCTGGAAGCTTCCGGATATTTCTATACCAGACTTCAGAACCCCACCAACGACGCGGTAGCGGCCAGAATCGCTGATCTGGAAGGGGGAGTGGGAGCCATTCTCACCTCTTCCGGCCAGGCAGCCACCTTTTTCTCCATTTTCAACATCTGCGAGACCGGCGGCCACATCATCTGCACCTCGGAGATTTACGGCGGCACCTTCAACCTGGCTGGCGTCACCCTGAAGAAAATGGGCATCGACTGCACCTTTGTCAGCGCTGACGCCACCGACGAGGAACTGGACGCCGCTTTCCGCCCCAATACCAAGCTGGTATTTGCCGAGTCCATCTCCAATCCGGCTCTGGTGGTTCTGGACATTGAGCGCTTCGCAGCGGCGGCTCACCGCCATGGCGTTCCCCTGATCGTGGACAACACCTTTGCCACCCCTGTCAACTGCCGCCCCTTTGAGTGGGGAGCTGACATTGTGACCCACTCCACCACAAAATACATGGACGGCCACGCCGTTCAGGTGGGCGGCTGTATTGTGGACAGCGGCAATTTTGACTGGGAGGCCCACGCCGACAAATTCCCCGGCCTGACCACCCCCGATGAGTCCTACCACGGCATCACCTACACGAAAAAATTCGGAAAGCTGGCCTACATCACCAAGGCCACCTCTCAGCTTATGAGAGACCTGGGCGCCATCCCCTCTCCCATGAACTGCTATCTGCTGGGCGTCAGTCTGGAATCCCTGCCTCTGCGCATGGAACGCCACTGCTCCAACGCCCTGGCCATCGCAAAGCACCTTCAGGGCCATGAAAAAATCGCCTCCGTTCATTATCCGGGTCTGGAAGGCGACAAATACTATGAACTGGCCAGAAAATATATGCCGAAGGGCACCTGCGGCGTGATCTCCCTGGAAGTAAAAGGCGGCAGAGAAGCCGCTGTCCGTTTCCTGGACAGCCTGAAGCTGGCCTCCATCGCCACCCACGTGGCAGACGCAAAAACCTGCGTGCTCCATCCCGCCAGCCATACCCACCGCCAGCTCACCGACGAGCAGTTAAGGGATGCCGGAATTTCCGCCGGGCTGATCCGCATGTCTGTGGGAATTGAAAACGCAGATGACCTTATCGCCGACATCGATCAGGCCCTGGAGAAGGCCTGACGCCGTTTCGTCCGCATACTTTTGTCCTCCTCCCGCATAAAATGAACTGTCAAACAGTTATTTTCGGGAGGAGGTTTTTTCATGGTTCAATCCACCCTGCCCTGGCCGCCAGTTCAGGCCGCCGGAAACAATCCCTGCTGCGCAGCCGCCATGCTGGACAACGCCGGAGGGCAGATTTCTGAAATGTCCGCCATCGGTTTCTATTGCTTTCACTCTCTGGCCGCCTCCGCCTGGCAGGAGGTGACGGATGCCTTCCGCCAGATCTGCCGGGACGAGATGCGTCATCTGGAAATCTTTTCCACCCTTGCCATGCAATTGGGCGCCGAGCCCAGGCTCTGGAGCCCCTGCGGTTCTCTGAGCAGCCGGTGCCGCTACTGGACGCCGGCTTATCTCACCTACCACACCGGTCTGGACTCCATCCTCGCCGCCGCCATGGACGAGGAAGAGCGCAGCCGGCAGAAGTACCTGATGCAGGCCGCCTGGATCCAGGATGAAAATGTCTGCGACAACCTGCGGCGGATCGCCGAAGATGAAATCCTTCACCTGCAGATTTTAAAAGGCCTGTATGAAAAATACGTGCCTCCGGACGAAACCGCCGGGAAGCCTGTCAGCCCTGTTTTTCCTCCAGGAGCTTCATGAAATCCTCCTCGGAAATAATGGGAATTCCCAGCTCCTTCGCCTTCTTGTTTTTTGACGAAGAAGACGCCTTGTCATTGTTGATCAGATAGGTGGTTTTTGAAGTCACGCTTCCCGTGGCTTTTCCGCCTTTGGACTCGATAAACGCCTGAAGCTCCTTGCGGTTGGCAAATCGCTCCACGCTTCCGGTGATCACAAAGGTCATCCCCGCAAAGGGCTGATCCCCGCTCTCCTCCTCTTCCTTCTCGATGGTCAGCTCCTTTAACAGCCGGTCCACGATCCCATTGTTCTTCTCATCGGCAAAAAATCCGGTCCAGGCATCTGCCAGCACGCCTCCGATTCCGTCCACCTCCGTCAGTTCCTCCGCGGAAGCCCGGCGCATGGCCTCGAAATCGTAGCCAAAATGACGGCAGAGCATTTTTGCATTGGCCAGGCCGATTCCAGCGATTCCCAAGCCGTAAACCAGGCGGGGCAGGGTGGTCACCGACGCTTTTTTCGCCGCCGCCGTGAGCTTCTCATAGGACTTCTCCCCGAAGCCTTCCATCTCCACAATCTCTTCTCTGTGACGGTCCAGGTGGAACATGTCGCTGTATTCATGGATAAAGCCGGCGCCGATAAATTTCTCCAGAGTGGCCTCCGACAGGCCGTCGATATTCAGCGCGTCCCGGCTGGCAAACAGGGCGAAGCTCTTGATCTTCTTTGCCTGGCAGTCAGGATTGGTGCAGTACAGGGTTTTAATCCCGCCCACATCCCGGATCTCCGTGGCTCCTCCGCAGACCGGACAGTTCTTCGGAATATCCTTTACTCCGCTTCTGGTGAGGTTGTCGGCAATCTGAGGAATGATCATGTTTGCCTTATAGACGGTGATCCTGTCTCCTTTTCCCAGCTCCAGCCCTTCCATAATGCTGATGTTGTGAACGCTGGCGCGGCTCACAGTGGTTCCTTCCAGCTCCACCGGTTCAAACACCGCCACCGGATTGATCAGGCCCGTCCGGGACGGGCTCCACTCAATATAGGAAAGGGTGGTCTCCTGGATTTCATCTGCCCATTTAAAGGCGATGGAATCTCTGGGGAACTTTGCCGTCCGCCCCAGGGACTCCCCGTAGGCAATGTCATCGTAAAGCAGCACCAGACCGTCGGAGGGCACGTCATTGGCCTCCACGGCCTCCGCAAATCCGCGGACTGCCTCCGAAAGAGTATCCGCCGTCACCGCTTTCCACTCCACGGTCTCAAAGCCCTGCTCTCTCAGCCACAGGAACTGTTTCTCCCTGGAATTGGAAAAATCCACGCCCTCCGCTCTCACCAGAAAGAAAGCAAAGAAGTGAACGTTTCTCTTTGCCGTAATCTCATTGTTCAGCTGGCGGACAGAGCCGCTGCACAGGTTTCTGGGATTTTTATAGCGGGCGTCCGCATCGGCAATCTCCTCATTGATCTTTTCAAAGTCCGAATACCGGATCACAGCCTCTCCCCGGAGCACCAGCTGGCCCTTGTACGCAATATTCAGAGGCACATTGGCAAATACCCTCGCATTATTGGTGATCACCTCGCCGATTTCCCCGTTTCCTCTGGTCACCGCTTTTGTCAGAGTACCCCTCTCATAGGTGAGCACTACAGTCAGGCCGTCCATCTTCCAGGACAGCAGACCTCTCTGGTTTCCCAGCCATTCCCGCAGCTCATCCACGCTTTTTGTCTTGTTCAGAGAAAGCATGGGGCTTTCATGGGCTTCCTTCGGCAGCTCGCTGAGTACCTCGTAGCCCACGTTCTGAGTGGGGCTTCCGGCAAGCACTACCCCTGTCTCCTTCTCCAGAGCCGCCAGCTCGTCGTACAGGGCGTCATACTCATAATTGCTCATGATCTCCCTGTCTTCCTGGTAATAGGCCTTTCCCGCTTCGTTAATAATGCGGATCAATTCCCTGATCCGTCTGATCTTTTCTTCCATGGACCTTCCCTCTCCGTGTACTCCGTTTTAAATCTGTTTTTCCCTGCCCTCTTTCCGGAAATGGTTTCGCCGCTCCGCTCCCTCTCCCGGCTCTTCATAGCGGCGCAGGGGAGTGCGGAATATGCGTTTCTCCCCGGTCCGGCTGCCGGCCGTTCCCGGCGCCGCGCTCCCTTTTTCCTGCCTTCTCGGGGCGTTGCTGGAGTCTGCCAGCAGCCGTTCCAGCTCCTCCCACTCTTCGCCCGTCACCTCCCGGTAGGAACCGGTGCGCAGGTCGCCCAGGCGGATATTCATGATTCTCACCCGCTTCAGGGAAACCACCCGGTATCCGAGAGCCGCGCACATGCGGCGAATCTGACGGTTCAGTCCCTGAGTAAGGATGATCCGGAATGTATATCCTCCCGTTTTTTCCACAATACAGGGCTTTGTCACCGTGTCCAGAATCTCCACTCCGCTTCTCATTTTCTCCAGAAATTCTTCCGTAAGCGGCCGGTTTACCCGCACCACATATTCTTTCTCATGGTCGTTGCTGCCCCGGAGAATTTTATTCACAATATCCCCCTCGTTGGTCATGAGAATCAGGCCGCTGGAATCCTTGTCCAGCCGGCCGATGGGGTAAATTCTCACAGGATAATGGAGAAACTCCACAATATTCTCCGCCCGGTCTTTATCCGAGGTGGTGCAGACGATTCCCATGGGCTTGTTCACCGCCAGAAGAATCTTCCTCTCCTTCTTTCTGCCGCTCACCTCCACGCCTTCGCAGATCACCCGTTCCGTACCGGTGATCTTCATTCCCATCACTGCGGGAACTCCGTTTACCAGTACTTTGCCCGCCTCAATCAGGCGGTCCGCTTCCCGGCGGGAGCAGACGCCGGAGTCGCTCAGATATTTGTTTAAACGCATTTCTTCCATAATAGTACTTCCTGCTTTTTAATCTTTCCTGTTTTTCCGTATTTATCCTGAATTTCTGAACCCGTTTTTTCTTCCGTCATTCCTGCTCCGGATGGGAGGCGATGAACATGGCGTCCCCGAAGCTGAAAAAGCGGTACTTCTCACGAACTGCCTCTTCATAGGCCGCCAGCACGTGTTCCCGTCCGGCCAGGGCGGACACCAGCATCACCAGAGTAGACTCCGGCAGATGGAAATTGGTGATCAGGGCATCCAGAATCTTAAACCGGTATCCGGGATAGATAAAAATATCTGTCCAGCCGCTTCCGGCCTTTAAGATCCCATCCTCCCCGGCGGCTGACTCCAGGGTGCGGCAGCTGGTGGTTCCCACGCAGATGACCCGTCCGCCCTCCCGCTTCGTCCGGTTGATCTTTTCTGCCTCCTCCGGCTCTACAATGTAAAACTCCGAATGCATGTGATGGTCCTGCACATTGTCCACTTTCACCGGCCGGAAAGTTCCCAGTCCCACATGAAGGGTCACATGGGCAATCTCCACGCCTTTTTCCCTGATCCGGCGCAGCAGCTCTTCTGTAAAATGCAGCCCGGCGGTGGGAGCCGCCGCGGAGCCCTCATGCTTTGCGTATACCGTCTGATACCGGTTCTTGTCCTTCAGCTGGTGAGTGATGTAGGGCGGCAGAGGCATCTGTCCCAGCTGATCCAGAATCTCCTCGAAAATCCCTTCGTAGGAAAAACGGATCAGCCGGTTTCCCTCTTCCACCACGTCAATTACCGTTCCGGTGAGCAGTCCTTCCCCAAACTGGATCACCGTACCCGGTCTGGCCTTCTTTCCCGGCTTTACCAGTACCTCCCACACATCCTTTTCCCGGCGCTTTAACAGCAGCACCTCGATCTTCGCCTGAGTCTCCTCCTTTACGCCGTAAAGCCTGGCGGGAATGACCTTGGTGTCGTTGATTACCAGACAGTCCCCCTTTCTCAGGTATGACACAATATCCTTAAACACTCTGTGCTGTATCTCGCCTGTGTCCTTGTCCAGCACCAGAAGTCTCGACGCGGAACGGTCCTCCAGGGGATCCTGAGCAATCAGTTCCTGGGGCAGATCAAAATAAAAATCCTTTACATCCATATGATTTATCTCCTTTTACCAGACCGCCCTGCAGCCAGTCACCTGTCTGCAGGGCGCTATTTTTCCCTTTTTCTGTTTCCTGTCACCGAGGCCAGTCCTCTTACTGAGCCGCGGTTTCTTCCTGGGCAGCAGTCTCTTCCTGAGCTGCCGTCTCCTCCGGGGCCGCGCTTTCCGTCTCCGGGGCTGCGGTCGCCGTCTGGGAAGATCCCGGCACTTCCGTACCCTCTCTTAAGGTCCCGTAGGCACTGGCCAGCCTGGTGTCAGACGCTATGGCCAGCTCCAGCTCTTCATTGACCTGAGACGCCAGCGCTCTCACAGCATCCGTCTGCTCCGCCTTTGCCGCGTACTCCGCTTCCTCAGCCGTCACATTCTCCACAATGTGGTAGGTTCCGTCATCCTCCATCCTCACATAGCACCACATAATCGTAGGCGCCAGAGTCTCTGTCACGCGGAATCTGATATCCGCAGTCACATAAACCACGTAGGAATTCTCCTCCAGCCCCGGCAGGATATAGGTCTCCACATTCTCCATGTTTTCCACATATCTGGCTCTGTACTGCATCCTCTGCTGCAGTTCTTCCACTCCTGTCATGTCCGTTTTCCCGTAAATCCGGTACATGGCTTCGGCATCACAGTTCACCTTCGCCGCACAGTATTCTTCCATCAATGCCGTGATCTCCGGAATATCACTGCGTCTCAGCTCCGACTGATCTGTGCTTTCCGCCGTCTCTCCCTCTGCCTGGGTTTCCGGCCCGTCTGTGCTTTCCGCCTCCCCGGAAGTCTCCTGGCCGGAAACCTCCTGAGAACCATTTTCATCGGTATTTTCAGAGCCTTCCTCCTCGCTTTCAGAGGTCTCTGTGACCTCCTCCGACGTCTCCGTCTGACCGGAAGCCGCTTCCGGCGCAGGCTCTCTGTCTGCCAGGACAATGACAAGAATCAAAACAATGACGATCAGGGGCACCGCAAGAATCCGCAGATATCTCTGCCATCCGGCTTCTCCCGAAAAACCGCCCTTTCTTTTCTTTTGATTTCTCATTCCTGATGTATCCTCCTGTACGGTGCCTATTGGCGTACCTTCTTTTCATTCTAGCAAAAGATCAGGTAAAAAGCAAGAAAAAAGCCTGGTCATACAGGCGTTTCCAAAGAAGTCTCTGTACAATCAGGCAAAAGAAAAATGCACCTGATAGGAATCGAACCTACGCACGCGGCTCCGGAGGCCACTGCTCTATCCACTGAGCTACAGGTGCATCGGCTATTATATTACTACACTTTTCTGAATTCTTCAAGCCCTTTTTTCATATTTTTGGATTGCCGCAAAATAGAGGAATCTCTGCCAGCCTGCCTTTGCAGCTCAAAAATATAAAGGGCGGGCACTCCACCTGCCTGGGATCGGCACCCGCCCTGTCCGGAAATGTCCCTTTTCCGGCTGTCATATTTTCTCTATTTCTTACAGACGATCATAGCTGTCATTCAGCAGAGATGCCGCATCCTTGTCGCAGATCACCGTAAAATTGGGATGGAGTTTTAAAACGGTGGACGGAATCTCATTGCTCACCGGCTCCTCGATAAACTTCTTTAAAATCTCCGCCTTTTCTTTTCCGTTTACGATCATCACCAGATGCTTTACCCTCATCAGACTCTTCGGACCCATGGTAATGGAATAGGGCTGAGTGGGGCGATCCGGATAAGTGGGGTTGACAGCCTGCTTCTCTTTAAACTCCAGACAGTAGGTGTAGCTGTCAAGAGGCGTGCATCTGGGGCAGTTTCCGCAGAAATGGCCGTCCCAGCCGAGGCCGATGACCATCACATCGATGCCGCCTGCCTGACGGATCTCCTCGTCAAAATCCTTCCAGTTTTCCAGGCTGGGAATGTGAATGCGGTCGTCGGGAATGTTTGCCGGATCAAAGAACAGCTCATGCATCTCTTTCCAGTTGCCGCCGTGAGGCTCTCCCACAAAGGGGTTGTCGTCAAACAGATAATACTGAATATCTTTGAACTTCTCCTGGTCCTTTACCAGGGGAACCATCAGCTCATACATGGTTCTGGGAGAACGTCCGGAAGTGAGGGAGATATTTACCCGCTTATCCTGCATCATGGCGCCCAGCAGGATGTACATGGCGCTTTCACTCATCTTCCGCTCATTTTCTTCAATGACTAATTTCATAAAAAACTCCTCCTTTTTACTCCTTTTTTAGTAAATATATACAATATATCCTCTTTCCTGTCAATAGGTTTTCCCTATTTCTGTGAATTTTTACAAGAATCCGCTTTTCCCAGGACCGGGGCTGTGCTACAATAAAAATATGCTGCGCGGCAGTATTTCATTTTTCATTTTCTGCCGCTGTTTCAATAAGTATCTGGAGGTTTCTTATGAAAAAGACACTGTATCTCGTACGCCACGGCCAGACTGTCTTCAACGTCCGCCGCAAAATTCAGGGCTGGTGTGATTCTCCCCTTACGGAACTGGGACGGGCTCAGGCCGGAGTTGCAGCTGAATATTTCCGTTCCAGGGGCATTACCTTTGACCACGCCTATTCTTCCACCTCAGAGCGTGCCTGCGACACTCTGGAAATTATCACTTCCATGCCCTACACAAGAGTAAAGGGACTGAAGGAATGGAACTTCGGCGTGTTCGAGAGCGAAAGTGAAGACTTAAATCCCCCTCTGCCTTACGGAGACTTTTTCAAGGGCTTCGGCGGCGAAGGCGAGCTGGAAGTACGCCAGCGGATGGCCGACACTCTGGCGGAAATCATGGAAAAGGAAGATCATCAGACGGTACTGGCTGTCTCCCATGGAGCTTCCTGCCGCGGTTTCATGCGCTACTGGGAAAAGAACCAGAAAGCCCAGCTGACCGGCCGGGTGGGAAACTGCTGTATTTTAACATTTGAATACGAAAACGGGGAATTTTCCCTTGTGGAGGCCGTGAATCACGACTTCTCCAAGCTGTCAGCGGGAGCCTGACGCTGACGGGAAAGCCCCTTTTCCCATTTCCCGAACGAAAAACAGCCGGATATCCTCCGGCTGTTTTTCGTCTCTCTGTCAGTTTTCCCTGTCCTGCCGGCCTTTTTCCTGCTGCCGCTGGACGGCAATGGACTCCAGCAGGCGGCAGAGCGCCTTGAAATCAATGGGCTTTGCCAGGTGTCCGTCCATTCCGGCAGCCTTCGTCTGAGCCACATCCTCCGCAAAGGCATTGGCCGTCACCGCCACAATGGGAACGGTACGGCTGTCCGGGCGGTCCAGGCTCCGGATCTTTCGGCTGGCCTCGCAGCCGTCCATCTCAGGCATCTGCATATCCATGAGCACAGCGTCAATGCTTCCCGGCTCTGACTCCGCAAAACGTTTT
Organism: Candidatus Lachnoclostridium stercorigallinarum; assembly: GCA_019116745.1. Classification (GTDB taxonomy): domain Bacteria; phylum Bacillota; class Clostridia; order Lachnospirales; family Lachnospiraceae; genus Lachnoclostridium_A; species Lachnoclostridium_A stercorigallinarum. Next base: position 11,275 of record DXBC01000128.1, read on the forward strand.
ACAGCCTCCCTTCCGTCAGCAGCCTGAACGACCTCCGCGCCCATCATAGTCAGAAATTCCACGGTGATCTCCATGTTGATCCCGTTGTCCTCCGCCACCAGAATCCGTCTGCCTTCCAGGCTGAACGCTTCCTCCGGTTCCGGAACTTCTTCCTCCGGCTCTGCCGGAGCAAAGGGCAGGGTGACGGTGAACGTACTTCCCTTTCCCAGCTCACTCTTCACGGAAATATCTCCATCCATCTGCTGTACCAGGCTTTTCACAATCGGCATTCCCAGTCCCGTTCCCACCGTCTGCACCGGAGAAAAACGGGTTTCCCTGGTAAAGGGCTGGAAAATGCGTTCCAGGAACTCTCCCGACATTCCAAAGCCCGTATCCGCCACCGTGATCTCATACTTCCCTTTTGCCGCCCCGTACTCCAGCTGTTTTACCTTCAGGACAATCTCCGCGCCGGGACCGCTGTACTTGAAAGCGTTGGAGAGCAGGTTGTTCAGAATCTGGCTGATGCGGAAAGTGTCACAGTAAACCATCCGGTCCCGGACAGAAAACTCCGTGCGGAACACTTTTCCCGTCTTTTCCGCCTCATCTCCGAACATGGAGGCACAGTCCTCCACACATTTCTGCAGATCCGCCGGTTTGCTGTCCAGAGTACCAGCTCCGCCCTGATCGATCTTTGAGATGTCCAGAATATCATTGATCAGAGTGAGCAGCTGTCTCCCTGCCTGACGGATTTTTTCCAGATAATCTGTCATCTTCCTGCTGTCGTCCCGATGTTCCAGGGCCAGATCCGCAAGGCCGATGACGGCATTCAGAGGAGTCCGCATGTCATGGGACACATGGCTGAAAAACATGCTTTTGTCTCTGGCGCTTTTTCTGGCTGACTCCAGAGCCGATTCCAGAAGCATCTGCTGCTTCAGCTGCAGCTGCTTTTCCGCATCCACCTCCCGGAAACAGATAATCACCTCATCCAGTCCCAGGGAACTGCTGCAGATCATCCTGGCATTGACCCACCGGTACTGATCTCCAAAGAGGCGCTTGTAGTCCCCTCCGAAATCGTAAATTCCTTCCTCCACCAGCCGGCGGATATTTTCCAGAGAAAAGCTCTTCTGAAAGTCTTCGTTGGTCTGCTCGTCCACCAGTTCCCGCATGACTTCCATGAGCACGCCGTAGTCCCCTTCCCGTCCCAGCCGGTCCGCCACATCCTCAGAGCTCTTGACCGTCTCATAGGTGCCCTGAACGTAATTGACCCGGTAAATCCCATAGTAGGAATTTCCCAGAATGTTTACGGTATCGGAAATCCGGCGCAGGCGTTCCTTTCCCAAAAACTCCCGGAATACAGTAAAAAGTACGACTGCCAGAAGAAGCAGGCAGATCCCCAGAAGAAACAGGAAAATTTCATCCGTCTCTCCCTGGAGAATGGTATTGAGAGGAATCGTAATGACGGAAGTCCAGCCGTTGTCCATTTTATAGTAATACACTCCCCTCTGTCTTCCATCCAGATCACGTATGGAGGAATTGAAAGGTTCCAACGTCCCGTCCTGAATCCCCTCCAACAGCTGTCTGGTATAAACTTTTGCCTCTTCCCGGGAGGTGTCCAGTTCCGTTATGCTGTAAATCAGCTGCCCGGAGCTGTCATAGAGGAAAAATGAGCTGTGCTCCGGCAGTTCCGCAAGATTTTTATGGATGTAAAAATTGTCCAGGAAAATATCAAACGCCAGCACGCTGTCGGAATGCTCCGCCTTTCTGGCTACAGTGACCAGCTCCCGCCCGGTGATGGCATCCACATAGGCATCGGTAAAAATAACCTCGTTTCCCTCCTCCATGGCTTTCCTGTACCATTCCGTGTTTTCATATTCGTACTCTCTATCTCCCTCCCACGGTGCCGCCGCCAGAATCTCTCCGTTCACCACCGCATAGGGATCTACCACACTGGCTCCCAGAATGTCCTCCAGATCTCTGTCATAATCTGAAAGCCATTTCTGAATCTCTTCTCCGGAACTGCCGTTTTCCGTCAGGGTGTCCATATGCTTGGTTCCCAGACGAATCAGCATTCCGTAGACCTGAATCCTGCTCTGTTCCTCCAGAGCATAGCTTTCTGCCAGGGATGTCCCCAATTCCTGGGTATTCTGAAGCATTTTGTCCCTTACCAGAAAAATCCCCCACAGGATCAGCGCCGTAAAAGCTGTCACTACTGCCAGATTCAGTCCCGTGGACAGATCCGGCTTCCCCTTTTTTCTTCTCTTTGACCTCATGGCCTTCCCTTTCTCTTACTTTCCTTCCCGGCCACACAGCGGCCGTCTTTTCTTTATCATATCACACAAACAGGACGGCAGGAACGGAATCTCTTTCCAGCCCGGCCTTTGCTGCCGCAGCCGGTATTTCCGCTCCCCCGTCCCGGTTTCTACACTCGGATAGCGTTGGGATATACCCGTTGGATCACATCGTCGCCGTAGTGCTCATCCATGTAGGCCTGCCAGGAGCTCTCTGCTTCCACTCCCTGACACCTCTGGTCATAGCGGATGAGGGCCAGGCCGCTCACCGCCATATTTCCCACCATAAACACCGCCAGAATCCAGGTAAGCCAGGTGCCCGCCTTCATGGGAATCCTCTCAATCCACCGGGAGAACACGGGATAAAGCCCCTTCATCCAGACTACGGCCGCAATTCCCCAGAAAAAGCAGTACAGAAGATTGATTCTGCCTCCCAGGTTAAAAGGAATGGCGCTGTAATCCCAGAATACTGTTCCGAAAACCCTCTCTGTGGCAACGCTGCACAGGTATTCATAGGCGCCTCCCAAAAATGTTCCCATGAAAAAGAGAAATCCATCAGAGCGGTCTCTGTACTTGTAAAGAAGAGCCGTTGCTGCCGCCAGGGCGATTCCCCACACCAGACTGAAAGGTCCCCAGACCACGCTGCTGCGGCTCATCCACGTTCCCGCAGTGATATAGCAGAATACGGTCTCTGTCACGTCGCCCAGAAAAGATCCGATGAAAAATAACCAGAAAATCTTGTAAAAGCCCACCCCCTGGGCAAATACCTTTGCTTTTGCCTTTTTCTCCCGTCCCACTCTGGTCATTCCCATGGTGCGCTCCAGACGGCGTCTGGTAGAGCGGGAAATCACTTCCTGAAGTTTTCTGGTGGCCACGGTGATCTGGCTGTCCACCCGCTCCAGGGGCGGCATAATTCCCTGATAACCGAACAGGGCAATGAGGGAGCCGATCCCGTCTATGGCCGTCAGCACAATAAGGATCCACAGGATGACCTTTCCGGCAGTTCCCGGAAACAGGCTGAACACGCTCAGAAGCAGAGGAGACCCCCACTGAACTGCAATGCTGCCCAGAACTCCCCAGAGTATGGAGTAGGGAAGGCAGATGTATCCATCCAGATTCACAGGCATGCGGGAGTAATCCCACCAGCGGCCGTAACCGGATTTTTCCAGGATATGACCGGCTACCCACTCGAAAACCGTACACCAGATGGCGCATCCCAAAAACAGAAACAGCCAGTTTCCCCGCAGCTCCGGCAGGAAGATAGTCACAGTCACGCCTGCGAAGCCGTAGATGGCGCAAAGAGGGCCGTCCAGAAGTCCTCTGTTTACAAAATGGCGGCTGCGCGCAGTGGCTGCCACTGCCTCCATCACCCATCCCAAAAATGAATAGCAAAAGAAGAGCCATACAATCTGATAAAACATATCTTTCACCTGTCATCCTTTCTGTCGTAGCCACATTGTAGCATACTTTCGTCCGGGTATCCACTTTTTCCTTGACTTTTCCCTCCCGGCTGTGCTACAAAAGAGATACCTAAGAAATATTCAGAAAGGATGTGAATGTATGGAAGGCGACGGTTATTCGTCTGTTACCCGAAAAACTGCATACGCGTACCCGCCGGACTGTCCATACTCCGCTTCCTGGCTGGAGTTTTATTTTCACGTCTGAAAATTCGTCTGCGGCGGGGCTGCGTATCACTCTTATCCAAAAAAGGAGGATACCGGCATGAGAATGAATTATCGTGAACTGATCAACCGCAAAATCACAGACACCCTTATTTCCCTGTTCCGCAGCGGACTGACTTCCGAAGAACTGCAGGATCGTCTGAAAGATTTCCATGAGCACGACATCGCCCAGGCCATGGAAGAACTGCGCCCTGACGAGAGAAAACAGCTGACGGAAGCTCTGGGCGCTCCGTGGGCCGCAGATATTTTTCCCTACTACGAGGAAGCGGGACTGCGCCTGGCAGAACTCTCACCGAAGCTGGCTGCTGCCGTAATCGATGCCATGGACAGCGACGAAGCAGTACGGATTCTGGAAGACACCCCTGAAGACTTCCGCTCACAGACGGCTCCGTATGTCAGAACAGATACGGCAGAGGAGCTGCGCCTTCTCTCTTCCTACAAAGATGAGGAAATCGGAAGTCTCATGTCCACCAACTATATCGCCATTCTCCGCAGCCTCTCCGTCAAGGATGCCATGCGGGAACTGATCCGTCAGAGCGGGGAAAATGACAATATTTCCACCCTGTATGTGGTGGACGAACAGGGAATCTTCTGCGGAGCCATAGACCTGAAGGATCTGATCCTGGCCAGAGAGGGAACGCCGCTGGAAGAGTGCACCATCATCTCCTATCCCTTTGTGCGCGACCGCGATCCCATCGCAGATACTATGAATTGGATGCTGGACTACGAGGAGGATTCTCTTCCCGTTCTGGACGCGGACGGAAAGCTGGCGGGAGTGATCACCTCCCAGGATATGGTGGACTATCTGGAACATGCGTCAAAAGAAGCGTACAGCAAGCTGGCAGGCATCTCTGAAGGAGACGACGGGGATGAGGATATTCGGGAATCCCTGTGCGTCAGCCTGAAGAAGCGGATGCCATGGCTGATTGTCCTGCTGTTTATGGGAATGTTCGTGTCTTCTGTCGTTGGAATGTTTGAAGGGATCGTGGCAAAAATTGCCATTCTGGTCTGTTTCCAGTCCCTGATCCTGGATATGGCAGGAAATGTGGGAACCCAGTCTCTGGCAGTCACCATCCGGGTTCTGATGGACGACGGCGTTTCCTTTTCCCGCTGCGCCGCCCTGATCTGGAAAGAAACGAAAGTGGGGCTGGCCGGAGGCATCCTCCTGGGAGTCGCTTCCATTCCCGTCATAGGGCTGTATATCTGCCTGCTGAAGGATATGACCGTATTTTATGCTTTCTCCGTGGCCGGCTGCGTGGCTGCAGCCCTGGTCATTGCCATGACCATCTCCAGCTTTGCCGGAACGGTCATCCCCCTGTTTTTCCACCGGATCCGGGTGGATCCGGCAGTGGCCTCCGGCCCCCTGATCACCACCGTCAACGACCTGGTGGCGGTTATCGCCTACTATGGAACCGCCTGGCTCCTGCTCATCCGCGTTCTGCGGCTGGCTTAAGCCAGGCGGGGATAGCCGGGGCGCTACGCTCCCGGCGTCAGTTCCACCGTCAGAGGGAGCTGTTCTAACCGGCAGCTCCCTTTTTTATTATGAAGAACCAGGCACAGCTCTTCCAGAGCTTCCTTCGTGAGCACAAAGGTAAAGACGCCGTCTCTCAGCTCCGCTGCAGCCTGGTCTCCCGGCCGGAATCCCACGGTGGCGTCCCGGCTGTCCAGATAGAGAGGTCTTCCCTTGCCGACCCGGGCCCTCAGCATGGTGGAGATGGTATCCGCGTGGGCTTTTCCCAGGCGCAGCCAGCTCTCTCCCCCCTGTCTGCCTGCATCCAGTTCGTCGGTGTAGAGAAAACGTGTGGACGAGCCGTCCTCCTGGACTCCTTTCTCCCAGGCAGCCCGGAAATCCTCCCTTTTCATCAGTGAAGTTCGCTCCAGATCTGTGATTCCCAGGGGGAGGATGGTCTCTGCCTGCTCCAGAAATTTCACTCCGTTCCAGCACATCAGAGCTTCCATCTCATCTCTGGTGACGGCCTCAGCCTGAAGAAATACCAGATGGCCGTTTGGCGTATCGATCTCCCCCAGCTCCGGATCCACCCGGAATGCCAGGGCGGTAAGATCCGTCTCCTCGTCCAGAGCAATGGGGCCGCTGCAGTCTATGTAGTGACCGGCGGCAAACCCGTTTCCCGTGGAAAATACGTACCTGGCCAGGTTTTCCAGCAGGTTCATGGGCCAGACCGGCGGCTCCTCTTCCGTCTTTTTCAGGCGGAAGGTGAGCTCAAAACCGTAGCCGCTGTTATCCGGATCTCCGCACTCCTTATCATAGAGTTCAGAAAAACCGTAGGTCACGTAATGCCAGTGAGGAAGGGCGTTTCCGCTCTCCCATACCTCAATTCCATCCAGAGGATCCTTTCCTCCCAGGCGGGCGGGAATCACCGTCCCGTAGTATTTTCCCTCCTGCCCGGGATACAGGCGGGACAGGGCGCCGCCGATGGCGTCCATGCCCCCTCTCTTTTCCTGTTCTCTGCTTTCTGTCTGTCCCTGCTCCGCTGCCTCTCCCAGCGGTCTGTCCATCTCGTTCATACCATCTGTTCCTTCCTTCTGTATATGGTTTTTCCATCCTTTATGGTCTCCAGCACCTGGAGATCCCTCAGAGATTCCGGCTCTGTTTTCAGCGGATTCCGATCCAGAATCACCAGATCTGCCCGCTTTCCAGGAGCCAGGGAACCTTTCTCCTTCTCTTCAAAATACTGCCCGGCAGCCCGTATGGTCACAGCCCGGAGCGCCTCTTCCTCCGTCACTCCTTCCTCCGGCCCCAGCACCGTTCCTCCCCTGGTTCTGCGGTTTACGGCGCACCAGACAGTTTCCAACATATCCGGCCGGATCACCGGCGCGTCCTGGTGAAAGGTGTAAGAAAGTCCGGCCCGGCCTGCGCTGGCCGCAGGACTGATCGCCGATGCCCTCTCCGCCCCGAAATTGCGGATATGGGCATCTCCCCAGTGGTAAACGTGAGCCACAAAGAAGGACGGGATCACTCCCAGCCGCTTCAGCTCCGGTATCTGATCGATTCCCAGAAGCTGGGCGTGAATCATCACCGGTCGGACCGCAGCCGGATCCTCCCCCTCCCGCTCCAGCCTGGCCAGGGCATCCAGATACTGTTTCGCCGCCCGGTCCCCGTTGCAGTGGGCCAGAATCTGCCGCCCGGACTTTACCGCCATGGCCGTGCTGCGGTACACCTGCTCGTCCGTGAGCACCGGGTAGCCGAAATCTTCCGAATCCTTGTAAGGTGTCCTCATCCAGGCCGTCCTGCTCTGGGGAGAGCCGTCCAGAAACATTTTAAAGCCGCCCAGGCGAAATCTGTCCCGGTACCCTTTCGCCGCCTCCGGAAACGCCTGATAGATCCGCTCCCCGGTGTCCGCCCCCGGATACCCAACCACATCCAGCTTCAGTCCATGGGTTCTGCACAGCTCCCTGTATACCGGAATCATTTCCTCCGACATGAATCCTTCCTGAATAGTGGCAATCCCGTAGGAAGCGTACATATCCTGGGCCCTCTCGTAGGCGGCCATAAGCTCCTCCCCGGACGGCGGCGGAAGCCGGTGCAGCACGGGAATAAACGCATTTTCCTCCAGATAGCCGGTGGGTTCCCCGTCCTGCTTCCAGATTCTTCCTCCTTCCGGATCGGGAGTATCCCCTCCGATTCCCGCCATCTTTAAAGCCAGAGAATTGAGCACTCCCACATGGCCGGATTTGTGCTGAAGCACAATCGGATGCTCGGAGGACGCCTGATCCAGCACCGTTTTATCCGGCACCCGCCCCTCCCGGAGCACTTCAGGATCAAAATCCCGCACGGACACCCACTTTCCGGCGGGAATCCTGTTTTCTCTTATATAAGTGCGGATCGCCTCCGCAATCTCATCAAAGCTGCGGGCCTGTTCCACAGAGCCCTGAAGAAAGGCGTTGGCACAGGCGGAAAAATGGCTGTGGGCATCTATAAATGCTGGCATCAGAGTATGTCCGTCCAGGCAGATTTCCTCCGCTCCCGCCGCCTGCCTGCGCACCTCCTCCTCCGTCCCGACCGCCAGAATCCGGCCGTCCTCCGTCAGCAGCGCCTCACAAAACAGCGGTTCTTCCATAGTGAGAACCGTTCCCCCGAAATACAGTTTTTTCTCCATCCGCATATCTCCTCTCTCTGCCGTTTTGCTCAGTATAGTACAGTTTTTCAATTCCGGCAAGGGGCAACGGTTCCGGCGGTCTTATGACGCAAAACGCCCCGCAGACCGCCGCTTTCCCGCCCGGGAATCGGCGCTCCAGAGGGGCGTTTTCACAAATTTCTTTATCTTTCGCCGTTCTGTTTTCCGGCGCCGTCCAGGTCTTTTCCTGAAAACATTCCGCTCTTTTCCAGAGCTGCCGCCGCCTGGAGAATGGTCTCCTCATCCTGTACCAGGGCAAGACGCACATATCCTTCCCCACTCTTTCCAAAGGCGCTTCCCGGCGTCACCAGCACTCCTGCTTTTTCCACCAGCTCCATGGCAAATTCCTGTGAATTTCCACATCCTTCCGGAACCGGCGCCCAGACAAACATGGTGGCCTTCGGCTTTTCCATAAACCAGCCGGCCTTTCCAAAACTGTCACACAGCACATCCCGCCTTCGCTCGTAGGCCTCTCTGGTGGCCTCCACACAGGACTGGTCACCGTTCAGGGCCGCGATGGCAGCCATCTGAACCGGCAGAAACATCCCGTAATCCATGTTGGACTTCAGCAGCTTCAGCCGGGAGATCACCTGCTCATTTCCCAGGCAGAAGCCCGTTCTGGCTCCCGCCATTCCATAGGTTTTGGACAGGGAATTAAATTCCACACCCACATCCTTTGCGCCGGGGAAGCGAAGAAAGCTGCCGCAGCTGTTTCCATCAAATACCAGCTCGCTGTAAGCGTTGTCGTGGACCACAATAATGTCATACTTCTTCGCAAACGCCACCAGCTCCTCGTAAAAAGAATCCGGCGCCAGAGCCGTGGTGGGATTGTTGGGATAGGAAACCACCATCAGACGGGCTTTTTCCGCCACATCCTCCGGAATTTCTTCCAGACGGATCACGTATCCGTTTTCCTTTCTCTGCTCCATGGGCCAGATCTGCGCCCCCGCAATCCGAGGCCCGTCTCCAAACACGGGATAACAGGGAGAGGGCACCAGAACCAGGTCTCCCTCGTCGATCACCGACAGGGCGATATGGGCCAGCCCTTCCTGAGATCCCAGCACAGAGCAGATCTCCGTCCGCGGATCCAGAGTCACTCCGTAGCGCCTCTCATACCAGCCAGCCGCCGCTTCCAGAAGCTCCGGCCTGTCATTGATGGCATAGACGTAATTTTTTTCATCGGCGGCCGCCTCACAAAGGGCCCTGCGGATATGCTCCGCCGGCGGAATATTGGGAGCTCCGATGCTCAGATCGATCACCGTCTCCCCTTTTTCTTCTTTCTGTTTCCTGATTTCCGCCAGAGAAGAAAAAACTCCTTCTCCAAAGCGGTCCATGCGTTTTGCAAATTTCATACTCCTGTCCTCCTTGTGTATCTGCCGCCGCCTGTTTTTCCGCGCCTCTTTGCCGCTACCAGCGCAGCGTATCTCCCGGTCTCATGATTACTTTCCCCTCCGCCTGAAAGGCCTCTGCCATCTCCTCATCAAACAATGCCCCCGGCTTCATATGAACGGGAACCGTATGGGCTGCCCCGATGATCGCCGCGCACCGCTGCGCTTCCTCCCGGTCCATATTGTAAATGCCGTCCATGGGAAGAAAAGCATAGTCGATGGATTCTCCCGCCAGTTCCCCGGCCATTTCCTCCGTCTCTGAGGTATCTCCCGCCAGATAGAGGAGCTTCCCGTCTGCCTTCAGCAGAAATCCCACACACTGATCCTTGGGATGATTCTGATTATAAGCCGCCACGGCGCGGATCTCCACCCCGCACTCCGCCCAGGAGCGGTACACTCCGTTTTTTAAGCAGTCCGCCGCCCGGTATATCCTTCCCTCCGGTTTCAGGTGAACCAGATTCACCTGGTTGTGGTCATAGTGCTCATGAGTCACCAGCACCAGATCCGCCTCCCGGTCATAGCCTTCTCCGGCGTAGGGATCCACATAGATCACCGCTCCCTCTGCCGTACAGATCCGAAAACTTCCATGTCCCTGATACAGTAATTCTGCCATATGTTTTCCCTCCTGACAAACATACCCGGCCGCTGCGAAAGTTTCCGCCGCTGCCTGCTCTCCCGTTTCTATTTCACTGCCCACCGCATTTTGGTGGATTTTGCCCGGCTGTTTCTGGCGCACTCTTCCGCCGACGGGCGAATAACTTCCGTGGAAACCTCCCGGTACACCCCGGCCCGATGCAGATCCCGGAAGGATTTTTTTACCAGCCGGTCCTCCCCGGAATGGAATGTGAGAATGGCCGCTCTCCCGCCGTCCGCCAGGGCGTCCGGCAGCTTTTCCAGGAAGGAATACAGCACTTCAAATTCGCTGTTCACATCGATCCGCAGGGCCTGAAAGGTGCGCTGGCAGGATTTTTTCACCGCCATCTTCCGCTCCCCCTGGGGAAGAAATTCCAATGCCCGCTCGATGACCCGGCGAAGCTGCAGAGTGGTCTCAATGGCCTCTCCCCGCCGGAAAGCCTCCGTCACCGCCCGGGCGATTTCCTCCGCATAGGGCTCGTCGGCGTTTTCCATCAGCATTCCCGCCAGCTCTTCCTCCTCCAGCTCCCGCAGGCGGGCAGCCGCAGTAACCCCCTTCTCCGGATTCAGCCGCAGATCCAGGGGGCCATCGTATTTATAGGAAAATCCTCTCTCCGGATTGTCAATCTGCATGGAGGAAACGCCCAGATCCGCCAGAATAAACTGAAACGGCCCGTGCTTTTCCGCCACCTGATCCAGATTGGCAAAATTAGTGTGGATCACCGTCAATATCTCCGGCCCATAGCCCTGGCGGGCCAGGCGCTCCTCGGTTTTTACGGACTCAATGGGGTCTACGTCCAGGGCGTAAATATGGCCCTGTCCGTTCAGGCATTTCAGCATTTCCAGAGTGTGGCCGCCGTAGCCCAGCGTAGCGTCCAGCCCTACCTGCCCCGGCCGGATCTGAAGAAATTCCAGGATCTCCTTTACGCAGATGGGAATGTGCATTCCCGCCGGAGTGCCCCCTTTTTCCATCACATGCTTTGCCGTCTCTGCGTACTTTTCCGGATTCAGCTCTTTATATTTTTCATTGAATTTTGTGGGATGAGTCCCCTTGTACCTGGGCCTGCGCCTGTGGACAGAATTTGTCGTCTCCATCATCTGCTCTCCTTTACTCTTTCATAACTGCTCTCAGAAACCGCTCTCCGTATTTCCGGAACTTAAACTCTCCGACGCCGCTCGCCGTCGGCATCTCTTCTCTGGTGCGGGGGCGGAAATCCTGTCCCCACTGGGACACGCAGTGAGCCTCGTCCACCGCTACCATGGATATGTTCACGCTGTCTGCAAAATCCAGAAACTCCTCCGCAAGCAGCCGCTCCGGCGCCACATAGATAATGGGATACCGCCCGGCCCGGGCATAGGACAGAGCCTTGTGATACTGGGAAACGGTCAACGAACTGTTCAGAAACGCCGCGTGAATGCCGGCTTGATTTAAGGCGCCCACCTGATCCTTCATCAGGGAAATCAGAGGGGAAATGACCAGAGTAATTCCGTCCATCATCAGAGCCGGCACCTGAAAGCACAGGGACTTTCCGGCTCCCGTCGGCATGATCCCCAGCGTATCCCTTCCTGCCAGAATGCTGTCCATAAGCATTTCCTGGCCTTCTCTGAACTGATCATAGCCGAAATATTTTTTCAGTATTTCCTGTTTGTCCATAAAACGGTGTGATCCATTCCTCCCGCCTGCATATTCCGCGGAACGCGAACCGGGACCTTTTGGGCCCCGGCCGCCGTTTCCGTCTCTGTCTGACTTATACGATCTCCAGAGGAGCCATGGGGATCTCCTCCACAGAGTTCATGCTGTCCATAAATTCCACATAGGACTCTTTGGTCATCACCGCCTGGTAGCTGTCCAGAAGACCCTTCGCGTAATTTCCTCCGTTCTTTAACAGCTTATATGCGGTGAGGGCGAAGACCTTTGCCGTAACCACATATGCCAGATACTCATCTGTCACCCGCACATCCGGATTGTGAAGCTGTCCCGTGTAACCGCCGGTGGAAAACTGAAGCAGAGGCATGATGCAGGACACATCGCCGAAGTCCGTGGACGCGGTGCCGTGGCACTCCGCACCTTCATACACAATTTTGTACTGATCCTTTGCCACATCCTCCAGAGCTTCCTTTATCGCTGTCACATCGCTGCAGGGAACTGTGGGCATATAGCCGGACATCGTCTCCAGGCGCATTCCGCATCCGGTGGCAATGGCGCCGGCCCGGAAAGCCCGGTCCGCTTTGAGGGACGCATCCTTGATTGCAGGGATGTTTTTCGCTCTGGCGCAGCTGTT
>DXBC01000129.1 GCA_019116745.1 Candidatus Lachnoclostridium stercorigallinarum
GTCGATGTCATAAAAAATGATTTTGTTCAGCGGAAAACGCTCTTTCATTTCGATCAGGTTTCCTACCAGCGCGGGGACTCTGGCGCTTCCTGCTCCTGCAATAGTAATCGTATGTTTTTTTCGGTTCATCATATCAACTACCTCCTACATTTTTTCCAGATGCTCATCTACAGCGTTCCGCACAAATTCCACCATCGGCCCGAATACGATATGGATATGCTGGGGAGCCGGGAAGAAGATTCCGGAACAGCCGGACTGCTTCAGTTTTTCATTATCGATCAATTTTATATCTCCAACGTCAATACGAAGACGGGTAATGCAGTTATCCACGTTTTTGATATTTCCTTTTCCGCCCAGGGCATCTATAACGATTTCTGCTATCTTGTCATACTGCTTTTCCCGAATCAGAGTATTGTCCAGAGAGGGGGCGTCCTCTCTTCCGGGGGTTTTGATGTCAAAATGCAGGATAAACCATTTAAACACAAAATAGGTGACAACACTCAGGATCAATCCGATGATGAGGAAAGCGATCCAGTTGGTTTTCTCATAGAGCAGTCCGAATATGGCGAAATCAAAAATAGTTCCGCGGATATATCCGATGGCAACGTGGGCGAAACTTAAAGCGACCGCTCCCAGTCCAATGATGCAGGCATAGATAATGTAAAGGACAGGAGAGATGAACACGAAGGAAAATTCCAGGGGTTCTGTCACGTTTCCCAAAAGAGCAGTCACCACGCAGGTGATCATCAGAGATTTTACGAGCGGGCGATTCTCTTTATAAGAAGTCCTGTACATGGCAAGAGCGATTGCCGGGAACGCGAACATGGTGCAGAGCATCTGCTGCTGGGCCATAAAGCGGGTGAGGCTGGGCATAAGATCCCAGTATTCGCTGGATGGTCCGAGATTAAACAGGATCTCTGTCAGGGCAGGAACAACACCTACATAAGTTTCACCGTTGATCACGTAGGTACCTCCTGCCTCGGTAAAGCGAAACAGAGAGTTCCACAGATGGTGAAGTCCAAATGGGATAAACGCCCTCTCTCCGGCGGCGGTGAAAAATGGACCGGCGGGAGAGAGGAAGATAACGGAAAGTTTTGTCAGACCTGCGACTAAAAACTGCCACACCCATGGAATGGTTACGCCTAAAAGGGCCATGATGCCGATGCAGATAATGGACACGGATTTCTTGCCGGCGAAGAAGGCAAATGCTACAGGCAGCTGGAGATTGTGGAAGCGGTCGGTGGCCCAGGCAGCGATCAGACCGGCAATGATGCCTCCCAGCGCATTGATATTTAAGGTCTGTATTCCCAGTACCTGTATCTGTCCAACCTGGCTCATAACGTCCGGATCAGCCAGGTTTCCTGTCGCCTGAAGCCACACGTTCATGGCGATCAGCATGACCAGATATCCTATGACAGATGAAAATACGGCGATCCCTTTATCCTTTTTGCTCATTCCGTAGGCCACGCCCATGGCAAACAGGAGAGGGATATTATCGAACACAATGCTGGCGATGGAACGGATGCTCACCAGGGTGGTGTTGATAATCGGGTTTCCCAGGATGGGAAAACGTTCGATCATGTAGGACTGAACGAACGCGCCGGTAATTCCCATGACCATACCGACGGGTGCCATAACGCCGATGGGAAGAAGAAGGGTTCGCCCGAACTTCTGGATAGATTGGTTGTACTTTTTCAGCATGTTTCTGACCTCCTCAAATACATACATAAGCGGTTTGACTTTCTGGGTAAATTATAGAAGACAGAGGCAGGAGAACACAATAAAAAAACCGCGACTGCCGTTCTTTTTGCTGACGGAAGTCACGGTTTCTGACATTGGTCATATCAGGAGCGAAAAATGGAAAGATTTTTGTGCTGCCGTACAAAGTTCATGAGGAGATCGGATACAACGAATAAGCCGATCCGCGAATTGGTATCACTGTATTTTGTATTTACATGATCGGCGGCGCAATAGAGCTGAATGTCTGCGATTCTGCTCAGAGTATTGGTGGAAAATCCGGTGATGGAGATGACCGACGCGTTTCTGGCTTTGGCAATCCGGGCGACTTCCAGTGCTTTGGGTGTTTCGCCGGAAAGAGAAACTACGACCAGAACTTCATTCATGTCGATATTTTCCACCACAGTTCCGATCAGATTAAAATCCTGCAGATTGATGCACTTGACGCCAAGGATGAGGAGCATGTGTTCCAGGTAGCTGGCCACAGCCTTGCTGCTGCCTCTTCCCACGATATAGGTGGTTTTGGAGCCGGCAATGCAGCGCGCCGCTTTTTTCAGGGTATCGGTATTGGTCAGGGAGATGGTCCGTTTCACCTCGTCTATGATCTGATTTTGAAACAGATTCAGACTGACGTCAGTGTTTTCCTTTCCGGAAGAATTCCTGTTTTTCAAATGATATTTGAGATCGCTGAATCCCTCAAATCCCAGTTTCTGACAGGTATTTATCACAACTGTTTTGGAGACAGCCGCTGCCCCTGCCACTTCCTGAATATTCATTTTGGCAGCCTGAAGCTGATGACTGTATATATATGAAAAAACACGTTTTTCACTTTCTGTGAGTTTTTCGTATACTTCTGCCAGATATTCCATACCGGACCGCCTTTCTGCAATCAGATCGTTTATGCAAAAATTTTATCATAAAATGCAGGATTTTACAATGAATCGCAAGTGACGCCTCTTTCCCCGTCCCCCGGGAGGTGGTATACTGGATTCAGTCAGAATTGGAAGGAGGCTTTTTCATGTTCATCCCCACAGAAGATCAGATCCGCTCGTTCCGTCTGCATTCCCACCATCTGGACCGGGAGTACGGGGAAGAATCCATACTGGAGGTGGCAGGAGCCTGCGGCCTGCAGAACAGTCCTCCGGGAGCATGGGAGGCAGCTGTCCACTGCCGCGTTCCCGGGTGCGGGAGAGAAGAGCTTTCCTGTCTGCTGGAGGAGAAAAAAGAGCTTCTTCAGGCGTGGAGTCTGCGGGGAGCGCCGTTTGTGTTTCCAACGGCGGAGCGGGAAATATTTTTAAACGCCCTGATCCCGGCGGAAGGGGAAGAATGGATCTACACCAGGGGGATCGGGCTGGCGCTGGATGCTCTGGAGATGAGCGAAGAGGAATTGCTGGAGCGGCTTCTGCGGGTGATCCCCAGGCTGAATGGGAGAGTGATCCAGGGGAAGAATGAGCTGGACCAGACGCTGGCAGAATGGATGGAGCGGGAGCTTCCGGAAGAAAAAAGGGAGGCGTGGAACCGGCCGTCTATGTACGGCAGCCCGGATCGGCAGACAGTAGGAGGGGCGGCGGTGTCCTTTCTTCTCCGGCCCTGTTCTTTTCTGGGGCAGGTGGCGTTTGGAAAGCGGCAGGGGGTGAGTCCGTCCTTTACAGGGACGGCGGCCTGGCTGGACGGGAGAATGGAAAAGGAAATTCCGCGGCAGGCTGATCCTGCGGCGGCAAGGCTGCTGGTGAGAAAATTTCTCCGCTGCTACGGGCCGGCAGTACCGGATCATTTCGCAGCCTGGCTGGGCTGTTCGGGAAAACAGGCCAGGCGGATGTGGGCCCTGGCAGCGGAGGAGATGGAACCGGTTTCCGTGCTGGGAAAGAAGGAATTTATTCTGACGGAGGACAGAGAAGCTTTGGCCGCGCGCCCTGATTTTTCCAGAGGGCCGCTGCTTTTGAGCGCTCATGATCCCTATCTGGACCAGAGGGAGCGGCATTTCCTGCAGAAAAATCCGGCGCTCTGCAGGCGGATCTGGAAGACGACGGCAAACCCCGGCGTGGTAGTAAATGAGGGCAGGGCGGCCGGTATCTGGACGGCCAGAAAAAAGAAGGAAAAGCTGGAAGTGGAGATCACTCTCTGGGAACCGGCCGGAGAGGAAAGAAGGCTCAGGGAACTGGCGGAGGAGTATGGAGCGTTTCGGAAACTGGAGCTGACGGGCATCACGGTCAGAAGAGAGTGACAGAGAGAGGAGAATCATATGGGACTGACATTTCGCGCGTATACAGGGGAAGATCTTCCGGAGCTGATGGAGATCTGGAACGATATTCTGGAGGACGGGGTGGCATTTCCGGGGACGGAGCTTTACGATCTGCCGGAGTTTGCCGCCATGCTGGAGGAACAGTCGGCAGTTACCTGTATGCTTCAGGATGGAGTTCTGGCAGGTTATTACATCCTGCATCCCAACAACATCGGCAGATGCAGCCACGTGGCTAACGCGTCCTACGCCATGAAGAAGGAATTCCGCGGCCGCGGGCTGGGAAAGTATCTGGTGGGACAGTCTTTAAAACAGGCGGCCAGGCTGGGATTTCGGGGGATGCAGTTTAACGCGGTGGTGGCCGGCAATCTGGCGGCTCTGAGGATCTACCGGAACGCCGGTTTTCAGACGGTGGGAAAGATCCCTGGCGGCTTCCTCTTAAAAAACGGGACGTATTCAGACATGTATATTCTCTATCGCCCGCTGACGGAGAGCGGGATTGAAATGATGTCAGACTCATGCTAGAATAATGTATAGGAAAAAATACAAAGATACAAGAAGAAGGAGTTAGAACATGGAAGTTGGTTTCGGGACACTGTTAGAGCAGAAGCAGACCCTTTCCCAGGCACAGATCCAGTCTCTGGAGATCCTGGCCATGGACAGCATCGAGCTGGGCCGTCTGCTTCATGACGAATATCTGGAAAATCCGATTCTGGACTACAACGGGACGGAACCGGGACCGGTGAAAACTCAGGAGCTGGCTGATGATTATGCGGGAACGCCGTTTTACCAGCATGGAGAAGATCTGAACGAGAAAAATGAGGGAAATATACCGGCTCAGGAAAAAGATACGATCCGTACATATCTGCTGTGGCAGCTGGACCGCAGCCGATATACCAGTGAAGAATGGGCCGCTATGGAATATATGACGGACTGCCTGGAGGACAGCGGATTTTTTACTACTCCGTTAAAGGAAGTGGCGGAGACATGCGGAATCACGGAGGAACAGGCGGCGGCCTGTTTAAATGAGCTCAGGCAGCTGGAACCCTATGGGATCTTTTCAGAGGACTTAAGGCACTGCCTGCTGAAGCAGATCCAGGTGCTGGGAATGGAAGGCACTGACCTGTGGCGCGTGGTGGACGAATATCTGGAGTCGGTGGCGGCCGGGAAGATCAGCGAGATTTCCAGGGGCTTAAAAATATCCACGGCGAGCGTAAGAAAGTGCATCAGCCAGATCGGGGAGCTCAATCCCAGGCCGCTCTCCGGTTTTGGGACGGAGAAAGCGTCCTACATTGTGCCGGACATTATCCTCCGCAGGGAAAATGGAGAGTGGTACGGGGAGTTGAATGACACCTGGATGGAAGATTACAAGATCAACGATTATTACCTGAAGATGATGAAGGAGTCCCAGGAGGAAGAGCTGGTAAGCTATTTTAAGGAAAAGCTGGAACGTGTCCGCTTTCTGATGGCGAGTATTGAGCAGAGACGGCAGACCATCATGGGGATCGTAAATTACATCATCGAGAAGCAGAAGCCGTTTCTGGACGGAAAGGGGCCGTTGGCTCCCATGACCATGAAGGACGCAGCAGAGGCTCTGGGCATCCACCCATCGACAGTCAGCCGTGCGGTGCGGGGCAAGTACGTTCAGTACCCCAACGGCAGTATTTTCATGAAATCCCTGTTTTCGGCGCCGGCGGGAAAAGAAGACGGGGTCAGCGCCATGGGCGTAAAGCAGAGCATAAAAGAGCTGATCGAGGGAGAAAACCATCAGAAGCCTTACAGCGACAAGGAACTGGCCGGGCTTCTGGAAGAGCGCGGGATCCGCGTTTCCCGCAGGGCGGTGGCCAAATATCGGGAGGAAATGGGAATCCGGGGAAGTTTCGAGAGAAGAGCATAAATAGAGCGAAGAAGGCTGTCTGACCAGGCAGAAAAATGGTCAGGCAGCCTTTTTTGCGCGACGGACTCATTTATTGCCGGTCCGGCGGTGGAACAGCAGAAGAAGTCCGCCGTAGCAGACGGAAGTGATTCCGATCTTGACAGCCGTCTGGAAAAACGGATGCAGGCGTTCCAGGAGAATGGCTGCAGGCAGGGAGAGCAGGGCATTTAAGATTCCCAGGGACAGGATCAGAAGGACTGCCGGCTTTGCGATCATGGACCAGGCGTTCCAGCAGAAGTCGGCCTTCCGGCTTAAAGAGACCAGGTGGATGAAGGCCAGAAAAATTTCACTGGCCAGCATTCCCCACAAAAGGGCGGAGATGCCGAATCTGGGAATGCCGAAGAATACAAATGCCAGCCGCAGCAGCAGGGAGGCAGCGTTTTGAAGGAAGGTGGTGCCTGTGCGCCCCAGACCGTTCAGGATGCTGCCTGTGGTAGAGGACAGGTAGAGGAAAGGACAAAGCCAGGACAGGACGGCGATGAAATGGCCGGCGCTCTCATCCCGGAATACTGCCATTCCCAGCTCATTTCCAAACCTGGTGAAGATCCCGATGCAGAAGATGCCCATGTAAAGGCTGTAGCGCAGGGACATGGTCACAGCAGAGGAGATCTGGTCCCGTTTTCCCAGGGACTGGGCCTCGGCCACGGCAGGCAGCAGGAGTACGGCCATGGAGTTGGCGATGGCGGAGGGAAAGAGGATGAAAGGCATGGCCATGCCGGTGAGCACGCCGTACACGCTGTAGGCTTCGCCGGAGGAGAGGCCGAAGGTGAGAAGCCGGTTGGGGATCAGCACCGCTTCAGCGCTGGAGAGAAGGTTTAACACCAGCCGGTTCCCCATGAGAGGCATGGCTAACGCCATAAGCCCGGGAGCTGTTTCGCGGAACGCCTGAGGAAACGCCGGGCGGATGGCGGATTTTTCCTCCTGCCGCTGCGGTTCGGGAGGAAAGAGGACAAAGGAAAGCATGGAAAATAAAGTGGCGGCCGCCTCGCCGATCAGATGTCCGTATACAGCCAGACGGACTGTGATGGGCCGGCCCTGCTCTGTCATAATATCGGCGATGAGAAAGACGGCCGCGATGCGGATCATCTGTTCGGCCAGCTGGGTGCCGGCCGGGACTTTGGTCTTCTGCAGTCCGTAATAGTAGCCGTTGACGCAGGCGTGAACGGCTGTGCAGGGAACGGCCAGAGCCATGATGGGAAGGAGCGGGGCACAGCGCGGCTCAAGCAGCAGATGTTCGGCCAGAAAGGGGGCAAAGCGGCAGACGGCGGCGGCCAGGACCAGGGACATGGAAAAGGAGATGACTAATCCAGTCTGAAAAACAGTCTTTCCCTTCTGAGTGCCGGCCGCCACAAAGCGGGAGATGGCCGTCTGGATGGAGCCGGCGCAGAGGGCGAAGCAGATGCCGAACACGGGGTGCACCATGTTGTAGACGCCCAGCCCCTCGGCTCCGATGGCGCGGGAGAGAAAGATGCGGTAAAAAAAGCCCAGGATACGGCTTAAAAATCCGGTGGCGGTGAGGATGAGAGTGCCGGCGATGAACGCCTGCCTGCGTGGGGAAAGATTCATGGAGTCTCCTGGGAATGCAGTTGCTACAGTTTATGCGGGGCGGAGGGGGAAATATGCGGGCTGCCCGGCGCAGGAAAAAACGGGACAAATTATATTATTCCTATTGAAATTCTAGGAATATATTATATAATAGACCTGTAGATGGAGCTTTTAACTTCTTTCTGCAGGGAAGAATTATCGTCCGGGACAGGATTTCCGGGCGGGAAAGGCGGATTAATTATGAATGAGAAAAAATTAATTTATCTGGATAATGCGGCGACGACGAAGGTGAAGCCGGAGGTGGTGGAGGCCATGCTGCCCTACCTGACTCAGTATTACGGGAACCCGTCGTCCGTTTATGAATTTTCTGAGGAGCCGAAGCGGGCCATTGCCCATGCCAGGGAAGTGATCGCCGGCGCCCTGGGCGCAAAACCCAATGAGATTTACTTCACCGGCTGCGGCACGGAATCCGACAACTGGGCCATCAAGGCTGCGGCGGAGGCTTATGCCGGAAAGGGAAATCATATTATAACCACGAAGATCGAGCATCACGCCGTTCTCCACACCTGCGAGTGGCTGGAGAAGCACGGAGTAGAGGTGACGTATCTGGATGTGGATGAAAAGGGCAGGATCAGCCTGGAGGAACTGGAAAAGGCCATCCGGCCGGAGACTATCCTCATTTCCATTATGTTTGCCAACAACGAGATCGGCACCATTGAGCCCATCCGGGAGATCGGGCAGATTGCCAGAAAACACGGAGTTCTCTTTCATACCGACGCAGTACAGGCCTTCGGCCATGAACCCATCAGCGTGGATGAATGCTGCATCGATATGCTCAGCGCCAGCGGACACAAAATCAACGCTCCCAAGGGAGTGGGCTTCCTCTATATCCGCACCGGTGTGAAGATCCGTTCCTTTATCCACGGCGGCGCCCAGGAGAGAAAGCGCAGGGGAGGTACGGAGAACGTGGCCCAGATCGTGGGAATGGGCAGAGCAGTGGAACTGGCCATGGCCACTCTGGAGGAGAGAAAGAAGAAGGAGACGGAGCTGAGGGATTACCTCATTGACCGGGTGCTGTCCCTGGTTCCCTATGCCAGGGTAAACGGAGACCGGAAAAACCGTCTGGCCAACAACGCCAACTTTGCCTTCCAGTTTATCGAGGGAGAGTCCATGCTGATTATGCTGGATATGGCGGGAATCTGCGGTTCCAGCGGTTCAGCCTGCACCTCCGGATCCCTGGATCCGTCCCATGTGCTTCTGGCCATCGGCCTGCCCCATGAGATCGCCCATGGTTCCCTGCGGCTGACCCTGAGCGAAGAGAATACAAAGGAGGAGATGGATTACGTGGCGGAGACGATCCGGGATGTGGTGGAGCGGCTTCGCAGTATGTCCCCCCTCTATGAGGATTTTTTGAAAAGCAGCGGAAAACACTGAAAATAAAATAGTGAAAAAGGAGAATTGACATATGTATACGGAAAAAGTGATGGATCATTTCCAGCATCCGAGAAACGTAGGAGAGATTGAAAATCCCAGCGGCATGGGCACGGTGGGAAACGCCAAATGCGGCGATATTATGAGAATTTATCTGGACATCGACGAAAACCAGGTGATCCGGGACGTGAAGTTTAAAACCTTCGGCTGCGGAGCCGCCGTGGCCACCAGCAGTATGGCCACGGAGATGGTAAAGGGCAAAACGGTGCAGGAAGCCATGGAAGTGACCAACAAGGCGGTGTGCGAGGCTCTTGACGGACTGCCCCCGGTTAAGGTACACTGTTCTCTGCTGGCAGAAGAAGCCATCCATGCGGCTCTCTGGGATTACGCCCAGAAGAAGGGCATTGTCATCGAGGGCCTGAAGAAGCCCAAGAGCGACATCGGAGAGGAAGAAATCGAGGAAGAGTACTGATGTTCTGCCGGATGCCCCGGTTTGGGCCGGAGCAGATTGAGAAAACAGGACGGGATGAATGAAATGGAAAAGAAGAAAGTAGTGATCGGCATGTCGGGCGGAGTGGATTCTTCCGTGGCGGCATGGCTGTTGAAAGAGCAGGGATATGATGTCATCGGAGTCACCATGCAGATCTGGCAGGAAGAGGACAGCCAGACGGTGGAAGAAAACGGAGGCTGCTGCGGGTTAAGCGCCGTGGATGACGCCAGGAGAGTGGCCGGACAGCTGGGGATTCCCTACTATGTGATGAATTTCCGGCGGGAGTTTAAGGAGCAGGTTATCGACTATTTTGTGAAGGAATACTGCTGCGGCCGCACTCCCAATCCCTGCACTGCCTGCAACCGGTATGTGAAGTGGGAGTCTCTTCTGAGAAGAAGCCTGGCCATCGGGGCGGATTATATTGCCACCGGGCATTATGCCAGGGTGGAGCAGCTCCCAAACGGCCGCTACGCGCTGCGAACCTCGGTCACGGCGGC
>DXBC01000130.1 GCA_019116745.1 Candidatus Lachnoclostridium stercorigallinarum
GTCTCCTCTGCTGTCTCTTCCTCTGTCGTCTCCTCTTTTTCCGCCGCGGTGGATTCCGTCTCCTCTTCTGTGCTGGTCTCCTGAACCGTCTCCGCAGTCGTCTGCTCCGGCTGACTGCTCTGTCCGCAGCCTGCCATCATGATTCCCATAGCCGCTGCCATGGCTAAAACTTTCACTTTTTTCATAATTTTTTCCTCTTTTCTGTTATTTTGATTTATTTCAGAACGGCAGATGTCTCCACGCTGATCTCCTTAGTGCAGTTCTCCCACCGCAGGCTGAAAGCTGATGGAAAGCTGGTCCGCCATCTGATACATGGTAGCAGCCATTCCGTCTGCCGTCCAGCGGCGGTTTGTACTTCCTCCCTCTGAGACCTGTCCGTCCATGGACGGTTCCGTTCCCATCAGTTCTGTAACGCGGGCTTCCCACTCATTCACTTCTTCTTCCGTTACCTGACGCTCACCGCCCACAATTCTCAGGGAAACGGATTCCACCGTGCCGTCGTCTCCGCACGTGGTAGATACCTCACAGGGAATTCCGTAGAATTCCGCCTCATAGAGCCGTCCGATATAAAAGGACCGGTCAGCCGTCCAGTTTTCCTCGCCTCCCCCCAGAAGGTCTGCCGTGTCTTCATCCCTCATCCCGACCATAGCCGTCAAATCGGAAAGATCGGCGCTCTCTGCCGCAGCCTCGGCTGCTTCCGTCTCAGCCTCCTCCGAAGCCGCCGTCACTTCCACCGGCGGCTCTGTCTCCCGGAGGCCGGATGTGGCTCCGCTGCCGCATCCGGTCAGCAGGACGGCCGTGCATCCGGCCGCCGCTATCATAAATCTCCACTTCTTCATTTTCTTTTCCTCCTTACTGTGCCGCAATTTCAAATTCCTGCTGTCCCTCACTGCCGGGAGCAATCTCATAGGACTCAAAGACGATCACTGGATTGCCGGATTCATTCAGATAGAACGGTGTGTCCTCGCTGATTCCCTCAAAAGAATCAAAGTACACGGCTCCGTTTGCCTCCCGCTCTTTCATCTGCCTGCGGATTTCCTCGTCGGCAGTGGTTTTATAATTTTCCCCCAGGACGTCTCCCAGTGTCAGCAGTCTGCCATTCTCCAGATCGAAATTGTAGTATCTCGTCTCGCTGTATGCCGTGGACCAGTTTTCCGTTCCCATAATGGCCAGGGACAGATATTTCTCCGACTGGGACTTCACCTCGTACCATACGCGGATCTCAATGTTGTGGGCCTCCCACTCTTCCTCTGTTCCACCGGTATCCAGAAATGCCTTCCGGTATTCCTCCGCCCTGGTTTTTGCCTCCTGGGCGTACTGCTCGCAGAGCCGGAAAATCTCTTCGTTGACTGACTGCTCCAGGCCTTCAAAGTCTTCGGATATCATCTCCACGCTGGGAATCTCCACGGATATTTTCAGATCTTCCTCATTGGTCTCATAGGAGCGGAACGTGAGCACCCTGGCAACAGCCCCGATCACCGGAAGCTGGCTGGCAGTCTCTGCAAATGCTGTGCTGGTATTTAACGCTGTGGTGAAGACCACCGCTGCAGCAGCCGCTGCCGCCGCCGTCCGGCGCGCAGCTCTGCGGAACGTCAGAATCTTATTCCGTTTCCGGTCTGCCTTCTTAATTTCTTCCTGAATCCGTCCGGACAGTTCCTTCGGGATCTCCGTCTCATCATATTGTCGTTTTGCATCCTTCATGGAATTCATAAATCCACCTCCTGAATATTCACTTTCAGCCACTTCAGTCCCCTGTACAGCTTCGCTTTTACAGTATTCAGATTTGTTTCTGTAATCTCCGCGATCTCTTTCAGGGACAGTTCCTCAAAAAATCTCAGTCGGATAATCGTTTGAGTTTCTCCATCCAGCTGACTGATATACCGGTTCAGATCTTCCTGCACCTCAAAGCCCTTTTCCTCATAGGAAACCTCTGTCAGTTCCCCGTCCTCCAGGGGAAGGCGGTTTTTCTCTTTCAGGAACAGAAGACTTTCATTCACCAGGATCCGGTAAAACCAGGTCCTTATGGCCTCCTCGTTCCGCAGCTTCCCATAATGTTCCAGAGCCCGGCACACGGCGTTCTGCACCACGTCCAGAGCGTCCTCCCGGCCGCGGACATAACTGTATGCCAGCCGGTAAAATTTCTCCTGATTCTCTATAATATAAGCTGTAATTTTATCATACAGGTCCTGCTTCATCTTCATTTCCTCTCAGCGCCGTTTTTCTTTTCTACTCTATAGATTATTTTTTCACGCAAAAAGTTGCGGCATTAAAGCAGAAAAAAAGAAGCCCAAAACGGGCTTCTCTCTCACTACCGCAGCTTCATCTTATAATCCCGCTCCACTTCCCGCCTGGCGTCCTTTTTGGCAATGTCCTGACGCTTGTCGTAGAGCTTCTTTCCTCTGGCCAGACCGACCTCCACTTTTACAAGACTTCCCTTAAAGTACACCTGGAGAGGCACCAGGGTCAGTCCCTTTTCCGCCAGCTTGGAATCCAGCCGGCGGATTTCCGTTTTGTGCATCAGAAGCCGCCTCACCCGCAGGGGATCCTTGTTGAAAATATTTCCTTTTTCATAGGGGCTGATGTGCATGCCGTAGATATAGACCTGTCCCTTCTCAATACGGATAAAAGACTCCTTGATGCTGCACTTGCCCATGCGGATGGACTTCACCTCCGTGCCGTACAGCTCGATTCCCGCCTCATATTTATCTTCGATAAAATAATCGTGATAGGCCTTTTTGTTGTTGGCCACCAGTTTCACTGCTTCTTTGCTCATCACTTACTCCTCCTGTTTTGCCTCTGCATCTCCCACACAGGCAAAGTCGATGGTGCGGGAAATCTTGTCCGTTCCCGTCACCCGCACCCGCACCCGCTGGCCCAGCCGATAGGTTCTGCGGGTCATCTCTCCCCGAAGCTCCAGGGACTGTTCATCAAAAATATAGTAATCATCGCGCATTTCGCTGATCCGCACAAGGCCTTCCACCGTGTTCGGAAGCTCCACATAAAAGCCCCAGCCGGTGACTCCGGAGATCACTCCCTCAAATTCCTCTCCGATAAAGCGGCTCATATATTCGCACTTCTTCAGCTTGTCTGTCTCCCGCTCCGCCTCGTCGGCACGCCGCTCCAGGGCAGACGTCTGCACCGCCACCTCCGGCAACAGCCGGTCATAGTGGTTGATCCTCTTCTGTCCCAGACCGCCTCTCAGGTTTTCCTTGATGATCCGATGGATCTGCAGGTCGGGATACCGGCGGATGGGCGAGGTAAAATGGGTATAGTATTTGGCGGCCAGTCCGAAATGTCCGGTGTTGGTCACCGTATATTTTGCCTGCTTCATGGAACGCAGAGTCAGCCTGGACAAAAGAGCCTCCTCCGGCGTCCCCTCAATTTTTGCCAGCAGTTTCTGCAGCTCCTTCGGATGAATCTCCCCGTTCTGGAAGCGGATGCTGTAGCCGAAATTATTGATAAACACCGCCAGGCTCTTCATTTTCTCCGGATCCGGCTCATCATGGGTCCGGTACAGGAAAGGCAGTTCCTGCCAGAAATAATCCTCCGCCACTGTCTCGTTGGCAGCCAGCATAAAATCCTCGATCAGCTTTGTGGCCGCATTCCTCTCATAGGGACGGATCTCCACCGGCTTTCCCCTGTCATCCAGGATGATTTTGCTCTCCGGGAAGTCAAAATCAATGGCTCCCCGCTTCCTTCTCCTGTCACGCAGGATTCCGGAAAGCTCCTTCATCAGGAAGAACATGGGCACCAGCTCCCGGTATTCCTCCATGGTCTTTTCATCTTCGTCGGTGATAATCCGGTTCACATCCGTATAGCTCATCCTCCGCTTCACGCGGATCACCGTCTCCGCAATGCGGTGGGAAAGGATTTTTCCCTTTTCATCGATCTCCATGAGGCAGGACAGGGCCAGCCGGTCCTCCCCGGCGTTCAGGGAACAGATCCCGTTGGAGAGCCGGTGAGGCAGCATGGGAATCACCCGGTCTACCAGATACACGCTGGTTCCCCGGCGCAGGGCCTCCCGATCCAGGGGACTCTTCTCCGTCACATAATGGCTCACATCGGCAATGTGCACTCCCAGATGGTATCTCACGCCGTGGGATCCCGTTTCTCTGCTCAGGCTGACGGCGTCATCCAGATCCTTCGCGTCCTCCCCGTCGATGGTAACCATCTGCACATCCCGCAGATCCAGGCGGCCGGCCTTGTCCTTCTCCGGCACCGTATCCGGGATATTTTCCGTCTGGGCCATCACCTCATCCGGAAATGCCTCCGGCAGCTCGTATGCCCGCACCACGGAGAGAATATCCACCCCGGGATCGTTTGCGTGTCCCAGGATCTCCACGATCCGTCCTTCAGGATTCCGCGTGCCGTCCCCGTAATCCGTCACCGCAGCCACCACCTTGTGGCCGGTGACCGCTCCCATGTCCTTCCCCTGGGGAATAAACACGTCGCAGCTGATTTTCTGGTTGTCCGGGACCACGAAGCCGAAGTTTTTATTCTTCTGAAAGTAGCCCACAATTTCCCGGTTGGCCCGCTCCAGTACACGGACCACAGCCCCTTCCGTCCGCTTTCCTTTCTTTCCGTCCTCTGTGACGATCTGCACCCGGTCTCCGTGAAGGGCGCCTCCCGTGCGGCCCTGGGGGATGAACACATCCTCCTCCCAGCCTTCCACCGACACAAAGCCGAAGCCTTTGGCGGTGCCGCTGTACAGGCCTGTGATGGAGAAAGCCTCCGGCCTGCCGTATTTTCCTTTTTTGGACACGCCGGCCTTTCCCTCCTCCACCAGAGCGTCCAGAACTTCTTTTAGCTCCCCTCTTCCCGATTTGGGGATGTCCAGAAGCATGGCCAGCTCCTTGATTTTCATGGGAGTGTAGGCCGGGTCATGAAAAAGCTCCTCCAGGGTTTTCTTTCTCTGATTCAGCAATTCTTTATCCATATCTTCACTTTCATTCCGTTATTCTTTCATCCGGGCTGCGGCCATACTTCCGCCAAAAACGGCTGCCGGAGACCGTTATTTCACAGAAAAATATTTTCCGTGAAATAAAGAAAAACACTCTTGTCGCCAAGAGTGTTATCCGCTGTCATATTACAGTAAGTTCAGTACAAGCGCCAGCACCACAAACAGCGCGGCGGCAAACTTGGTGAACTTCTCCAGGGTTCCCTCCATGGAACGGCCCTTATTTCTTCCCCAGTAGGTATCAGCCATACCGGCGATAGAACCCAGTCCCTGAGACTTTCCTTCCTGAAGCAGTACGATTACGGTCAGTACAATAGCTGTGAGAACAAATATGATAGACAACGCGATCCTCAAAATCCGCACCTCCTATAGTCAAACACAGGTAATCATACCACAACTTTTACGGGAATACAAGCTCAAATTAAACTTTCTTCAATTCGCAGAAGCTGATTGTACTTGGCGGTGCGCTCAGAACGGCAGGGCGCCCCCGTTTTGATCTGTCCGGCGTTCACCGCCACCGCCAGATCGGCGATAAAGGAATCTTCCGTCTCTCCGGAGCGATGGGAGATCACCGTTCTGTAACCGGCCCGCTTCGCCATCTCAATGGCCTCCAGGCTCTCCGTCAGGGTGCCGATCTGATTGACCTTGATGAGAATGGCGTTTGCCGCCTTCTCTCGGATTCCCCGGCTCAGCCGCCCGGTGTTGGTCACAAACAGATCGTCCCCCACCAGCTGCACCCGGCTTCCCAGCTCTTTTGTCATGGTTTTCCAGCCGTCCCAGTCCTCCTCGTCCAGCCCGTCTTCGATGGAACAGACGGGAAAGGCGTCCAGCAGGCTTTTGTAGTAGTCGATCATCTCCCATGACGTACGGTGCACATCCCTTCCCTCCATTTTACTCTCCCCGGGAAAGTAGTAGGTGCCGGTGGAAGGCTCAAACAGCTCGCTGGAAGCCGCGTCCATGGCGATCTGAATGTCTTTTCCCGGCTGGAAGCCGCTCTTTTTCACCGCTTCCGTCAGATAGGAGAGTACCTCCTGAGCATTTTTCAGATCCGGGGCAAACCCGCCCTCATCTCCCACCGCCGTGGAATAGCCGTCCCCGTCCAGCAGTTTTTTCAGGGTATGATAAACCTCCGCGCACATCATCAGTCCCTCGGAAAAGGCCTTCGCGCCTGTGGGCATAATCATAAACTCCTGAAAGTCCACCGTGTTTCTGGCGTGGACTCCGCCGTTTAAAATATTCATCATAGGAACGGGAAGCTGACAGGCGTTTACCCCTCCCAGATAGCGGTACAGCGGCATATGAAGGCCTTCCGCCGCCGCCCTTGCAGCCGCCAGAGACACGCCCAGAATGGCGTTTGCCCCCATCTTCTCCTTATTTTCCGTGCCGTCTGCCTCTCTCAGGATCCGGTCGATGTTCCTCTGATCCCTGGCATCCTCAAACATCACCGCCTCCGCCAATTCACTGTTTATATGTTCCACCGCCTTTTTTACGCCCTTTCCGCCGTAACGGTGGTCTCCGTCCCTCAGCTCCACCGCCTCAAATTTTCCGGTGGACGCCCCGGAGGGCACGCAGGCCCGTCCCACCGCCCCGTTTTCCAGGGTCATTTCCACCTCCACCGTGGGATTTCCCCTGGAATCCAGAATCTCTCTTCCTCTCACCGCTGCAATGTCAAATCCGCTGTCCATATCAATAGCCTCCTCATTTTCCTCATTCTGAGAGATAGGATGGGCCATTTTCCGGATTTTATGCAAATGGACAGAAAACAGCGGGCCGCAGC
Source organism: Candidatus Lachnoclostridium stercorigallinarum (assembly GCA_019116745.1). Taxonomy (GTDB): domain Bacteria; phylum Bacillota; class Clostridia; order Lachnospirales; family Lachnospiraceae; genus Lachnoclostridium_A; species Lachnoclostridium_A stercorigallinarum. Next base: position 6,735 of record DXBC01000130.1, read on the forward strand.
AGTATTTCGCCTGCCGCGGCCCTTACCTTTCCATCAGTCCACGATGGTCTTTTCCGTCACGTTGTCAAAAATGTGAATCTTGCTGGTGTCCATGGCCAGGCGGATGGTATCTCCCACCGCCGCCTTTGTGGACGCGCTTAAAGATGCCACCCAGCCGGCTTCCTCAATATCAAAATATACCAGAGATTCGGCGCCCAGCATCTCATACACCCGCACCTGGGCGTCAAAGCAGGACTTGTTGAACTTCTGCAGACTGTCGGCATCGCCGTGAATGTCGGAGGGACGAATGCCCAGCACAACCTTTTTGCCCACATAGCCGCCTTTTTTCAGGGCATCTGCCCGGTCCTGATCCAGCACAATCCTGTGGCCGGCAAAGCGAAGGCAGATCTCGCCGTCCTCCTCCGCCGCGTCTGCGGTGATCATGTTCATCTGGGGAGAGCCGATAAATCCCGCCACAAACTTGTTGCAGGGATGATCGTACAGGTTCTGAGGCGTATCGATCTGCTGCACCACGCCGTCTTTCATCACCACAATTCTCGTTCCCAGGGTCATGGCTTCCGTCTGGTCATGGGTTACGTAGATAATGGTGGCTCCCAGACGCTGATGAAGCTTGGAGATCTCCACACGCATCTGTCCTCTCAGCTTCGCGTCCAGGTTGGACAGAGGCTCGTCCATGAGGAACACCTTAGGATTTCTCACAATGGCCCTTCCCATGGCCACACGCTGTCTCTGGCCGCCGGAGAGGGCTCTGGGCTTCCGGTCCAGAAGTTTTTCCAGATCCAGGATCCTGGCCGCCTCCCGCACTGCCTTGTCGATCTGGTCTTTGGGAGTCTTTTTCAACTTCAGGGAAAATGCCATATTGTCATACACGGTCATATGGGGATACAGAGCGTAGCTCTGGAATACCATGGCAATATCCCGGTCCTTGGGCTCCACGTCGTTCATCACTTTTCCGTCGATGATCAGTTCGCCGGAGCTGATGTCCTCCAGACCGGCGATCATGCGCAGGGTCGTGGACTTTCCGCAGCCGGAGGGGCCTACGAAAATAATAAATTCCTTGTCCTTAATATCCAGGTTAAAATCCTTCACCGCCTCATAGCCGTTGGGATATTTCTTACATACATTTTTCAGCTGAACACTCGCCATAATTTCCTCCTAACATTAAATGTTTTCTTACCATTCCCATCAGATCTCCCGTTTCAGAAGCATCCAGCGCGCTCCATACGGATCCATGGGCACATTCGCTCCTTCCAGAACCTCCCCGGAGAGCAGATCCCCGTATGATCCCGGTTCGTCTATGTAAGCCGTCTTTTCCTCTCCGGAAAAATTGAAGAGGGCCACCAGCTTTTCATCGTCCAGCTCCCTCACCAGGCAGAGGACAGCCGGGTCAAATGTATCCGCCGTTCTCACGGACGCGGCATTCAGAAATACGGGAAAACTCTTCCGGATCTGCTCCAGCCGCCGGATTCCGGAAAACAGGCGCTGCTGCACCGTTTTGGCCTCCGTTCTCTTTGCCGCCGCCTCCCAGTGGAATTTTCCCCGGTGCACATACCTGGAATCTGACGCTTTGGCCGGATCATCCTTATAGCTGTAATCGTTGAGCTGGCCGATCTCATCTCCGCTGTAAAGCATGGGGATGCCGGACAGGGTCATCATGAAGGCGTGAAGCATCAGATCGCAGGAGACTGCTTTCTCCAGTGCCTCGCCATCTCCCTTTTCCAGGGCCCCTTCCAGGCCGCAGAGGGATGCGGTGGTGCCGCAGAGTCTGGCGTCTCCCGACGTCGGATCGTCATTGTAAAGCTCTCCTCTTGCCATGGATCCCGGCCACTTTCCCGTAAAATAATCGCTCAAAAATCTCTTGTGGGGAACCTCCTCCATACTCTCCTTCCGGAGCCAGTCATATTCCAGGCCCCAGCCGATATCGTCGTGACACCGGAGGTAATTGAGAAACACATACTCCCTGGGAAGCCCGCTGATCACATCCATCTGATGCTTCAGCAGGGAAACCTTTTCCGTGGCCACCGTATGCCAGATGGACGCCATGGTGGTCACATTGTAGAGCATATGGCATTCCGGCTTCTCCACTGTTCCAAAGTAGGGAACCACCTTTGCCGGCTCCATCACCACTTCCCCCAGAAGCAGGACAGCCGGGCAGACCGTCTCGCAGATCATGCGGATCATCCGCACCAGCGTGTGAACCTGGGGAAGGTTTCTGCAGCTGGTTCCCAGCTCTTTCCAGATATAGGGGACGGCGTCCACACGGATCACGTCGATTCCGTGATTGGCCAGGTTCAGCAGATAATCCACCATAGTATTGAACACCACGGGATTGCGGTAATTTAAGTCCCACTGATAGGGATAGAACGTGGTCATCACATATTTTTTCGCGTCCTCCAGCCAGGTAAAGTTGCCGGGGGCCGTGGTGGGAAACACCTGAGGACAGGTTCTTTCATACTGGGCGGGAATGTCATAGCTGTCAAAAAAGAAGTACCGGTCCTGGTATTCTTTCTCTCCTGCCCTGGCCCGTCTGGCCCACTCATGCTCCTCCGACGTGTGGTTCATGACAAAATCCAGGCAGACGCTGATGGTTCTCCGGTGGCATTCCTCCGCCAGATCCTTTAAATCCTCCATGGTTCCCAGTTTTTCCTTCACCCTGGTGAAATCAGACACCGCGTATCCGCCGTCGTTGTTTACTGCGGGAGAATCCAGCAGAGGCATCAGATGAAGGCAGCGCACGCCGCACTCCTCAATATAGTCCAGCTTTTCTTTCACACCCTTTAACGTCCCGGCAAACGCGTCGGTGTACATCATCATGCCCACCATGTCGTTTCGTTTGTACCAGTCCGGATCCTTCTCCCTCTTCTCGTCCAGCCGTTTCAATTTCCGGTCCCTCTCCCGGCTGCGCTTCTCCATGATTTTTACCAGTTCTTCAAACATTCCGACGCCGCCCTCATAAAGCTCGCAGTAAAGCCATTTCAGCTCATCGCAATGTCCGGCAAACCTCCTCTTAAATACTGTCTCTCTCGCCATCTCTCTCACCTTGCCTGTATGGGATAATACTTCTTCATCTCACAGATGAAATCGTCCCCGCACTCCAGGTAAATCCGTTCTCCCCTGGAATGTACGGTGTAAACCGGGGCATTGGGCCGGCCGGAAGTAAAGTCCCTGACCGGGTGTCCTTCCGCCGGCTGCCTTCCCGGAACAATCTCCTCAAATTCTGTTCGGGACGCGTGGTAGACGTCTTTCCGCCTGGATTTGCGGATAATTTTTGATATGGTAAAATCCCCGTTCACATACACGTATTCATATTCATAATTCCAGCTTCTGGCCAGGAAAAAAACTGTCCCCCCCAGAATCAGGGACGGAAACAGCATGGCGGCCGCAAAAAACACCGCGTCCACAAAAAATACCAGAGCTGCCGATACCATGACCGCTTTGACAAGCTGCTGCTTCCGGCTCAGAACATAGGGCACATACCATTCAAATACAACGTCTCTCATCTCAATCCCTCACTTTATTGTTTCTGCCATTGACATCTATGCCATTTTCAGGAGCAGCTGAATTCCCTCATACTCACTTAACCCGCCGGGAACCGGAATCCCCACATTCATCAGCAGCTTTCCGGAATATTTTCCCTTCCAGCCTTCTATCCGGTAAAATCCGTCCGGATCCAGTCCTTTCAGCTTCACATACCTCTGTGCGTCATTGCCCTCTTTGTCTGTGATCACAATGCTCACCAGAGACTTCTTTCTGTCCTGAGATACCTGCTGCCAGGCAGTCAGGTAACGGTTTTCATACGGACTGGTCAGGCGGTAGTAATCTCCCTCCGTGATCAGCCGGTAATGCTTTTTGTAAAACCGGATCTGTTCGCGGCACTCTTCCTTCTCCTCGCCGGTCATCTTTGTGGGATCCAGCTCATAGCCGAATATCCCGTCCATGGCCACGATTCCCCTGGTATTCAGGGGAGTGGTCCGCCCCGTCTGATGATTGGGACAGACCGAAACGTGGGCCTCCATGGAGCTTACGGGATAGGCAAAGGACGTGCCGTACTGAATCTTAAGCCGGTTCACCGCGTCCGTATTGTCGCTGCACCAGATCTGGGGCTGATAGTAGAGCATGGCCGGATCAAACCGCCCGCCTCCGCCTCCGCAGCCGCAGAAAAGCACGTCCGGATGTCTTAAAATCACCTGATCCATCACGTAATACAGTCCCAGAATATACCGGTGCAGCACTTCCCCCTGACGGTTCCGGTCCAGAAGGGCTGACCAGGCTTCCGTAATGCTGCGGTTCATATCCCACTTCACATACTCGATTCTGGCCTTGTCCAGCACGCTGTTCATGGCATCAATGATGTAGTCGCACACATCCCGGCGGGACAGATCCAGCACCAGCTGGTACCGCCCCCGGACAGGCGGCCGTCCAGGCTCTCTCAGGCACCAGTCAGGATGGCGGCGGTAGAGCTCGCTCTCCTCCGATACCATCTCCGGCTCCACCCAGATGCCGAACTCCAGGCCCATGGCATGAATCTTCTCTGACAGCTCACAAAGTCCCATTCCCAGCTTTTTCCGGTTTTCCGTCCAGTCGCCGAGGGCAGCATCATCGTTGTCGCGGCAGCCGAACCACCCGTCGTCCAGTACGAAGAGATCCACTCCCATATCCACCGCTTCCTTCGCGATGGACAGGATCTTCTCCCCGTCAAAGTCAAAATAGGCGGCCTCCCAGCTGTTCAGCAGCACGGGACGTGTATTCTTCCGATACGGGGAACGGCAGAGATTTTCCCGGAAAATCCGGTGATAAATGTGGCTTAACTCCGTCAGCCCTTTTCCGGACCAGGTCAGCACCGTCTGGGGCGCCTGAAAGGCCGCTCCCGGCTCCAGCTGAAAGGAGAATCCCCGGGGATTGATTCCTGCGTTGACTCTCATCTGGCCAAACTGGTCTTTTTCCGCCTCCATCAGAAAGCAGCCGCTGTAAACCAGGGAGACTCCCCAGCACTGTCCGTAATCCTCCGTGCAGTTTTTTTCACAGACAATGGCAAACGGATTGTACTGATGGGAGGACGCGCCCCGGCTGCTGCCGATTGCATGGATCCCGTCGCTTACGGGGATTCTCCGGAATCCTCTCTCCATCAGATGACGCCCGGAAAAATAGATCAGGTCATAGTCTGACTCCATGAAATCCAGAGTGGCGGACATCACTCTCTCCAGTCTGGCCGCCTCTTCCCCCCGGTTAATCACCATCACCGAGCGGGCGATCACATCTTTTTCTTCAAACACGCCGTAGGACAGCTCAGCCTCAAATCCGCTCACCGGATCCTCCAGCCGGATTACCAGGGTCTCCGCTTCCTCTCCGGGCAGCGCCCGAAGCCCGGGCATTCCCTTGATCTTCGGAGCTCCCGGATAAATTTCATATCCGGCCACCTTCCCCGACCAGGAAGATGCTCCCCTCCCCCACACGATCTCCATGCTGGAACTGCGGTAGTCGCCGCTCCTGCTGGTGGAAAACTCCTGGGGCAGAGAATCCAGAGAAAAGGTTCTGTCATTTCCCGCCTCATTGGGGTTGGGGGAGAATCCGCGGTCCGCCGGGATAATCAGGTAATCCAGATCTTCATCGGGAACCCGTCCCCCGTAATACAGATGTAGCAGATTCCCGTATCTGCTGACTTTCATCAGATAGGAGCTGTTTTTCGTCTCCAGAATAAAGGTTTTGGTATCTGCGTTATATCTTATTGCCATCGCTTCTCATCCTGCCTGTTCTATTGTTGTAATTATTTTCCTCCCGTCATGGCTACGCCCTCAATAAACTGCTTCTGGAAGAACAGGTACAGCACCACCATGGGAATCATGGCCAGCAGAGAGCCTGCCATCATCACCGGGAAGTTGGTACTGAACTGACCTCTCAGGGTCGCCAGTCCGGAGGAAAGAGTCATCATATTCAGATCGGTATTTACGATCAGAGGCCACATCAGGTCTCCGTAGGCAAACACTGCGGTAAAGACTGCCAGAGCCGCCATGGAGGCCTTTGTCAGAGGCGCCATCACCTTCACAAAGGTCTGCCACTGGTTGCAGCCGTCCAGATAGGCCGCTTCCGCGATCTCATCCGGGATTCCCATGTATGCCTGCCTCAGGAAAAACGTCCCGAAGGCGCTGACGATTCCCGGGAACACCAGGGCGAAGATGGAGTTGGTCAGACCCAATTTTGCCAGCATCTGATACTGGGGCGTAATGAAAATCTGGGACGGAAGCATCATCTGCACCAGCACCAGGGAAAACAGCAGGTTTTTGCCCTTAAATTTCAGCTTTGCAAAGGCATATCCTGCCATGGAAGAAAATACCACTGCGCATACCACCCGCCAGAACACCATCAGGGCTGTATTTTTGTAAAGGGTCAGGAACGGCAGGGACGCCATGGCCTCCTTAAAAGTGCTCAGGTTCCAGGTCTCCGGCAGAATGTCCGGCGGAATCCGCATACTCTCCTCCACCGTCTTGAAGCTGGTGAGAATCATCCACACAAAGGGGAAGATCATGATCACGCATCCTACGATGAAAAAGGCATAGATTCCAATGGTTCGGATCCGTCTGGATCTCTCTAATGATGAATTCATAAGCTCCCCTCCTATACCTCGTAGTTAACCCATTTCTTCTGTCCCCAGAACTGCACCACCGTCACCAGGCCGATGACCGCCACTGTCCAGATTACTACGGCGGAACCCAGTCCCCGATTTCCGGTGACAAAGGACTCCCGATAGAACAGATACATCAGCGACTGGGCTTTGGTCAGAGCCGGGTTCGACTCCTCCACCAGCATATAAATCAGATCATAAACCTTGATGGATGACATCAGCCTCATGATCATGACCACAAACAGAGTGGGGGAAACCATGGGCAGGGTAATATAGAAAAACTGCTGCAGTTTCGTGGCTCCGTCCAGGCTGGCCGCCTCATAGTAAGATTTGGAAATATTCTGAAGGCCGGACAGCAGAAGCACCGCGTCGTATCCGATGGCTGACCAGATCGCCACAATGGCGCAGGTCACCATGACCACATTAGGATCGGTGATCCAGCTGATGTCCGAGTGAAACAGGCTGTTGATAATGCCGTACTCCGTGTTGAACATCCACTTCCACACCATGGCTACAGCTGCGGGAGCCACTACCATGGGAAGGAAGAAGACGGCACGGAAAAAGGTTCTTCCCTTGATCTTTGCGTTCAGCATCACCGCCACCACCAGGGACAGAAACAGTCCCAGAGGCACAGTCAGAATACAGAAATAAAGGGTATTCAAATTTGCTCTCCAGAATTCTGCGCTGGTGAACATTTCCACGTAGTTTTCAATTCCCTGGAGTTCAAACAGTCCGAAGGGCCTGGTCTTGGAAAAGCTCATCACAATGGTTTCCAGAAACGGATAAATATTTAACACCAGCAGGCCGATCACCGTGGGAGCTACCATAATATAGGCCCATTTGCTCTCTGATTTCGCATGTCTGCCGGCTTTTCCATTTACATTTGCCATAATCCCCCTCCTTTAGTCATCCTCCGCCGCTTCCTTCAGGGCGTTCTGCATGGCGTCCATGCCGTCCTCGAAGTCCATATCTCCGGAGTAAACGCTCAACAGAATCTCCGTCACCTCAGGCTTCCACACGGAGCGGTATTTGTTGTTTACAGACTGTACGCTGTAGTCGAACATGTCCACAAAGCACTCCACGTTCAGACGGTAGTCAAATTTGTCAAACACTTCGATCCACGTCTGCTCCAGGCCCTCGTAAGCCGGAATGGCCGCGCCGGACTCTCCCTGGATCCTCTGTCCCTCCTCTGAGCCAAAGAACCGGAGCACGTCCTTTACAATATCCAGATGTTCATTCTCCGGAGAAGTGGCGTAGCACAGGCCGTTGGAAATGGTGGCCCGCCCGTCTCCGCTCACCGGATCGGGGCATTTGGGAAGAACCGCCACATCCCATTTCCCCTGCATATCCGGATAGTTCTTCATCTCGGACAGGATGTTCCAGTTTCCCTCTAAGAACATGGCTCCCTGCTCAGAGAAAAATGCCGTTCCCGGGGAAGTCTCCGCAAAATAGTTCTGATCGGGACACCAGTCCTCCTTCTGCAGATCCATGTAAAATTTCATGGCGTCTCTGGTGGCCTGGTTGTCAAAGCCGCCGGTCACGCCGTCCTCCGCCAGTATGTAGCCGCCTTTTTGGTATACAAAATTCCAATACCCAAGCTGGTCGTCTCCGTAGGCCATATAGCCGTACTTGCCGGTGGCGTCATAGATTTTCTGAGAAGCCTCGCAGAGGTCGTCCCAGGTCCAGTTCTCATCGGGATAGGCCACTCCCGCCGCGTCAAACATCTCTTTGTTGTACACCAGCCCAACGGTATCCTTGTCCTTCGGCACGCCGTAATACCGGCCGTCGCTTCCCTGGATGTTCTTCAGGGAGACTTCCGAGAAATGATCCTTAAAATAGTCGGGATCCGTCTCGTCATACAGGTCCGTCAGATCTGCGATCTTTCCGTAGTCGGCGTACTTTAAAATCTCGTTGGTGTGCATCCAGAAAATGTCCGGCATCTGGTTGGAAATAGCCGCTGCCTCCAGCTTCGTCCAGTACTCGTTCCAGCTGGTCACCTGCACCTCAATCTCCACGTCCGGATGCTGGGCCGTGTAGGCGTCGCAGATGGCCTGCATGCCGTCGCGCTGCGCCACATCCCAGATCTGGAATGTCAGGTGAGTCTTCCCGTCGGATGAGCCGGATCCGCATCCTGTCAGCATAACCGCCGCTGCGCAGGCGATGGACAGCGGAACCAATCCTTTCATTTTTCTCACAACTTTCCCTCCTTTTTGTAGATTTATTACAGAAACTAAATTTAGCTTGTAAGAAGATTATAGCAATTTACCAATTCAAGTGATATGAACAAGAAGAATTTCCATATACCAAAATGTAAGTTATGTACAAAATTTGTATATTGTGCTATCATTTTGGTATATAGGAGGGACTATGGAAAAGAATTACAAATTTGGAGTTTTTCAGAATGACAAAAATATCGACCTGACCATTTTTCAGTACGGCTGGGAGCGGTGCGCTCCCCTTCACTCCTACGGTCCGGCCAAGAGAAATCATTATCTGTTTCATTTTATCTTCTCGGGAAAGGGCTATTTAAGCTCCAACGATTCCTCCGGCACCACCCATCTGCACCGGCTGGAGGCCTGTCAGGGATTTCTCATCTGCCCCAACCAGGTCAATACCTACTACGCCGACGAAAATCTGCCCTGGGAGTACGCCTGGGTGGAATTTGACGGGGTGAAGGCCCTGGAGTTTCTGGAAATGGCCGGCCTGAGCTATGACAATCCTGTGTATCGCCTAAAAAAGAGAGAGTACGCCCCCCTCATCCGGGACGAACTCATGACCATTATTGACAATACGGGACAGTCCTCTATTTTTCAGATCGGCCATCTGTACCTGTTTTTCGACTGTCTGATCCGCTGCTCTGCCCAGGCAAAGACCACGTCTGCGGGAAAAATGAAAGATTTCTATATTAAAGAGGCCATCTCCTTCATCGAGCAGAATTACAGCCGCTCCATCACGGTGGAAGATGTGGCCGCCTTCTGCAATCTGAACCGGAATTACCTGGGAAAGCTGTTCCGGGAGGGGACCAACCAGACTCTTCAGCATTTTCTCATGTATTACCGCATGAATCGGGCGGCGGAGCTCTTAAAATTTTCTGATATGAACATCGGTGAGATCGGAAAAATGTGCGGTTATCCCAACCAGCTTCACTTTTCCAGGGCCTACAAGACTATCTTCGGCATCTCCCCGGGCCGCTGGCGGGAACAGAACCGGACGCTGCCCCGTCTGACCAAACAGCAGGACGAATCCCAGGAAAGGAGGGAATAATATGGCTTCAGCAGAATATTCCAAAGCCCGGAAACTGGCCCAGAAAGCTTACCGCCAGGATCTGGAGGCGGGACGGAATCCCTACCTGCAGGTGCTGGATGAGATTCTTCCCATGACGGAAACCGTGGGGGAACACGACCTGGGACTGGTGGAAATCCCGCTCTCCCGGGTGGTGGGCACCAAAACCTCCGGAAGAACCAGGGCATTTGCGGGGAATTTTATGCCTCTGCTCCCGGAAAGTTCTGAATTCGCAGACAAATGGTCCTCCCTCTACCTCTCCCACATCTCGGAAGGCATCCGGGAACCGGTGATCGCCTGCGAGTTTATGAACAGCTACTACATGATAGAGGGAAACAAGCGGGTCAGCGTACTGAAGTACTCCGGAGCCGTCTCCGTCCCGGGCTACGTCACCAGAATCATCCCCGCCCCTTCCGACCGCCCGGAAGTGAAGATCTACTACGAATACATGGATTTTTACCGGGTGTCCGGCGGCATCAACACCATCTATTTTTCCAGGGAGGGAAGTTTTTCCAGACTCCTGAAACTGCTGGGAAAGGATCCCTCCTCCCCCTGGTCCGCTGAGGACAGAAGCCGGTTTTCCTCCGCTTTTCTCCGCTTCTCTGAGATCTTCCGGGAAAGGGGAGGGGAAAAGCTCCCCGGCACCCCCGGCGACAGCTTTCTGATATATTTAAATGTATACGGCTGGGATGGGATGCTGGACAAGTCCATGGATCAGCTCCGACGGGAAATCACCCTGCTCTGGCCGGATCTGGAATCCCTGGCTTCCGGCGGAACCGTCCGCCTGGTTACCCGTCCGGAAGAAAAAAAGTCAAACACGGCCGCCCTGATTCAAAAGCTGATCTCCGCTGCCAGGCCCAAACTGAAGGTGGGATTTGTTCACCACGGCACCATTCACAGCTCCGGCTGGACCTATGCCCATGACCTGGGACGGCTCTATCTGGAAGACCGCATGGCAGGAACCATCACCACCGCCGTGTACGACGGGGCCGCTTCCGGAAAAGACTGTATGGACGTCATCCAACAGGCCGTTTCCGACGGCTGTCAGGTGATTTTCACCACCTCTCCCCGGTTTCTGGACTCCAGCATCCGGGCCTGCATCCGCTATCCCGGCATCAAAATCTTAAACTGCTCTCTCAACACCTACAGCGGCCATCTGAGGACGTACTACGGCCGTCTGTACGAAGCCAAATTCCTGGTGGGAATGCTGGCGGGCATCCTGTCACGGGACGGGCTCATCGGATATATCGCCGATTTCCCCATTTTCGGAACAGCCGCCGCCATCAATGCCTTCGCCCTGGGGGTTCAGATGGTCTGCCCGGAAGCGAAGGTAATCCTGGACTGGTCCTCTCTCCGGGATAACCGCTGTGAAAACCGCCTTCTCAGCCAGGGCGTCTCCCTGATTTCCGGACCTGAGCTGCTGGCTCCCTCTCCTCAGCCCAGACCCTACGGCCTGTACCGGCCTGAGGAGCTGGGAGGCGTCAGCCTGGCCTCCTCCATCTGGCACTGGGGAAAATTCTATCACCGGATCCTTCAGACCATCCTGAACGGCAACTGGAGCCGGTCCGCCTATGAATTCTCCGGGGACTCCATCAATTACTGGTGGGGAATCTCCTCCGGCATCATCGACGTGATTACCTCCAAGACCATACCGCCCCGTTCCCTTCAGCTGATGGAGCTGGTAAAGAGGCAGATCGTCAGCGACAATTTCCAGATCTTTTCCGGGGACGTGAGAGATCAGGCAGGAACACTGAAAACTCCCGAAGGGACTTCCCTGACCCCCGCCCAGATCGTCCGCATGGACTGGCTGGCCTCCAACGTGGTTGGCCGAATTCCGGAACCGGAGGAACTGAACGAAGAAGCCGCCCAGATGATGGAGACCCAGGGCTTTTTCATGGGAAAGGATGGTACGGCATGAAAATTCTGGCCCTTGCTGACGTAGAGTCCAAAGCCCTGTGGGACTACTACAATCCGGAACGGCTGAAGGATGTGGATGTAATCATCTCCTGCGGGGATCTGGATCCCCGTTATCTGTCCTTTTTAGCCACCTTCTTTTCCGGCCCTATCCTCTACATCCACGGAAACCATGACGGAAACTACGAAAGAATACCGCCGGAAGGCTGCATTTCCATTGAAGACAGGATTTATGAGTACGGCGGCATCCGCTTTCTGGGACTGGGCGGCTCCATGCGCTACAAGCCGGGGCCTCACCAGTACACCCAGCTGGAAATGAATCTGCGGATCATCCGCCTCTGGTTTCAGTTAAAGATCCACAGAGGCTTTGACGTGCTGGTCACCCACGCCCCCGCCTATGAGCTGGGGGACGGGGACGATCTGCCCCATATGGGATTTAAGGGATTCCGCACCCTGATGGAAGCCTACCGGCCTGAATTTTTTATCCACGGCCATGTCCACCTTTCCTACAATCCCACGGCAAAGCGGATCCTCCGCTACCACGATACCACCATCATCAACGCCTATGAAAAATATCTGTTTGAGACGAAAAAAAGATAAGAGAAAAGCCGCATCAGCCCGACGCAGCTTTTCTCTCTGAAAAGAGTTTTATAAAATTACGGAAAATCGTCTTACGCCGCCACAGACCTCTTCGCCGCCACTTTTGCGTGCTTGTAGGGATCGGGACGGAACAGCATGTAAAGCATTCCGATGAGCACAATGATGGCAACTACGGTTCCCGCGGTGATGGCTC
>DXBC01000131.1 GCA_019116745.1 Candidatus Lachnoclostridium stercorigallinarum
GGAACAGGTGATTATTCTGGGAAAAGGAGCTGTCCGTCTGTCGGCCAGAGATCTTCAGAAAGAGATTCAGGAGACCAACGAGGAAATTCACAAACAGCACCTGGAGCGGGTTACCTCAAAGAAGAACAGACTGTTTGACAATGTGGACGCCGATCTGTTTCAGTATCTGGAAGACATCCGGCTGAACCGGAAACGATAAAAAGTACTTGCGCAAACGGGGCTTTTGGTGGATAATGATAGCGTTACTGCAGTGAAACGAAGAATATGCGAAAAAGACTGGATGAGGAGAGTGAAGAATGAAACCGTATGCTGAAATGACGAGAGATGAGCTGAAGAAACTTCATGATGAGCTGTCAGTTCAATATAGAGAGATGCAGGAGAAGGATCTGAAGCTGGACATGTCCAGAGGAAAGCCAAGTCTGGCTCAGCTGGATCTTTCCATGGGCATGATGGACGTGCTCAGCAGCCATGACGATCTGACCTGTGAGGATGGAACGGACTGCCGCAACTACGGCTGCCTGGAAGGAATCAGCGAGGTGAAGGAGCTGATTGCCGATATGATGGAGGTGGCTCCCACCAACGTGATCATCTATGGAAACTCCAGCCTGAACGTGATGTACGATACTGTGGCCCGCTCCATCACCAACGGCGTAATGGGAAGTACTCCGTGGGGAAAGCTGGACAAGGTGAAATTCCTCTGTCCCGTGCCTGGATATGACCGGCATTTTGCTATCACAGAGTATTTCGGCATCGAAATGATCAACGTGCCCATGACGCCCCAGGGCCCGGATATGGACATGGTGGAGGAGCTGGTTTCCTCTGACGATTCCATCAAGGGAATCTGGTGTGTGCCCAAATACTCCAATCCTCAGGGATATTCCTATTCTGACGAGACGGTCAGACGGTTTGCAAGGCTGAAGCCGGCGGCCCAGGATTTCCGTATTTACTGGGACAACGCTTACACCATTCATCATCTTTATGACAATGACCAGGATCACCTGATCGAGATTCTGGCGGAGTGCAAGAGAGCGGGAAATCCGGACCTGGCCTATAAATTTGCCTCCACATCCAAAATCTGCTTCCCCGGTTCCGGAATCGCTGCCCTGGCGGCTTCTCCCAATAACCTGGAAGACATCCGCAGGCAGCTGTCTGTACAGACCATCGGCCATGACAAGGTAAACCAGCTTAGAAACGTGAGATTTTTCAAGGATATTCATGGGATGATCGAGCATATGAGAAAACATGCTGACATTCTGCGTCCGAAGTTTGAGGCTGTGGAGAGAATTCTGGAGCAGGAGCTGGGCGGCCTCGGTATCGCAGAGTGGACGAAGCCGAAGGGCGGATACTTCATCTCCTTTGAGTCCATGGACGGCTGTGCGAAGGAGATCGTGGCAAGATGCAAGAAAGCCGGAGTGGTGATGACCTCTGCGGGAGCGACCTATCCCTACGGAAAGGATCCTCACGACAGCAACATCCGGATTGCGCCCTCCTATCCGCCGTTAAACGATCTGGAGCTGGCGACAGAGCTTCTGTGCCTGTGCACCAAGCTGGTGAGCACGGAGAAGCTGCTGGCGGAGATGAATAAAAAACCGAAAAAGGCGGCAGAAGCCACGGAAGCTCCGGTAGCCTGAGCTTTTGCACGCCATAATCCGAAAAACGTGTGACCGGCATGCTGTTCGGAGATTGGATATTGTAATCCCGGCGGCCAGAAGGCCGTCGGGATTATTGTGCAGTATGGGGCAGAGTTCCTCTGCCCGGAGGCGGGAAAATCAGGTGACGGAAAACAGAATCACATTCATAAAAGCCTGAAAGGCAGGAGTCTGATATTTGTCCTGAAGGAAGGTGACATGGGTGGTGCAGTCCAGATTGAAGTCGGCAACGGCAATTTCCGTCAGGGTGCCGTTCTGCAGATCCTGCTCCGCCAGAGATCCTGGAAGAATGGCGATGCCCATTCCTTCCCTGGCCGCCTTCAGGAGGACGGCAGAGCTGGTGCTGGTCCAGACAGGGGTGACAGCTACGTCATAAAACAGAAAGGCGCTGTCCACGATCCGGCGGATCATGCTGCCGGACTCTTTCAGCAGGAGAGGCTGTCTGGCCAGTTCCTGGACAGTGAGTTCGCCGGTTGCCGCTGCGGGAAAATCCGGGGAGCAGAGAATGGATAGGGGTTCCGAGGACACAGGCACTTTGACAAAGTGTTCATCATCTGTCATGCCTTCTGTGAGAGCCATATCAATTTTGCGATGAATCAGCAGTTGCTCCAGTTCTGTTTCATTATCTACTGTGACTCGGATCCGCACTTCTTCATGACTGGAGCGGAATTTTTCCAGAATCCGGAACAGGACGGAGGCAGCCACGGAAGGGGTGGCTCCGATTTTCAGTTCATATTGAACTTCATGATTCCCGAAGCCGCGCTGAAGGTCTTCATAGAGCTCCAGAAGAGGGATCACTTTGGAGAGAAAGAGCTGGCCGGCGTCGTTCAGAACAATTTTTCTGGCGGTGCGGTCGAACAGCTGAGTTCCCAGAGATTCCTCCAGCTCACTGATGGTTCGGGAGATGGCAGGCTGGGTGGTGGAGAGACGTTCTGCGGCTTTTGTAATGCTTTCCTCTTCACAGACAGTTCGGAAAGTGTAAAGCTGTTTGATTTTCATATGAATTCCTCGTATATATACCAAAAATCTTATGATAATAATATACCATTACAGCTATAAAAAATCCAGCATTTATTACAAAAACATATATAAAAAGGAGATTGCAGATTGAAGAGAAAAAGAAAGGAATTGCTGATTGTTCTGGGAGTGACAGCTGTCCTTCTCAGCGGGTGTCGGCAGACACAGACGGAGCCGGTGACCAGATCCGGCTTCCTGCTGAATACATTTGTGACGGTGACGCTGTATGACTCGGAGGATGAGGCCATACTGGACGGCTGCATGGAGCTGTGCCGGGAGTATGAAGGACTGCTCAGCCGTACCGTTGAAACCAGTGAGATTTATCAGATCAATCATCGGGCTCCGGGCACCAGAGAGATGGAGGTGTCGGAGGATACGGCGGAAGTAATCAGCAGAGGGCTGTACTACAGCCAGCTCTCCGGAGGAGCTTTTGACATCACCATTGAGCCTGTCAGTTCTCTGTGGGATTTTACGGCGGAGGACCCTCAGGTTCCGGCTCAGGAACTGATTGATGAAAACCTGCCCAGAGTAGGATATGAAAAGATTTCTGTGGACGGCAGCAAAGTCCTGTTTTCTGATGACGATACCGCCATCGATCTGGGGGCGATCGCCAAAGGATATATCGCGGACCGGATGAAGGAGTACCTGCTGGATCAGGGAGTGGAGAGTGCCATCATCAACCTGGGAGGCAATGTGCTCTGTGTGGGGGCAAACGGAGAGAATCCCTTCCGAATTGGAATCCAGCGCCCCTATGCCAGTCACAATGAGACGGTGGGAGTTGTGGAGGTGGAGGATATGTCGGTGGTGTCCTCCGGAGTATATGAGCGGCATTTTGAAAAGGACGGGGTAAATTATCACCACATTCTGGATCCGAAGACCGGCTATCCCTATCAGAACGGTCTGACGGCGGTTACTATTCTGTCGGAAGAATCGGTGGACGGAGATGGGCTGAGCACCACCTGCTTTTCTCTGGGACTGGAAAAGGGGATGGAGCTGATCAACTCCCTGGATGAAGTATGGGCCGTATTTATCACCGATGACGGAGAACTCCACTATTCTGATGGAATGGAGCAGTGGCTTCAGGAGAGCTGAGGCGGGTGACTCCGGACTTTACTTTTTCCGGCCGGTGTAATACAATAGCCGGAAAGACAAAAGAAAGAACTGTAAAACAGAGAGCGGCGCGGACGAAGAGCGCGCTTGGAGAGAAAGGACGGGACAGGACGGATGACGGACCGGATCCGATCAAAATTTGTAAACCGGGAGACGGTTTCTTATGTGATTTTCGGTGTACTTACCACTCTGGTTGACTGGATTTCCTACGCTTTTTTAAGGATTCCTCTGGGATACAGGACGGCGACCATACTCAGCCAGCTTTTTGCCATCCTGTTCGCCTATGTGACCAACAAGCTTTTTGTATTTGAAAACTTTAATTTTCATCTGAAATATCTGATAAAGGAGATGGCCAGCTTTTTTGCCTGCCGGCTGTTTACTGCCGCCTTCACCTATGTGGCCATGATCGTCCTGGTGGACGGCCTGGGAATCCGGCAGGATATGCTCTGCAGAATGGGAGTATCTGTCATTTCCCTGGTGCTGAATTACGTGTTCAGCAAGCTGATTATATTTCGGAAACGTTTGGCGGGGAGAAAGTAGGATGAAGCGGGAAGACACCGGAGAGGCAGCCAGAGAGCTGGATGAGATTCTGGGAGTTATGGAGAAAAGAGAGATGGAGAGAGAACTGCATAGAGGAGGGGCGAAAGCCTCTGAGCCTCTGAAACATACGGCGGAAGGCGATGAGGAGCTGATCGTGGAAGATCTGGACGGAGAGGAAGACAGCGAGCCGGCGGGGAAAACGGACGGACCGGCGGGAAAGGCCGGCAGACCCGTACAGGAAGTGCAGATACCGGCGGGAAAGTTCCCGCAGGCGAGCCTGCTCCGTCCGGTGGACGGCCTGCTGGCGGCTTTCTGGATTCCCGTGGCGATCATGATCATCATTTTTATCCAGAGGGAGATTTTTCCTTTCGGAGACAATAGCTTTTTGAGAACGGATATGTACCACCAGTACGCCCCGTTCTTTTCTGAATTCCACCACAAGCTGCGGACGGGCGGAAGCCTGCTCTACAGCTGGGACGTGGGCGGCGGAGTGAATTTTGCGGCTCTTTATGCCTACTATCTGGCCAGTCCGGTAAACTGGCTGATTGTGCTGTGCCCGAAGGCCTATATCATCGAATTTATGACCTATATGATCGTGTTCAAGATTGGCCTGGCCGGCCTGACCTTCACCTGGTACCTGAGAAAGCACGGGCGGGCGGGCAGCTTCGACGCGGCCTTCTTCGGCATTTTTTACGCCCTGTCCGGATATATGGCAGCCTACAGCTGGAATATTATGTGGCTGGACTGCATCTGGCTCTTCCCCCTGATCATGCTGGGGCTGGAACGGCTGGTAAAGGAAAAGAAAGGACTCCTTTACGGCGTGACCCTGGGCCTTTCCATCCTTTCCAATTATTATATTTCCATTATGATCTGCCTGTTTATGGTGATCTACTTTGTCTGCCTGCTGATTCTGGGAGAGAAGAAGCAGGGAAAGGATTATGTAAAAATCTGCGGTCAGTTTGCAGGATATTCCCTGCTGGCAGGGGGGATGGCGGCGGCTGTGCTGCTGCCGGAGATTTTCGCCCTGCAGATGACGGCCTCCGGGGATTTTAACTTTCCGGATACTTTCAGCAGCTATTTTTCCATTATCGATATGCTGGCCAGACACATCGCCAACGTGGAAGTGGAGGTGGGACTGGATCACTGGCCCAACATTTACTGCGGCGTGGCGGTATTTCTGTTCTTCCTGCTGTATCTGGCCTGCCGGAAGATTCCGCTGAAGGAGAAAGCGGTGTACTGCTTTCTGCTGCTCCTGTTTTTTGCCAGCTTTTCCATCAATGTGCTGAACTTTATCTGGCATGGCTTCCACTATCCCAACAGTCTGCCCTGCCGTCAGTCGTTTATTTACATTTTCCTGATGCTGTTTATGTGCTACCGGGCATATACCTATCTGGGGGAGACGCCGTGGAAACACGTGGCCATTGCCTTCTGGGGCTCCGTCTGCTTTGTGCTGGTGGCGGAGCAGACGGTGACGGATGACGCCTTCCATTTTATTGTGTTTTATGCGGCCATTTTGTTTCTGGCTGTTTATGCCGGCCTGATCCGGCTGTATCAGAAGGGCAGGATCAACGGAAATCTTCTGGTACTTCTGGCCCTGGCGGCGGTATCGGTGGAGGCGGCGGTAAATACTACGGCCACCAGCGTGACAACCACCAGCAGGACGGCCTATGTGGAAGATAATCAGGATGTGATCGACCTGGTGTCCGGCCTGACTCCCGCCGACACTTTCTTCCGGATTGAGAAGGTAAACGGCAAGACGAAAAATGACGGCGCCTGGATGAATTTCCCGTCTGTCTCCCTGTTTTCTTCCACGGCCAATGCGGGCATGACTGATTTCTACAGAAAAATGGGCTGCGAGGCGTCCACCAACGCCTACAGCATCGAGGGAAGCACGCCTCTGGTGGACTCCCTGCTGTCTGTGAGGTATGGCCTGTACTCCTGGAATCAGGGGAGCAATCCCCTGCTGACTCTGGCGGGACAGGAAGGAGATACCTGGCTGTACCGGAAGTCCTATACCCTGCCGCTGGGCTTTGGTATTTCCACAGATTTGGAAGACAACTGGCAGCTGGATCTGGGCAACCCTGCCGATGTGCAGAATGATCTGTGCACCGTTTTGGGCACCTCCCGGGTGCTGGAAGAGGTCTACGGCCAGGACGGCGGCGGCACCTACAGCTATACGGTGGAGCAGGAGGGAGAGTACTACGCCTACGTGTCCAACCGTCAGATCCGGGAAGTGCGGGTAAACTGGGGCGAGGAGAGCACCACGTTTGACAATGTAAACAGAGGATATCTTCTGGAGCTGGGCAGATGCCAGCCGGGAGAGGAAATTCTCCTCACTGCCGTGGACGAGGCGGGAGCGGACATGAAGGTCCGTCTCTACCGGTTTTCCGACAGCGCCCTGGAGCAGATTTACAATATTCTCAGCGACGAAGAGTGGGTGCTCACAGAATGGACGGACACCACTCTGAAGGGATCCATTGAAATGAAAGAGGCAGGGCTTCTCTACACCAGCATTCCCTTTGATAAGGGCTGGACGGTGACGGTGGACGGGGAAGAAGTTTCCACCAGGAAGCTGTTTGATACCTTCCTCACAGTGGAGCTTCCGGCGGGAAGCCATGAGATTGAGATGAGCTATGAACCCCAGGGACTGCGGCCGGGCGCCGTGATCTCGGCGGGAAGCGTGCTGATTCTGGCGGTCATCGGCGTCAGCGGAAGAATCCGCAGGAAAAAAGGGAGGTAAACATGGAATTTACGGAATTTTTAACGGAGCTTTCATCCAAAGCTCCGGTGCCCGGCGGCGGCGGAGCTTCCGCCCTGGGGGGAGCCCTGGGAGCCGGTCTGGGCCTTATGGTAGCCAACCTGACGGTGGGAAAGAAAAAATATGCCCGGTGGGAGCCGGAGATTCTGGAATATATAAACAAGATGGAAGGGCTTAAAGCCCGTTTTCTGGAGCTGGCCCGGGAAGACGAAGAAGTGTTTGCTCCCCTGGCGGAGGCCTACCGCCTTCCCGCCGATACGGATGAGCAGCGCCGCGAGAAGGAGACGGTCATGGAGGAACGGCTTCTGGCCGCCAGCCTGGTCCCCCTGGAGCTTATGGAAACCGGCATGGAAATGCTGGGGATCTTAAGGGAGCTGGAGGAAAAGGGCAGCGTAATGGCGGTGAGCGACGTGGGCGTGGCTGTTCAGTTTATACGGACCGCCGTGACCGGCGGAGCCATGAATGTGATGATCAACACCGGATCCATGAAAAACCGGGAGAAAGCGGAGGAGCTGAACCGGAAAGCAGAGAAATTGGTCCGGGAGGGCACAGAGGCGGCAGATGACATATACGGCCGCGTGGCATCCCGGCTGAGATAGCGGGGATTGGCGCTCATACAAGAACACGCACACAAAAGGAAACAGGAGGAAAAAAGATGGTCTCGTTAAAGGGAGCGGAGGTTTCCGCAAAGATACAGACAGAAGTGGAACGGCAGCTTGAGGAACTGGGCGGATATGTGCCGACCCTGGCCATCGTTCGGGTGGGAGAAAAGCCGGATGACCTGTCCTATGAGAGGGGGGCTCTCTCCAGAATGAAAAAGTATGGCCTGGGGGCGGTAAGCTATGCTTATCCCCAGGATATATCCATGGAGGAGTTTCGGGAAGAATTCCGGCGCATCAATGAGGATGAGGAGGTGGACGGCATATTGCTGCTGAAGCCTCTGCCTCCGCAGCTGGACGAGAAGGAGATTGAGAGAATGATCGATCCGGTGAAGGATCTGGATGGAATTTCACCGGAAAATATTGCCAGAGTCTTTTCCGGCGATGAGACCGGCTTTGCCCCCTGTACGGCGGAGGCTGTGGTGCGGATCCTGAAGGGCTACGGCGTGTCTATGGAAGGAAAACGGGCCGTCATTGTGGGGCGCAGTCCTGTGGTGGGCCGTCCCCTGGCCATGCTTTTTCTGAAAGAGCACGCCACGGTTACCGTCTGTCACACCAGAACCAGAGAGCTGGAGCGGGTGTGCCGGGAGGCGGAAATTCTGGTGGCCGCGGCGGGGAATCCCCGGATGATCGGCGCGGATCACGTGAGGGAGGGAGCCGTGGCGGTGGACGTGGGAATCAATGTGGATGAAAACGGAAAACTCTGCGGCGATATGGATTTTGAGGCTGTAGCCGGGAAAGCGTCTATGGTCACTCCCGTGCCGGGAGGCGTGGGAGCTGTGACCACCTCGGTGCTGGCGGAGCACCTGGTGCGGGCAGCTGCCATGAGAAGGGCCTGAGGGCGTTGAGAAGAGCCTGAGGACAGAAAGAAGCGGATTTTTGCATAATTTGTCCTTCCAGTGCAGAAAATAGGAAAAATGACTGGAATGGAGGATGAATTTATGTGGGGTATTGTGATCGCTCTGCTGTCCGGAGCTCTGATGAGCATTCAGGGAGTATTTAACACGGAGGTGACACGGCAGACCAGCGAGTGGGTGTCTGCCGGCTGGGTACAGTTTACGGCTTTTGTGACCTGTGTGGTGATCTGGCTGTTCACCGGCCGCCAGAGCGTGTCCGCGCTGATGGCGGTGGAACCGAAATATATGCTGGCAGGTGGGATTCTGGGAGCCTTTATCACTTATACTGTGATCCGGAGTGTGGAGAGCCTGGGGCCGGCCCGGTCTGCCCTGCTTATTGTGATTTCTCAGATCCTGGTGGCCTACGGCATCGAGCTGTTCGGCTTATTCGGGGTGGAAAAGGCTGCTTTTGAGTGGAAAAAGGCTCTGGGAGCGGCAGTGGCCATCGGGGGAATTATTATTTTTCGCAGTTGATTTCCTGACAAGTTTTATGTAAAATAGAGTTAGTCAGGCTGAGAACGGTTTGCGCGCGGAAAAAGGAGCGCGAAAAACTGTGAAAAAACAATACTGGAAGACGATTTTTGCCGCTTTTATGCTGGCTGCTGCAGGAATATGCTACAGCTGCACCGGCGGCGGGATTTCAGAAAATATCGGTGGAGAACAGACGGAAAGCCTGGGAACATCTGCCCTGTCTGAAAGCGGGACGGAGCCCCAGGCTCCTGTTTACCACTATGTACATATCTGCGGGGAAGTGAAAAACCCCGGAGTGTACCGAGTTTTGGAGGGAAGCCGCATATTTCAGGCCGTGGAACAGGCAGGAGGATTCACGGATGAGGCGGCTTCTGAGTATTTAAACCTGGCGGAACTCACAGAAGACGGGATGAAGATCGACGTTCCCTCTGAGGAGGAGGCAGAAAAGGGAGAATTTTCTGCTTCCGGGAACGGGGCCGCTGCCGGAGGAAAGGTGAACATCAATAAGGCGGACATCCAAGAGCTGATGACTCTTACGGGCATCGGGGAGTCCAGAGCGGCGGACATTATCCGTTACCGGGAGGAGAACGGCGGATTCCAGACTGTGGAAGATATTATGAAAGTGCCCGGAATCAAGGAAGGGGCATTTGAAAAGATAAAAGACAACATCAGCGTGTGATCAAGGGGAAGAGCAATGGCAAGAGCATTAGTTGTGGATGATGAGAAATTGATTGTAAAAGGGATCCGCTTCAGCCTGGAACAGGAGGGCATGGAAGTGGACTGTGCATATGACGGAGAAGAGGCCATCAGTATGGCAAAGGCGAAGGAATACGATATCGTGCTTCTGGACGTGATGCTGCCAAAGCATGACGGCTATGAAGTGTGCCAGGCGATCCGGGAGTTTTCCGAGATGCCCATTATCATGCTGACCGCCAAAGGCAGCGATATGGACAAGATTCTGGGACTGGAGTACGGGGCGGACGACTACGTGACCAAGCCGTTTAATATTCTGGAACTGAAAGCCAGAATCAAGGCCATCATGAGAAGAAATTCCAAACACAGCCGGGGCCGCCAGAAGCAGGAAAACAAGGTGGTGACGGCAGGGGATCTGAAGATGGATCTGGAAGCCAGAAGGGTATTTATCGGAGAGAAGGAAATCAACCTGACGGCGAAGGAGTTTGATCTGCTGGAGCTTCTGGTGTGCAATCCCAACAAGGTGTACAGCAGAGAGGCCCTGCTCACCTACGTGTGGGGCAACAAGGCCATGGACACCGGGGACGTGCGTACGGTGGATGTGCATGTGAGGCGGCTGCGGGAAAAGATCGAACCCAGCCCCAGCGATCCCAAATACGTCCATACAAAATGGGGCGTGGGATACTATTTTCGCGCATAAGGAGCATACAGAGAGATGAGTTACAGAATCAGAAACGTAAAGACGGAGGATCTGGCGGGAGTGACAGCCCTGGAGGCGGAGTGCTTTCCCGCTGCGGAGGCGGCGGATGAAAAATCCCTGCGGGAGAGGATCGAGGCCTTTCCCGAGAGCTTTTTTGTGGCGGAGGAAGACGGACGGATCATCGGGATGATCAACGGGGCGGCGACGGATCAGAAGACCATCAGCGACGATATGTTTGAGGACGTAAGCCTGCACCGGAAGGACGGGGCCTATCAGAGCATTTTCGGGCTGGATGTGGCGCCGGATAAGAGACGGCAGGGAATCGCCGCAGAGCTGATGGAGCATATGATCCGGTCGGCCAGAGAGGCGGGGAGAACGGGAGTGATCCTCACCTGCAAGGACCGTCTGATTCCCTATTACGAGAAATTCGGATACCGCAGCATGGGAGTGTCCGCTTCTGTTCACGGAGGAGCTGTGTGGTATGACATGATCCTGGAGTTTTCCGTATGAAGATCACCGTAGTGGCAGTGGGAAAGCTGAAGGAGAAATTTTACCAGCAGGCGGTGGAGGAGTACGCAAAGCGGCTGAGCCGGTACTGCAGGCTGGAGATTCTTCAGGTGGCGGACGAGAAGACGCCGGACGGAGCTTCCGGGACGGTGGAGCGGCAGATCAAAGAAAAAGAGGGAAAACGGATCCTGTCCCAGATAAAAGACGGGGCCTATGTGATTGCCCTGGCTATTCAGGGGGAGATGCTTACCAGCGAAGGGCTGGCGGATAGGCTTTCCGGCCTGGCCGTGAAGGGAACGGGCCATATCGTCTTTGTCATCGGCGGCTCTCTGGGACTTTCCGATGAAGTGCTGCAGCGGGCAGATTATCATCTGAGCTTTTCCCGGATGACCTTTCCTCACCAGCTGATGCGGGTGATCCTGCTGGAACAGGTTTACCGGAGCTTCCGCATACAGAACGGAGAGCCCTACCATAAATAAAAAATGCCGGACGGTCCGGGGACCGTACCGGAAATGACCCCATGGGGACAAAAGAAACTGCGTCTCCATGGGATTTTTACTGCAAAGGACTGACTTATGAAACATACATCAGGCCAGCTGAAAAAAGTGCTGGCGTACATACTGGCGATTCTGCTGCTTGCCGGCGGAATTTTTCTGGCAGTCTGCTTCATACGCTTTGGGATAAGGATAAAGCCGTGGGAGGAGACTGGAGAGACTGAGGAGACGGCTGCAGCGGAAGAGACGCTCCGGCCGGAAGAAGGCGATGGGAGAGAGCCGGAAGAAGCGGGAGAATGGGACAGCCCGGCGGAGAACAGGCCGGCAGCCGGAGAAATATTCTCCGGGAAAAAAGAGGAAACGGGGGAAAATGCCTGCGGCGAAGAGAAAACGCAGACACCGGAAGCTTATGAGCCGCCGGATCTGATGCTGGCTTCCGACCTGCACTATCTCAGTCCGTCTGCCCATGACGACGGGAGCGCTTTCCGGAAAATGGTAGCGGCAGACGACGGAAAGCCGAGTCAGTACAGTGAGGAGATGACAGACGCTCTTCTGGCGGAGGCGGTGCGTGCCCGGCCCTCAGCCCTGATACTGTCCGGAGACCTCACCCACAACGGAGAGAGGCAGGGTCACCTGGAACTTGCAGACAAGCTGCGCAGGGTTCAGGAGGCAGGAGTTCCCGTGCTGGTGATTCCGGGAAATCACGATATCAAAAATCCCATGGCTGCCGTCTATTTCGGCGATGAAAAACAGGCAGCTGAAAATCTGGACAGCGGGGAGGAATTTTATGAAATTTACAGGGAATTCGGCTATGACGGAGCCATTTCCAGAGACAGTGCGTCTTTGAGCTATGTGTATGTTCTGGACGATACCCACTGGGTCATGATGCTGGATTCCTGTCAATATGAGGATAAAAACCACGTGGGAGGCAGGATCAGGGAGGAGACTCTGGCCTGGATGGAGGAACAGCTTTCTCTGGCTGCAGAAAAGGAAATTTCCGTGCTTCCGGTGGCCCATCATAACCTGCTTTCGGAGAGCCGTCTGTATAAGACGGAATGCACGCTGGAAAACGGCGGACAGGTGACGGAGCTGCTGGAAAAGTATGAAATTCCCCTTTATGTCAGCGGCCACCTTCACGCCCAGCGGATCAAAAAGCACAGGGAAGAGCCGGGGGCGGAGGACCATGTGTACGGGGTTACGGAGATCGTGCTGGGCCCGTATTCCATTCCGCCCTGTCAGTACGGCTATCTCAGATGGGATGAAGAAAACCGGCTGGCCTTTGAGACCAGAGAGGCGGATGTGGCGTCTCTGGCGGCGGCGTCAGGCGGTGAGGATGAAATTCTGCTGCAGTTTGATCAGAAGGGGACGGAACTGGTGCGCCAGACCATCCGGGATCAGCTGAGCAAAACCCGGTTTGCCGTCCCGGAGGGAGCCGCAGAGCTCATGAAAAATCTCTATGCAAACCTGTATGTGGATTACTGTGCCGGCTATCCCATTGACCGGAAATCCGTGACCTCTACCCGTGGGTACGGGATGTGGCTGCGGGCGGCGCCGGACAGCAAATACGTGAAGGAAATGGAAGAAATGATGGAGGATGCGTCCGTGAGCCACCGGCAGTGGACGCAGAAGTAAGAAAGAATTAAGTTGTTGGCGAGAAAAAAGTCTGATAATATGGAAATATACACAAATAAGGAGGAGAGCCATGTATCGGATTTCTAATTTGACAGACAACGATGATATTCGAATTGTGGAGACGGCAGGGGCGTTTACGGTAATTGAGTACAGGAGAGATTTGAGCGTTTCCCCTCAGTCAGCCATGAACGCCTATTTTTGCGATGCCATGAATGTGCGCAAGCGTCAGGTGATCTGCGATCTGAGCAAGTCTCCGCTGACTGTGCAGGCAGGGGCCATGCAGTGGATGGTGGGAGACGTGAAAGCTACCACAGGCATTAAGGGTGTAGGAGATCTTTTGGGCAAAGCGGTGCGGGGAAAGGCCAGCGGAGAATCTGCAATCAAGCCGGAATACACAGGCAGCGGAATCATGGTGCTGGAACCTACCTACAAATATCTTCTGCTTCTGGATGTGGGAGAGTGGGGCGGCTCCGTGGTGCTGGAGGACGGCTTTTTCCTGGCCTGTGAGTCCGGCTTAAAGCACAAGGCGGTGATGCGCTCCAATCTGTCCTCGGCAGTAGCGGGAGGAGAGGGGCTGTTCAACCTGTCTTTAGTAGGCAGGGGAATCGTCTGTCTGGAGTCCAGCTCTCCAAAAGAGGAGCTCATTGAGATCACCCTGGAAAACGATGTGCTGAAGATTGACGGAAATATGGCTGTGGCCTGGAGCGGCGGCCTGGAATTTTCTGTGGAGCGATCCGGAAAATCTCTGCTGGGATCGGCGGTTTCCGGAGAAGGCCTGGTGAATGTGTTCCGGGGCACCGGAAAGGTGCTGATGGCGCCGGTGGACAAAGTCTGAATGGCGGAACTTGTGATTTGAGGCGGAAATCATTGCATTCCCGCCTCTTTTTTATGTATAATGTAAGTATTCATGAGAAAAAAGAAGGAGGGTTCTGACTATGGATATGGTAACGCTGGGAAAGACAGGCATTACGGTGCCGAAGAACGGGTTTGGAGCTCTGCCGGTGCAGCGGGTCGGCATGGATGATGCAGTGAAGCTTCTTCGCGGCGCCTATGACGGCGGTTTCCGCTTTTTTGATACGGCCCGGGCGTATTCTGACAGTGAGGAAAAGCTGGGAGAGGCCCTGGCAGATGTAAGAGGAGAGATCTGCCTGGCTACAAAGACTATGGCAAAAGACGGAGAGGGGTTCAAGCGGGACCTGGAGACATCTCTGAAGATGCTGAAGACGGATTACCTGGATATCTACCAGTTTCACAATCCCGCCTTCTGTCCGAAGCCTGGGGACGGTACCGGCCTGTATGAGGCTATGGCGGAGGCGAAGGATCAGGGAGTGGTGCGCCACATCGGCATCACCAATCACCGGATTGGAGTCGCGAAGGAAGCCGTAGAATCCGGCCTTTACGAGACCCTTCAGTTCCCCTTCTGCTATCTGGCCACGGAAAAAGACCTGGAAGTGGTGGAGATGTGCAGGGAGGCGGACATGGGATTTATTGCCATGAAGGCCCTGTCCGGCGGCCTGATCACCAATTCAGCCGCCGCCTACGCCTACCTGGCCCAGTATGACGGTGTTCTTCCCATCTGGGGTGTGCAGAGACAGAGCGAGCTGGAGGAATTTCTCCGGTATATGGATGAGCCGCCGGCGATGGATGAAGAACTGCAGGCAGTAATCGACCGGGATCGGAAAGAACTTTCCGGCAATTTCTGCCGGGGCTGCGGTTACTGTATGCCCTGTCCGGTGGGAATTGAGATCAACACCTGCGCCCGCATGAGTCTGCTGATCCGCCGCTCGCCGTCGGAAAAGCAGCTGACAGAAAAAGCCCAGGCCATGATGAAAAAGATTGAGGACTGTCTGCACTGCGGAGCCTGTGCGAAAAAATGTCCCTATGGTCTGGACACGCCGGGGCTGCTGCAGGAAAACTACAGAGATTACCAGGAGATTCTGGCGGGCAAGCCCCTGTAAAACGGCTGAAATGACAACTGACCTGGAGGTGTGAGACAGATGGATGCAATTTTTAAGAGAATCAGTGTGAGAAAATATGAAAATCGACAGGTGGAGCCGGAAAAGGTGGAGCGGCTTCTGCGGGCGGCCATGGCGGCTCCGTCGGCGAGAAATCAGCAGCCCTGGGAGTTTTACGTGGTCACGTCAAAGGAAAAGATCCGGGAGCTGTCCCAGTGCAGCCCCTATGCGGTCTTTTTAAAGGATGCGCCCCTGGCCATTGTGCCCTGCTACCGGAAAGAGGGTCTGACGGCTCCTTCCTATGCGGAAATTGACATGAGTATTGCCACGGAGAATCTGCTGCTGGAGGCGGCAGATCTGGGGCTTGGCACCTGCTGGATGGGCATTGCGCCGGTGAGGGAGCGAATGGACGCGGTAAACCAGGTGCTGGGAAATCCGGAAGGGCTGGAGGCCTTTGCCATTGTGTCCTGCGGCTATCCTGCGGAGGAGAGACCTCAGCAGGACCGGTATGAGGAAGGCCGGATTCACCTGATTCAGTGAGAGGAGGACGTCAGAGAGCCATGAGATATCCGAAATTTTTAAAACCGGGGGGAACCATCGGGTTTGCGGCGCCGTCTTTCGGCTGCGGCGTGGAACCTTACCGCACCATATTTGAGTATGCGAAGGAAGCGTTTGCAGCCAGGGGGCACGGGCTGGATCCGGGCCCCAACTGTTATGAGGAAAAGGGGATCGGCATCAGCAATACGCCCCGTGCCTGCGGAGAGGAGCTGACGGAGTGGTACTGCCGGAAGGAAAATGACGTTCTCATCTCCTGTGCCGGGGGAGAGCTGATGTGCGAGATCCTGGACTATGTGGATTTTGAGAGGATCCGCAGGGCGGAGCCGAAGTGGTTCATGGGCTTTTCCGACAATACCAATTTCACGTTTCTGTCTGCGACGCTCTGCGACACGGCTGCTGTCTACGGTCCCTGTGCCGGCTCCTTTGCCATGGAACCCTGGGATCCCTCCCTTCAGGACGCCTATGACCTGCTTATGGGAAAAACCAGTGAGGTTCACGGCTATCCGTTCTGGGAGAACGGAGGTATGGATATGGAGGCTTCTATCAGAGAAAAGGATCCCCGTGCCCCCTACCGGCTGACGGAGCCGAAGATACTGAAAAGCTATGTGGGCGGCCGCCCGGCAGGAGAGGAAGAGGAGATCGCCTTTCGCGGACGGCTGGTGGGCGGATGTCTGGACTGCCTGGCCAGCCTGGTGGGCACCTGCTATGACGGGGTCCGGCCTTTTTCCGATAAATACCGGCAGGACGGGATTATCTGGTTTCTGGAGTCCTGCGACCTGACGGTGATGGCCATGCGCCGGGCCATATGGGAGATGAAGCATGCCGGCTGGTTCCGCCATGTGAAGGGATTTCTCATCGGACGCCCTCTTCATTTCGGGGAGGAGATGATGGGACTGGATCAGTACCACGCGGTGATGGAACTGCTGGCGGAATACGAAGTCCCGGTGATCATGGATGCGGACTTCGGCCACCTGCCGCCTGCCATGCCGCTGATATGCGGAGCCGTGGGCGAGGTGACGGTAAAGGGAAACGACATCGGAATCCGGTACCGGATGGAATAGAACAGAAAGAGAAGACAGACACCCCCGGCAGCGGGGGTGTTTTTGTTTATTTTCTTGAAACCCCACATTTCCTGTGATAAAATGGGATTGTTTTTGAGACCATATACAAAAGAAAGAACAGAAGGTGCAGGTAGAAAAATGGGCAAAAATAATGACAATTACCTGGTGCAGGGCAGTATCCTGGCAGCAGCCGGGATCATCGTGAGACTGATCGGACTGTTTTACAAGGTTCCCATGACCCGGATTCTGGGGGATGAGGGCATCGGTTATTACAATACGGCCTATGAGATCTACAATATTGGCCTGATTCTGTCTTCCTACAGCCTGCCTCTGGCGGTATCCAAGCAGATTGCCAAAAGCAGGGGCGGCCGGCGGCCGGGAGATGTGAAGCGGATATTCAACTGCGGAATCGCCTTTGGAACCATTGCAGGCGGCGTAATGACAGTGGCGCTGATTTTCGGAGCAGACAGGATCGCGGCCGGTCTGTTTCGGAGTCCGGGCAGTGCCCTGCCTCTGAAGGTGATGGCTCCCACGATTCTGGTATTTGCGGTGATGGGAGTATTCCGCGGCTTTTTCCAGGGGCGGGGCAATATGATTCCCACTTCCGTGTCCCAGATTATCGAGCAGCTGGTCCATGCGGGAGTCAGCATTTGGGCTTCCTACGATTTCATGAAGCGGTTTGCGGACAGGCCAAATCCTGCCTCCTACGGCGCTGCCGGAGGTACGCTGGGAACGTTTGTGGGAGCGCTGGCGGCGTTTCTGTTTCTGGCGGTGGTGATGGCGCTGTACTGCCGGGGCCGGGGACACCGGGCAGAGGGAAAGCATTCCTCTTACAGAAGGGTGGCTCTGGGACTTTTCCTGACAGTAGTTCCCATTATCCTGAGTCAGACAGTGTATCAGCTGAGCGGTTCTGTGGATAACTCCATGTTTGGGATCATCATGGGTGGAAAAGGCTTCGGCGAGCAGGAGAGGATGGAACTTCTGGGCATCTACAGCGGAAAATATCGTCTGCTCACCAATGTGCCGGTGGCCATCGCCACGTCCCTGGGGGCGTCCATGATTCCAAGTATCGTCACCTCCAAAGCCATGAAAAAGAACGGGGCGGTGCGCAGAAAGATCTATATGACCATAAAATTCAACATGATTATCGCCATTCCCTGTGCCGTGGGCATGGGAGTGCTGGCATCCCCCATTCTTCAGCTTTTGTTTGGGGACAGCAGGGAACTGTCGGCGAATCTGATGATGATGGGAGCCTCTGCAGTAGTATTTTTCTCGCTGTCCACGGTGACCAACGCCGTTCTGCAGGGAATTGATCTGATGGCGAAATCGGTGACCCATTCCGCCATATCCCTGGGCATTCATGTGGTGCTGGTCTATGTGATGCTGGATCGGCTGAACTGGGGAGTGTACGGCCTGGTAGTGGGAAATGTGACATTCGCTCTGGTAGTCTGCATTCTCAACTGGGTTTCCATCGGCAGGGCCATGCACTACCGCCAGGAGGTGGTCACCACCTTTTTCATGCCTCTGTGCATTTCAGCAGTCATGGGAGCGGTGGCTTTTGCGGTCTATCACCTGATTCATCTGGTGTCCCATTCCAATGCCCTGAGCCTGCTGGTCGCTGTGCCGGCAGCCATGGTATTTTACGGCGTGGGCCTGATAAAGACGAGGACTGTGCGGGAGCGGGAGCTGGCGGAGATGCCCATGGGCGGGCGGATCCAGCGGCTGTGTGAAAAGGTGCATCTGCTGTGATTCTGCGGCGGGAATACAATGAGTGAAAGGAATGGATAGGGTTTATGAAAATCGTGCTGCAGCGGGTATCGTCCGCGTCGGTGAAGGTGGACGGAGAGGTTGTGGGAGAGATCGGAAAAGGATTTCTGGTGCTCCTGGGAGTTCAGGCTTCCGACACGGAGGAAATCGCAGACCGGATGGTGGACAAAATGTGCCGTCTGAGAATTTTTGAAGATGAAAATGGCAAAACGAATCTGTCCCTGGCGGACGTGGACGGAGAGCTGCTGGTGGTAAGCCAGTTTACTCTTTACGCGGACTGCCGAAAGGGCAACCGGCCCAGCTTTATCAAGGCCGGTCCGCCGGAGATGGCAAACCGGCTTTACGAGTACGCGGCAAAGCGGTGCCGGAACTATGTGAAGAAGGTGGAGCAGGGACGTTTTGGAGCCCACATGGAAGTGAGCCTGGTCAACGACGGACCCTTTACGGTGGTTCTGGACAGTGAGGAGCTGATGAAATGAGAAGAGAAGTCCGGATGGAGGACATTTCCGACGGAAAGCTGTATCGGTCGGAAGATATGGTGCGGGCGGGCTGCGGAGACTGCCGCGGCTGCTCCGCCTGCTGCCGTCATATGGGGAATTCTGTGATAGTGGATCCTCTTGATATTTACAGATTGAATATTGAGGGGAAAGTGGGATTGGAAGAACTGTTTTCCAGATATCTGGAACTTCATGTGGAGGACGGAATTATTCTGCCAAATCTGAAAATGGCAGGCCCGGAGGAGGCCTGCGGCTTTCTGGACGAGGATGGGCGCTGCAGGGTGCACGCCAGCCGGCCGGGACTGTGCCGCCTGTTTCCACTGGGCCGTTTTTATGAGAATGGTAGTTTCCGCTATTTTCTCCAGACGGGGGAATGCCGGAAGGAGAACCGGACCAAGGTGAAGGTGAGCCGGTTTATCGACACGCCGGATTTAAAGACCAATGAAAAGTATGTGGCGGACTGGCATTATTTCCTGCTGGATGCCCAGGAATATGTCAGGAGATGCGCGGACCAGGAGAAAGTGAAGAAGCTGAACCTGACCATTCTGAACCTGTTTTTCCTCACTCCCTATGACGGGAGCCAGGAATTTTACGGGCAGTTTTATCGGCGCTTCCAGACGGCGGAAAAGATGAGGGAGGAGTGGAAACGTGAAAGAGAATCGCTATGATGACGCAGCTTTTTTTGAAAAATACAGTCAAATGGAACGTTCCAAAAAAGGACTTGCCGGCGCGGGAGAATGGGAGACCCTGGAAAAGCTCCTGCCGGACTTTCACGGAAAACGGGTGCTGGACGCCGGCTGCGGATATGGCTGGCACTGTATCTATGCGGCGGAGCACGGGGCTGCTTCCGTGGTGGGAGTGGACATTTCTGAGAAAATGCTTCAGGTGGCCGAAGAGAAGACGAAGGCCGGCTGTGTGACTTATGTGCGCACCGCCATGGAGGATATGGATTTTCCGGCGGAGAGCTTCGACATCGTGCTCAGCTCCCTGGCTTTTCACTATGTGGAGGATTTCTCGGGGGTGACGGAGAAAATTTTCCGGTTTTTAAGCCCCGGCGGGACATTTGTGTTTTCCGCGGAGCATCCGGTCTTTACGGCGGCGGGAAGCCAGGACTGGTACTACGGGAAAAACGGGGAAATTCTCCATTTTCCTGTGGATAACTACTATTATGAGGGAAAGCGGGATGCTCTGTTTCTGGGAGAACACGTGGTAAAATACCATCGGACTCTGACTACATATCTGGAGACTCTGCGGGTCTGCGGTTTTGAGCTGAAGCGGGTGGCAGAGCCCATGCCTCCGGCGTCCATGGTGGACACGGTTCCGGGGATGCGGGATGAGATGCGCCGCCCCATGATGATTATTATATCGGCGGCGAAGCCGGCCGGGAGGAGAGAGCCGTGACGGCCGGCCGGGAGGGAAGCTCCCGTCTGCCTGCGAGGTATGCGGCCCCCATGGAGGGGATCACCGGATATCTGTACCGGAACGCCCACCGCCGGGTATTCGGCGGAGCGGATAAATATTTCACCCCCTTTCTCGCTCCCGGAAAAAAGCGGGGACTCCGCTCCAGGGAGCTGAGTGATATTCTGCCTGAACACAATGAGGGAGTTCCGGCGGTGCCGCAGATTCTCACCAACGACTGGGAGGATTTTCTTCACACGGCGGATATTTTAAAAGAGTACGGATACCGGGAGATAAATCTGAACCTGGGATGTCCTTCCGGAACGGTGGTGACGAAAAAACGGGGATCGGGCTTTCTGGCCTTCCCGGAGGATTTGGATCAGTTTCTGGACCGGATTTTTTCCGGGACGGATATGAAGATATCCGTCAAAACCAGAATCGGGATGGAGAGCCCGGAGGAATTCGGACCGCTGCTGGAGATTTTCTGCCGTTATCCCATAAGCGAGCTGATTGTGCACCCCCGGGTTCAGAAGGATGGCTACAGAAATACCCCGGACCGGAAGGCATTCTCCATGGCTCTGGAACGGGCACCATTTCCCGTATGCTACAACGGCGATCTGTTTTCCAGGGAAGACGTGAGGGAATTTTCGGAGGAATTTCCTCAGGTGGAAACGGTGATGCTTGGCAGAGGGCTGATTGCCGATCCGGCTCTGGCGGCCGGCCTGGATGGAGGCGCCGCTGTCACGGCAGAGAGCTTTGGAACGTTCCATCAGGAGATTCTGGAGGGATACTGCCGGATCATGTCCGGCGACCGGAACGTTCTGTTTAAGATGAAAGAGCTGTGGTTTTATATGATTCATCTGTTTCCCGACGCCGGATTTTTTGAAAAAAAACTGAAAAAATCGTCAACGGTGGCGGAATACAGCCTGTGGACGGAGCGGCTGCTGCGGGAGAGGGAGATTCTTCCGGAAGCGGACACGGCCTTTCTCAGGCGGTGACAGTGAGAAGGCAGAAGGCCGGCTCTTCGGAGGACCGGCCTTTTTGGCGGAGGAGAGTTTATAAAAAGTTTACTGGACAGCCCCTCCGCTCCGTGCTACTCTGTACTCATATCTTTTTCCATCTGTTTCCCTACAGGAGCGCTTCTTTGGAATTCCCCGCCTTCTCCAGAATTTACACTTCCATTTTCCCGCGAAATAAGCTAAAATGAAACTCAGACATGCCTGGAAGGATGGGCTCAACTGACGAAAGCAGGAAAAGGAGAAGGAACTATGAAAATCGGGATTGTGACGGACAGCAACAGCGGAATCACCCAGGACCAAGCGGAGAAACTGGGCATATATGTGATTCCCATGCCGTTTATGATTGACGGACAGACATATTTTGAAGATATAGATCTGACGCAGGAGCAGTTTTATGAGAAATTGAACGCAGGGGCGGATATTTCCACGTCCCAGCCATCACCGGAGTCGGTGACCGGGCTGTGGGACCGGCTTCTGGAGGAGTATGACCAGCTGGTCCACATCCCCATGTCCAGCGGGCTGAGCGGATCCTGCCAGACGGCCATGATGCTGGCTCAGGATTATGAGGGAAAGGTGTTTGTGGTAAACAATCACAGAATCTCTGTCACCCAGCGCCAGTCTGCCCTGGATGCAAAGATGATGGCAGAGCAGGGAAAGACCGGGGAGGAGATCAGCCGGATTCTCTATGAAACCAGATACGATTCCAGTATTTACATCACAGTGGATACGCTGAAATATCTGAAAAAAGGCGGAAGAATCACTCCGGCGGCCGCGGCCCTGGGAACCCTTCTTCGGATCAAGCCGGTGCTGACCATCCAGGGAGAAAAGCTGGATGCCTTTGCGAAGGCCCGCACCATGAAGCAGGCGAAGAACATTATGCTGATGGCGATGAAGAAGGATCTGGAGGAGCGGTTCCACGACGGAGACTGCCGGAAGACGTATCTGCAGATCGCCCATACGGCCAACGAAGAGGCGGCCAGTGAGCTGAAGGCGGAGCTGCATGAAATGTATCCGGAAGCGCCCATCCATGTGGACGCCCTGTCCCTCAGCGTGGCCTGTCATATCGGGCCCGGATCTCTGGCGGTAGCCTGTTCAAAGATGCTGGAAGGGTAGACTATGAAACGATTCTGGAAGAAAACAGTCAGCATGAGGGCGGTTCTGATTCTCATGCTGTTTCTCATCGGCTTTTTGCCCATGGCAGTCCAGGGAAGGATTCTGCTTACTTCCCTGCGTCAGAGTCAGATTGACTCCAGGACGCTGGAAATTCAGAATCAGGCTCTGATTCTCAGCAACCGGATGACTCAGGCCGGCTATCTGGGCGGAGAAGTGACGGATACCATTCTGGACAGCCAGATGGATGTGCTGGCGGACGTATTTAACGGAAGAATTGTGATTGTGGATGAGACGTACCGGATTATCCGCGATACTTTCAATCTGGCAGAGGGAAAATATCATATTTCCTCGGAGGTGATCCGCTGTTTCCGGGGAGAGACCAGCAGCAGGTACAACAGCGATAAACATTATCTGACGGAAACCTTTCCTATTTATGCGGCAGGATCTACGGGAGAGATCGACGGTGTCATGGTGGTGACGGCTTCCACGGAATACATTCTGAATCTGACGGATATGGTGGGGGAGAAAGTCACCATGTTTGAGGTGATGGCACTGATTGTGATCATTGCGGTGGTTCTGCTGGCGGCGGGCCTGTATCTGAAGCCGGTTTACGTCTTCCGCCAGAGATTAAAAAAGATCGCGTCGGGAGATGCGGAGGAGATCCATGTGGACGATTACCGGGAGACGAAGGAGATGTCGGCCGCTGTGAGCCAGGCATTTACAAAGCTGAGAGAGGTGGACAATTCCCGCCAGGAATTTGTCTCCAATGTGTCCCACGAGCTGAAGACGCCTATTACCTCAATCCGGGTGCTGGCGGATTCCCTTATGTCCATGGAGGATGCGCCGGTGGAGCTGTACCGGGAGTTCATGAACGATATTTCCGATGAAATTGACCGGGAGAGCAAGATCATAGACGATCTGCTGACCCTGGTGAAAATGGACAAATCCGCCAATCAGGTCATGAATATCAGCCAGGTCAACGTGGGAAGCCTGCTGGAGCTTGTGCTGAAGCGGATGCGGCCCATAGCAAAGAAGCGCAATGTGGAGCTGACACTGGAGACCATCCGCGAGGTGACGGCGGAGGTGGATGAGGTGAAGCTGTCCCAGGCGCTCAATAATCTGGTGGAAAATGCGGTGAAGTATAACCGGGAGGACGGTTGGGTCCGGGTTACTCTGGACGCGGATCACAAGTTTTTTACGGTTCGCGTGGCCGATTCCGGCATTGGAATCCCTGAAGAGTTTCAGACCAGGATTTTCGAGCGTTTCTACAGGGTGGACAAGGCCCGTTCCAGGGAGACCGGGGGAACGGGACTGGGACTGGCCATCACGAAAAATGTGGTTCAGATGCACCACGGCACGATCCAGGTGCAGAGTGTGGAGGGAGAAGGAACGGTGTTTACGGTTCAGATTCCTCTCACCTACATATCGTAAAGGAGGTGCGGAATGGAGAAACGACGAATCGGTCTTCTGGCTGTGATTCTTTTGGCTGCTGTCCTGTTTGCCGCCGGCTGCCGCCGGAATGAAGGGCAGCAGATTCAGACGGCGGAGGAGGGGGTCTATCAGATTTATTATCTGGATGCATCAGGCACTGTTCTGACTCCCAATGAGTACCGCACGGAGACAACGGATACGGATCAGCTGATTGAGGAACTGATGGAACAGCTGCGTACGGTACCGAAGGATCTGGACAGCCAGTCAGCTGTTCCGGACCGGCTGGATTACAGAGGATTCCATCGGGAGGAGATGGTCGTGTACTTAAACTTCGGAGATTCCTACAACAGTATGAGGGACGATCAGGAGATTCTGTGCCGGGCGGCCCTGGCAAGGACTCTGACTCAGGCTCCGGAGGTCAACTATATCAGCATTCTGGCGGGAGAGCAGCCCATTTTGGACGCGAAAGGGCAGCCGGTGGGAATGATTTCCGGCAGCGATTTCGTGGACAGCATCGGCGATGTGAATGCCTTTGAGCGGACGGCGCTGACCCTGTATTTCACCGATGAAGAAGGGGAGCTTCTCTATCCGGAGACCAGAGAGGTGGTGCACAATGTGAATACTTCCATGGCTCAGCTGGTGATCGAGGAGCTGATCCGCGGGCCGGAGACATTCCGGCTGTGTCCCACGGTGCCGGCGGATACCCGCCTGCTCAATGTGTCGGTCAATGACAATGTGTGTTATGTGAATTTTGACGAGACGTTTCTGACGGGAAGCGGAAGCCTGGCTGTGGCGGATTACATTCCCATTTATTCCATCGTCAATTCTCTGGCGGAGGCGGCGGGGATCAGCCGGGTTCAGTTTTCCATCAATGGTTCGGCAAATGTGAGATTTCGGGATTCCATCTCTCTGGATACTCAGTTTGAACGGAACCTGGATTATATAGGAGGAGAATAAAATCAGACGGCCGCTGGTATTTTTAACAGGGGGATTCGTACTTGGAGAGGTATTGGCCCTGGGCGCGGCGGAGATGGCTGTTTTCCTGGCAGGATGCCTGGCGGGAGCAGTCTGTCTGGAATGCAGAAGGAACAGGGGCCTTTGGATTGGCCTGCTGTTCCTTTTTGTTTTTCTGGGGTTTGGACGGCTGAAAGTGTTTCAGGGGGAGGCGGAGAGAATAAGGGGACTGGAGCTGGAAACGGAGACGGGAAGGGCTGTCACCGGAACGGTGAAATCCCTGGAGGAGAAGACGAGGGGATGGGGCGCGGAGCTTCTGCATGGCAGGCTGGAGCCGGATGCTCCGGGGGAGAGAGCGGTCAGTCTGGGCACAGTTTCCCTGTTTTTTGAGGAGAGGCCGGAACTGGAGGCAGGAGACCGGATTCGGGCGACCGGTTCTTTCCGGCCCTATGATTCCCCATCCAATCCGGGAGAGTTTGATTATCGGTCTTATTACGATTCCATGGGAATGTTCTGGAAGGTGACGGCAAAAAAGTGGGAACGGCTGCCGGGAGGCGATCCCTTAAGGCGGCGGCTGGGCAGAGTGAGAGAGAAGGGGGCCGCTGTCCTGGAGCGCTGCGGAGGAGAACAGGCGGGAATTTTTAAAGCGATGCTGCTGGGACTGAAAGGAGATATTCCCGATCAGGTGTACGCTCTGTATCAGGAAAACGGGATTTCCCATCTCCTGGCCATCAGCGGTCTCCACGTGTCCATGCTGGGAATGGGATTCCACAGCCTTCTGAAAAGACTGCGGCTGGGGAAGCGGACGGCGGCCGCTGCTGCGGGAGTACTTATGGGGCTGTACGGGGTGATGACCGGCTTTTCCCCGTCCACCCAGAGAGCAGTGCTTATGTTCCTGGTGTCCATGACGGCTGGATGCGCGGGGAGAGTCTATGACCTGTCCTCGGCTCTGGCTCTGGCCGCTGCCGTCATCCTGTGGAGACACCCGCTGGCCCTGGTTCAGGGCGGGGTCCAGCTTTCTTTTCTGGCTGTGGGAGGAATCGGAGTGTTAGGCAGGATACTGGAGAAGGCGAAGGTGTGGGAGGGGCGGGCGGGAAGCCTTCTTTTGGGCGGCCTGGCGGTGCAGCTTTCCACCTATCCGGCCGTGCTTTACCATTTCTTTGTCTATCCCCCTTACAGCATTTTTCTGAATCTTCTGGTGATTCCTCTCATGACTTATGTCATGGTGTCAGGGCTTTTGTGTCTGCTTTTCGGCTGGTTCTGCCCGCCTGTCGGCCGAGCCTGCATCGGAGGAGGCTATTACATTCTGGAGTGCTATGAGGAGCTGTGCCGTCTCTGGGGGAGGCTGCCCGGGAGCAGTCTGGTCATCGGCCGGCCGGCGCTCTGGCAGATCGCCCTCTATGGCGGTATTCTGGCGGTATTTGTATGGAAAGCGGGGCAGCTGAAGAGAAAAAAGGTCTGGCTGACAGCGGTGACGGCGGCTTTGTTTTTCCTGCTGTTTCCTCTTCCGGAGCGGGGGCTTCGGATTACCTATCTGGATGTGGGCCAGGGGGACGGCATTGTGGCGGAGACGGGGAACTGCCGGATTCTCTTTGACGGGGGAAGCACGGATGTGAAAAATCTGGGAGATCAGGTCTTGAAGCCGTTTCTGCAGTCCAGGGGGATCGGCGTTTTGGACTATGCGGCAGTGAGCCACTGTGACAGCGACCATATAAGCGGGCTGCAGACCCTCATGGAGGGAGGAGGTGTGAAAATAAGGACGCTGATTCTGCCGGATCCGGGGGAGGGCGGAAATGAGGACGAGGCCTGGATGAAGCTGGCTTCTCTGGCAGAGAAAAAAGGGATCCGGGTGGCGGTGATGCAGGAAGGAGATGAGATCTGCGCAGGAAAAATGAAGCTGACCTGTCTGTACCCCTATAAGGGAAAAGCGGCGGCTGCGGACCGGAACGACCAGTCCCTGGTCCTGCGCCTGGACTATGGAAAGGCCTCGTTTCTCTTTACGGGAGATGCGGGGGAGGCGAGT
Organism: Candidatus Lachnoclostridium stercorigallinarum; assembly: GCA_019116745.1. GTDB lineage: Bacteria > Bacillota > Clostridia > Lachnospirales > Lachnospiraceae > Lachnoclostridium_A > Lachnoclostridium_A stercorigallinarum. The sequence continues at coordinate 26,903 of DXBC01000131.1, forward strand.
GAAAAAGAGATGCTGAACCGGCCCTTTTCCCGGGCCGGACTGGACAGAGTGACGGTGCTGAAGGTGGCTCACCACGGCTCCGCGTCCTCCTCCTGCCGGGAATTTCTCCAGGCGGTCCGCCCGGATTTCGCTGTGATTTCCTATGGAGAGGGAAATTCCTACGGCCATCCTGCGGCGGAGACGGTAAAGCGGATTCAGGAGACGGGGGCGAGCCTTTTTGAAACGGCAGCAGACGGTGCGGTGACTGTGGGCACAGACGGAAAGCGGATCAGGATCGTTCCCTTCCGGAGACGATGGGACGGGCAGAGACGGTAAGAGCTGGACGGCGGTAAGCCGGAGGAAGCCAGATGGCCCTTGTCCCGTTCCGGCATCTGTTGTATAATTTCAGATATCGGTCTGCCCGGAAACCGGGCGGGACAGGAAAGGATACGGTTTATGCAGACGCTGAACAAAGATCTGAAAGATGGGAATTTCCGGAAAGTCTACCTGCTGTTCGGTGAGGAAGACTTTTTGAAGAAGAGCTATAAAAACCGGCTGCGGGAAGCGATTGCCGGGGAAGACAGCATGAATTACAATTATTTTGAGGGGAAGGGGCTGGATGTGTCGGAGATCATCAGCCTGGCAGATACCATGCCGTTTTTTGCGGAGCGGAGACTGATTATCCTGGAGGATACCGGCTTTTTCAAGAGCGCTGCCGGGGAAGAACTGGTAAATTACCTGCCTCAGATGCCGGACAGCACCTGCATGATCTTTGTGGAGTCTGAGGTGGATAAGAGGAACCGGCTTTACAAAAAGGTGAAAGAACAGGGGTATGCCGCGGAGCTGTCCAGGCAGGACGCGGCTCAGCTGGCCCGCTGGGCCGGCGGAATTCTGGCCAGGGACGGAAAAAAGATTACAGGAAGAACCATGGAAATGTTTCTGGCCTGCGCGGGAGACGATATGGAAAATATCCGCATGGAGTTGGAAAAGCTGATCTGCTATGTGGGAAGCCGTGAGGTGGTGACAGATGAGGACGTTCAGGCCGTGTGCACCGTTCACGTGACCAGCCGGATTTTTGACATGGTGAGCGCCATTGTGTCAGGAGACAGGAGAAAAGCCATGGATCTCTACGAGGATCTCCTGACTCTCAAGGAACCGCCCATGCGGATTCTCTATCTGATCGCCCGTCAGTTCAATCAGATTCTGCAGGTGAAGGAGCTGATGGGAAAGGGGATGGACCGGTCGGCCATCGCTTCCAGGCTGAAAATGCAGCCGTTTGTGGTGGGGAAAACCATGCCTCAGGCCAGGGCGTTTACAAGGGAGCAGATTCTGTCCTATGTGAATCTGTGCGTGGAGTCAGAGGAAGCGGTAAAGACGGGACGGCTGCAGGACCGTCTGGCTGTGGAGCTGCTGATTGCGAAAAAATACCGGTAGACAATAGAACAGATTTTCATAAGAAAGAAAAGCTCTTATCCGGCACACCCCCGAATAAGAGCTTTTGCAGTTTCATATCTTTTGTCTATAAATTAAGCCATAGCGTTGACAGCCTTAGCCAGACGGGATACCTTACGGGAAGCATTGTTCTTGTGGTAAACGCCCTTGGTCTGAGCCTTGTCAATCTCAGTGGTAGCAGCTACTAAATATGCCTGTGCAGCAGCCTTGTCACCGGCAGCGATAGCAGCGTCTACTTTCTTGATAGCAGTTCTCACTTTAGATCTGATAGCTTTATTTCTGGCAGCTTTCGTCTCGTTTACTAAGATTCTCTTCTTAGCGGATTTAATGTTAGCCAAATCTGTACACCTCCAATATTCCTATTATCATCTTCGGTTTGCATCGAAACCTGGACACGGACAGTTCAATGTAAACATACTATTGTATTTTATCCAATCTCCCCTGGTCTGTCAATACATATTTCCTCTTTTTTTGAGGAAAATAGGAGAGAAAAGGCTGAAAAACAGGAGTATGGAAGGAGCGGATGCAGGTGCGGAGGACAGGCAGAAAGCAGGCGCCCGGCAGAACGGGAAAAAGAAGGGGAAGGTTTGAGGTCCGGACAGATCTTGCCCTGGAGAGCAGAGAGGACGTCCGGTCGGGAGGCCGGGATAACGGGATCGCCGTGCGGGAGTGGAAGGAGGAAGGGGGCAGGATTTCCCTGACAGAGGTGCAGGTAAAAAGCGAAAAGGGGGCCAGAGCCATAGGAAAGCCGATGGGAACCTACCTCACTCTGGAGACCGGCCGCCCGGGAGATCAGGATGATGGATACCGGGAAGATGTGGCCGATGAGCTGGCGGCGGGGCTGCGCCGCCTGGCGGGAAAGGCACTGAAGAAAAAAGATGCCCAGGGATTTCCAGGCGTCCATGTGCTGGCGGTAGGCCTGGGAAATCCTTACGTGACTCCGGATTCCCTTGGCCCCCGGGTGCTGGGAAATATACGGATTACCAGAAGCATTGCCGAGGATGGAGATCTGCCGGTGATCAGCGGCATCGTACCCGGGGTGATGGCCCAGACGGGGATGGAGACGGCGGAGATTCTGAGAGGAATCATCCGGGAGACGAAACCGGATCTGGTGATCGCGGTGGACGCCCTGGCGGCCAGGAGCATCCGAAGACTGGGGACCACGATCCAGCTCACAGATACGGGAATTCATCCGGGATCCGGTGTGGGAAATCACCGGCATGGACTGACGGAGGAGACTCTGGGAATTCCCGTGCTGGCTGTCGGGGTTCCCACGGTGGTGGGGGCGGCGGCCATTGCCCAGGACACGGTGGCGGCCGTGGCAGCCGTGCTGGAGAAGGGCGGAAGAACCAGGGGAATGGGGGCCTGGCTGGAAAATATGGGGGCGGAGGAGCAGTACCGCCTGATCCGGGAAGTGCTGGGACCGGAGCTGAGCCAGCTCTATGTGACGCCGCCGGATATTGATGAGACGGTGAAGCTGCTGAGTTTTACCATCTCAGAAGGAATCCACCGGGCGTTTTACGGCATATGATGATATGAGGGCCGGAAAACATACAGAGAGGGGGCGGACGGGTGAAGGACGGAAAAAGCAGGCGAGAGGGAAAAACGGCGGCATTACTTGCCGCGGCGGTGCTTGCGGCAGGACATAAGCTGTGGATGCCGGAGCTTTCAGCCGCAGCTGATATGCCGGAGGCGGGACAGATCAGCGGGCAGGCGGCGCTGACTTGTTTTTCCTTTCTGCGTAACAGTCATTATCCGGCGGCCCGGGAAAATCTTCCGGATTCTATCCTTGAACTGGCGGTGGAAATGCTGCCGGCGTACCGGCTGGGGCGGGAACGGCTGGAGGCGGAGAGAAAGCTGGGAGGAAATGATCCGGCCTTTTCCGTCTATCTGGATAACCAGCGCTTTTTTGCGGAGTATGAGAGCCTGGAAGGCAAAGAGGAGGGGAATGAAGGCAGTGTTTTGGCAGGAAACGGTGCGGCAGCAGGCGGTTCCGGGGCTGAAGGAGCAGAGGATTCTGATTCCCGCAGCATTGCCCAGGCGGCAGCACTGTCAGTCCAGGACGGACTTCCCATAACCGGCCAGGTGTATTCCATGAGCCAACTGGCAGATTATGATTTCCTCATGAAGACATTTTACAGTGTTCATCCGTCCACCACGGCCGGCCGGGATGAAATGAACGCGGAGGAGCTGCTGTCGGAGGATCTGCGTCTGACGAAAGACAGCAGTTCTCCCCAGATTCTGATTTATCACAGCCATTCCCAGGAGACATACGCCGATTTTGGCCCGGAAAATCCTGACGCCACCGTGGTGGGAGTGGGGGAATATCTGGCGGAGCTTCTCCGGAAAAAGGGTTATCACGTGATTCACGACACCTCGGTCTATGACCTGAGGGACGGGAAGCTGGACCGGAGTCAGGCCTATACATATGCCCTGGAAGGGATTACTGCTATTTTGCAGGAAAATCCGACCATTGAGGTAGTGCTGGATATTCACCGGGACGGAGTGGATGAGGATTACCGCCTGGTGAGTGAGGTAAACGGCAAACCCACGGCGCAGATCATGTTTTTTAACGGAATGAGCCAGACGCCGGACGGTCCCATTGAATATCTGCCCAATCCCTACAGGGAAGAAAATCTGGCATTCAGCCTGCAGCTGCAGATGAAGGCAGCCGCCTATTTTCCGGGGTTTACCAGAAAAATTTATCTGAAAGGACTGCGCTATAACCTTCACGTCCGTCCCAGGTCGTCTCTCATTGAGGTGGGAGCCCAGACCAACACCGGTGAAGAGGCCAGAAATGCCATGGAACCCCTGGCAGAACTTTTGGATATGGTGTTGCAAGGAAATTAAAAAAATGGTATGTTATTGTATAGCGCAGACCGCTGAAAAGCCTGAAAGAATCAGGGGCGGGCGGTCTCGGAGACGGCCGGGGCTTCAGACGGAAAACAGGGAAGAAACTTCCGGAGAGGGCGGCCGCAGACAGGAAATTATCCGATGAAAGAGGAAAATCATTTATGGCAATGGACCAAAGCAAAATCAGAAACTTTTGTATTATCGCTCATATTGACCACGGCAAATCCACTCTGGCGGACCGTATTATCGAGATGACCGGCCTGCTCACCAGCCGGGAGATGCAGGCTCAGGTTCTGGACAATATGGATCTGGAGCGGGAGCGGGGAATTACCATCAAGTCCCAGGCGGTTCGGACTGTGTACAGGGCGAAAGACGGGGAGGAGTATATCTTCAACCTGATCGACACTCCCGGACATGTGGATTTCAACTATGAGGTTTCCAGAAGCTTGGCAGCCTGCGACGGAGCCATTCTGGTGGTGGACGCCGCCCAGGGAATCGAGGCCCAGACTCTGGCCAATGTGTATCTGGCTCTGGATCACGATCTGGATGTATTTCCGGTGATCAATAAAATTGACCTGCCCAGCGCCGACCCGGACCGGGTGGCGGCGGAGATCGAGGATGTGATCGGGCTGGAGGCCCATGACGCTCCCCGCATTTCAGCAAAGACGGGAGAAAATGTGGAAGAGGTGCTGGAGGCGATTGTGAACAAGATTCCGGCTCCGGACGGAGATCCGGACGCTCCCCTGCAGGCGCTGATTTTTGACTCTCTTTATGATTCCTACCGGGGAGTAATCGTGTTCTGCCGTGTGAAAAACGGTACGGTGAAAAAAGGAACTCCTATTAAGATGATGGCCACGGGAGCCACTTTTGACGTGGTGGAAGTGGGATATTTCGGAGCAGGGCAGTTTATTCCCTGCGACGAGCTGTCGGCCGGAATGGTTGGCTACATCACCGCCAGCATCAAAAACGTGCGGGATACACGGGTGGGCGATACCATTACCAACCGGGAAGAACCCTGCGGCAGCCCTCTGCCGGGCTACAAAAAGGTGACGCCCATGGTGTACTGCGGTCTGTATCCGGCGGACAGCGCCAAATATCCGGATCTGAGAGATGCCCTGGAGAAGCTCCAGTTAAACGATGCGGCCCTGTTCTTTGAGCCGGAGACGTCTCTGGCTCTGGGCTTCGGCTTCCGCTGCGGTTTCCTGGGACTGCTTCATCTGGACATCATTGAGGAGCGGCTGGAGCGGGAGTACAATCTGGATCTGGTGACCACGGCTCCCGGCGTTATCTACCGGGTGCACAAGACCAACGGGGAGATGATTGAGCTGACCAATCCCTCCAACCTGCCGGATCCGTCGGAAATCGAATATATGGAAGAACCCATTGTCAGCGCGGAGATTATGGTGACGTCCGAGTATGTGGGAGCCATCATGCAGCTTTGCCAGGAGAGAAGAGGCAACTATCTGGGAATGGAGTACATCGAGGGCACCAGAGCTCTTCTCAAATACGAGCTGCCTTTAAATGAGATTATTTATGATTTC
>DXBC01000132.1 GCA_019116745.1 Candidatus Lachnoclostridium stercorigallinarum
CTTACACACTTTGGCTCCTGTCTGTAAGGACAACCGTCACATTCATTCAAAAACACTTCTTGTGGGCAGATTCTGTAATAACAATTTTTTTCACCTCCCAGCGCGCAACCATTCCTCCTCCCCGACCAGAAGTAACAATACCGGCAGTCTTTTGGCCTGTCCTCCGTAAATCGCCCTTCCTGTATTTAGCTCACCTCCTCCGCCATCTCATGGCACAAAAAAAGCGCCTGCCCGGCGGTTCCCAAAACCGTCAAACAGACGCTATGTAAATTTATTAAATTTGTTCAAAACAAGGCAAACAGAGACAGACCCGTCAAAGTCAGATTGTGCCGGTTGTCGCAGAAATGACCTTATCCATCTCCTCTTCCGGAGAGCAGAATATACCCCTCTGCCGCTTCAAAAATTAACCACTTTTTAAACCCATAAAATGAATTTAACCACTATTTTAACCTCTATAAACCCATATAAAACCGGTCAAAACAGGCCAAATTTCGTCAGACGTCTCAGCCGTTTCAGATAATTTCGGGCATAAGAAAAGCCCGAAAATAACGTATTTCCGGGCTTTTTGCTCGTCATCCGCCATGCACCGGGCCAAAGTAAAACTTCGGCCCGGTCGCGGGCTTCGCCCTATAGCGGTATATGCAAAAAAAGCCTCCTCCATGCACGCATGGGGAGACTTCTTTGCATATACCGCTGCATGGCTCATTGCCAACGCGGAGATTATCTCTTGGGTAACCGAGATTAACGTTTGGAGAACTGCGGAGCGCGACGGGCTGCTTTGAGTCCGTATTTCTTTCTCTCTTTCATTCTCGGATCTCTGGTCAGGTAGCCGGCCTTCTTGAGGATCGGTCTGTACTCAGCGTCTGCCTGAAGCAGAGCTCTGGAGATGCCGTGTCTGATAGCTCCGGCCTGGCCGGTGAAACCGCCGCCGCGAACATTTACCAGAACGTCGAACTTGTCAACAGTCTCCGTAGCCACTAACGGCTGACGAACAACCAGCTTTAATGTCTCAAGTCCAAGGTACTCGTCGATGTCTCTCTTATTGATGGTAATCTTACCGGTGCCCGGTACCAGATATACTCTGGCGATAGATTTTTTTCTTCTTCCTGTTCCGTAGAATTTTGCACTAGCCATTTTTCAATTTCCTCCTTTCAAGACCTCAATTAAAATGTTAAAACTTCCGGCTTCTGCGCTGCATGCTCATGCTCCGGTCCTGCATATACGTGAAGTTTTCCCATCATGCTTCTTCCCAGAGGTCCCTTCGGAAGCATACCCTTAACAGCTAACTCAACTACCTTCTCCGGCTTCTTGGCAAGCATTTCTCTCAGAGTGGTCTCCTTCATGCCGCCTACGTAATCGGAATGTCTGTAGTAGATCTTCTGATCCAGCTTCTTGCCGGTTACATGGATCTTGTCTGCATTTACAATAATTACATAATCGCCGCAATCCATATGGGGCGTAAAGATCGGCTTATTCTTTCCTCTTAAAACTGCTGCAACCTCGGAAGCTAAACGTCCAAGAGTGCATCCTGCAGCATCAACTACATACCATTTTCTATCAATCGTTGCTGGACTAGCCATAAAGCTCTTCATTGGTCATCCTCCTGTTATATTCCAATGTGATTAACTGTTTAACTATATCAAAATGCTTACTCCGGGGCATGGATAAGCATTTTTTTCATAATGTCGCACATTGAGTTATTATATTATATCTGCCTCTGTCTGTCAAGCCGTTTTCCCTGAAAAATCCAATAAAAAATACCGTTCAGGCCCCGGTTTTCCTGACATTTTCGGCCATGAGCCGCCAGGAAGCGTTGTCTGGCTCCGCAGCCGGCTCCAGCGTGTAATATCCATACTGCTGCCCCGCCGCCAGACGGTCCTCCCTGTCGCGCACCAGAACCCGGTCAGCGCCGTTTCTCACCGCCTGGTGAATCACCCTGGCCAGCAGGGAATCCAGATACTGGGGCAGGCAGCGGTTGACGGTGAGCTCCGCCGTTTTTTCCCCGGCCACCCGCTGCTGGTTCAGCACATAATCCCACTCCTCATTGCTGCCGTGAATCTCCGGCCGGAGCTCTTTCTCATACTCCAGTCCCATAAGGGTCAGGCCTCTGGCCGGGGCAGTCTGTCCCGCCTGCTGCCGGTCTCTGGCCGCCAGGATTCTCCTCATCTCCTCCGGTTCACAGGCTCCCATTCCCACTTTCATCAGAGTGCCCGCTATGATCCGCACCATGTTGTAGAGGAAACCGCTTCCGCTCACCCTGATGGTGATCACATCGTCCTCTCCCCGGTCCACAGTCAGGCTGTAAATCGTCCGCACCGTGTCCTCGTCCTGGCGGCGCACCGTGCAGAAGCTCCGGAAATCGTGCTCCCCCACCAGATAGGCGGCTGCCTCCATCATTTTCTCCACATCCAGAGAATAGTAGCAGAAATGGGTATACAGCCGCAGAGTGGGCATATTGATTCTCCGGTTTAAAATTTTATATTCATAGGTCTTCACACAGTTCTGCTTTCTGGGATGCCAGGAAAGGGGCACCTCCTCCGAAGACTGGACACGGATGTCCTCCGGCAGTCTCTGGTTCAGGGCCAGACAGATTTTGTCCGCCGGCATCCGGTTTTCCGTATCAAAAACCGCCACATTTCCCAGAGAGTGCACTCCGGAATCCGTGCGGCTGGCTCCGATCACAGAAACAGGCTCTCTCAGCAGATCGGAAAGAGCCTGATTCAACACTTCTTCTATGGTGATTCCATTGGGCTGGAGCTGCCAGCCGCAGTAATTGGTGCCGTCATAGGCCACCACCAATTTTACCCTTTTCATAACACAAACCTCGTCCCGATGATCACTGCCAGATAGAGCAGAATTGCCAGCTGGGCGATCCGGTCTCTCTTTTTGTAGTGAAGCGGCTTCATTTTGGTCCGTCCCTCTCCGCCCCGGTAGCACCGCGCCTCCATGGCCATGGCCAGATCCGTGGCCCGGCGGAAAGCGGAGATAAACAGGGGTACCAGAAGGGGCACCATGCTCTTCGCCCGGCGGATGAGATTTCCCGACTCAAAGTCGGCACCTCTTGCCATCTGGGCCTTCATGATCTTATCCGCTTCCTCCACCAGAATGGGGATAAACCGGAGAGCGATGGACATCATCATTGCCACCTCGTGAACCGGCACTCCCACTTTCTTCAGAAATCCAAGCCCTTTTTCCAGGCCGTCTGTCAGCTCGTTGGGCGTAGTGGTCAGAGTCATGACAGAGGACCCCAGAACCAGAAAAATCAGGCGCAAAGCCATAAATACGGCGATCCGCAGTCCTTCCCAGGTAATCTTTATAAATCCTATCTGAACAATGGCGGTTCCCGGAGTCAGAAACAGGTTGAAGCTGACGCTGATAAGCAGAAGCACCAGCACCGCCTTCAGTCCCCGCACCATAAATTTAAAAGGTACCTTTGACAGCCGGATCACCGCCGCCAGAAAAAGGGCGGCCACCCCATATCCCAGAAAATTGTCCGTGCAGAACAGGGATATGATAAACAGCAGCGTTCCCAGCAGTTTTGTCCTGGGATCCAGGCGGTGCAGCACGGAATCCACAGGATAGTATTGTCCCAGTGTTACTTCTCTAAGCATATCGTCCTCTACCCCTCATCCTTTCCTGCAGTTTCTGTAAGCTCCGCCCCATCAGGACTGAGCGGGGAATTTCCGCCGTCTTTCGCTGGAGCTTTTTTTCCCGCTTCCGCAGCCAACTCTTCCCGCTCTTCCGCCGCGTCCACTTTCCGACTACCAGCCGCCGGCTCCTTCCCCACCAGCCGGAGAATGGCGTCTCTCGCCTCCTCCACCGTAATCAGGCCGTCATCAATGGGGATTCCCTGTTCTCTGAGAGCCTGAACAATATAGGTCACCTGGGGAGCCGCCAGCCCCATGGCCTCCAGCTCTCTGTAATGGCGGAACACGTTTCTCGGCGTGTCGTCAAACATCTTTTCCCCGTGATTCATCACGATCAGCCGGTCCGCATACCTGGCCACGTCCTCCATGCTGTGGGATACCAGAATAATGGTCATATTTTTCTCCCGGTGCAGCTTTTCAATCTCTCCCAGAATCTCGTCCCGCCCTTTGGGATCCAGTCCCGCCGTAGGCTCGTCCAGGATCAGCACCTCCGGGTGCATGGCCAGGACCCCGGCGATGGCCACCCGCCGCTTCTGACCGCCGGAGAGTTCAAAGGGAGACTGCTTGTAATAGCTTTCATCCAGGCCCACCAGACTTAGGGCCTCCTCAGCCCTCTCACGGATCTCCTCCTCCGAAAGCCCCAGATTTTTCGGGCCAAAGCACACATCAGAGAAAACATCCACTTCAAAAAGCTGATGCTCCGGATACTGGAACACCAGCCCTACCTTGCTCCGCAGCTTTTTCATATCGTATCCCGGTGCGCAGATATTCTCACCGTTATAAAAAAGCTCTCCGCTGGTGGCCTTAAGCAGACCGTTGAAATGCTGGATCAGGGTGGATTTCCCCGATCCTGTATGGCCGATCAGGCCGATAAACTGACCGTCCCCGATTTCCAGATTAATATTTTTCAGCGCGTACTGCTCCAGCGCCGTTCCCTGCCCGTAAACGTGGCATAAATTTACTGCTCTGATTGACATGTCATATGCTCCTTCATATACGGCACCAGCTCTGACAGCAGCTCGTCCATGGTCAGAATGCCCCTGGAAACAGGAAGCCCCGCCTCCGCCAGCTCATCCGCCAGCTCCGTCACCTGGGGGACATCCAGACTGTATCTCTTCAGTTCCTTCACCCTGGAAAAAATTTCCCTCGGCGTTCCATCCATCACCATCTTTCCCTCGTCCATAACTATAATCCGGTCCGCGTCCACCGCCTCTTCCATGTAATGGGTGATGAGAAGGACCGTGATCTTTTCCCGGCAGTTCAGCTCGTGAACCGTCCGGATCACATCCTTCCTTCCGTTGGGATCCAGCATGGCTGTGGGCTCGTCCAGAATAATGCACTTGGGTTTCATGGCCATAACCCCGGCGATGGAGACTCTCTGCTTCTGGCCGCCGGAGAGCTTATTGGGAGATTTCAGGCGGTAGGCTGTCATCCCCACCGCTTCCAGGCTCTCGTCCACCCGCTTCCAGATTTCTTCCGTGGGAACTCCCAGGTTTTCCGGTCCAAATCCCACGTCCTCCTCCACCGTATTGCCGATGATCTGATTATCCGGATTCTGGAACACCATGCCTGCCGTCCGGCGAATGTCCCAGATGTGGTCTTCATCCCTGGTGTCCATTCCAGAAATCAGCACAGTGCCTTCTGTAGGAGCCAGGATTCCGTTTACCTGCTTTGCAAAAGTGGACTTTCCGGAACCGTTATGCCCCAGAATGGCCACAAAACTTCCCTCTTCAATGTCCAGGTTCAGCCCGTCCAGAGCGCGGTCCACTCCTTCCACATTTTCTTCTTCATCCCGTTTGATATAATCAAAGATCAGATTTACTGCTTTTATGATTCCCATATCAAGCCTTTCTTTCTGTTTTTCATCGTTTTTTAGTTTAGATGAAATCCCGGAAGCCGTCAAGTGGCAAACATCAAAAAGACGGCACGTCCCGGCCGTCTCTCCGGAATATGCCGTCCTTCCCGGTCTTCCTTTTCCGCCGGGGTTTCTGTTCTATGGGTGCTGCCCCTATCTCTTCCACTTTCCGTCTGCGTCCAGCTCAAACACGCCAATGGAGGTATTGTAAGCCTTCTCTCCCGTTCCAGGATAGAAGTAGTAGTAGTCCTCGCCCACCTTTGCCCATCCTTCCACCATGGCGCCGGAAGCGTCCAGATAGTACTGTTTTCCGTTGATAGTCAGCCAGCCGGTGACCATGGCCCCGCCCGGCAGATCGGTGAACATTCCATTATTCAGGAAATACCACTTATCGTTGATATAATTCCATCCCACAGCCAGAGCTCCTTTGGGGCCTCCCGTATAGGGCTTGAGATAATACCAGCGGCCGTCCAGATACTGCCAGCCGGTGAGCATCAGGCCGTTGGAATCAAAGCGATACCAGCAGTCCTGGATCGTCAGCCAGCCGTTGGTGTGGTAGGTTCCGTCGGGATAGCGGAAGTACCAGTTGTTTCCCTGCTGAATCCATCCCACCTGATCCGCGGTGACAGCGCCTCCAGAAGACCCGGGAGCGGAAGGTGATCCGCTGCCCTGGCCGGTGCCGTCGGACACATCCTCCTGGCTGATGTACATTTCATCCGACTCCGTCCAGTCGCTCTTCTTCCCATACTGTTTTTCCGTATCGGTGTAGGGAACCGTGCGGACTTTGAATGAGTAAACTCCTTCTTTTGTCATATAGGGGTAAAAATTGTAGGAAGTTCCCTTGTAAGCGTCCAGTCTGGTGACCTCGCTGTTTCCCCGGTAAAGAACTACCTCATAAGCTCCGCTGCTGGCCTCCTCGCTCTTCGTCCACCTGGCCTTTCCAAACCCGGACTCCGCCCAGTAAGCATCCTCCGGCGCCCCGTAGGTGCCTCTGATGGGCCGGATCCTTAAGGTCACCACAAGATCATCGCCGTCCCGGCTGGCGGAGACAAAAGTTCCGCCGCTGACTGTCACATTGCTGGAGCCGTAGCTGCCGCGAAAATAATAATCTGTATCCTTGTCGCTGCCCGGACTGAGCCAGATCTTCATCTTCGGCTCCTCTCCGATAGTCATATCCTTGCTCTCAGACGTGACCCACTCCGCATCGGCAATGTCATATTTATCTGTGGTTTCATAAATGTAGACCTCACCGCTGGTCTCCTGTTCTTCCGTGCCGATGCTGATATCCGGCAGGCGGTCCCCCACCTCCAGATCAGAAGATTTTACTTTTATGGACACGCTTCGTATTACGCTGGTATCCGCCTGAACCGCCGGCGCAGGTATTCCGGCCAGAACCGCTGCGGCCAGAAAGCATCCCAGTCCTCTTTTCCATTTTATCATATTGTCATCCCTCCCCATCGGATTGCAGTCGTTGGATTCTGTAATTTCATTATAATGTAGAGGTGCCTGGAACGTCAACTTACATTATTCTGACAATTTTATGCAGAAAACAGACCGGGACGCTCAAGTAAAGCGAAAGAGCCACGTTTCTGTGCAGGCACAAAAACGTGACTCTTTATACTCTTATGACACAATCACAGTCCGGTCATTAAACCAGCTCGATCATAACCTCCATGGCGCCGTCGCCCTTTCTCTGGCCGATCTTCACGATTCTGGTGTAGCCGCCGTTGCGGGATACATACTTCGGTGCGATCTCATCGAACAGCTTGCCAACAATGTCAGCCTTCTTGGTATTCTTCTTGCGGCCTGCCAGCTCCTTCGGAACCTCAGTCACGTCGTAAAGAACCTTTAACATCTGTCTTCTGGCATGCAGTCTGGACGGATTGTCCTTCTTGATCTGCTTGTCTACCTCGTCGTAAACGGTAACTTTCTTGCCGTCCACAACCTCTTTCACTCTCTTGCCGTTAGCATCCTTGCGGGCTACCTTAGCCTTAACGGTAACAGTCTCGAAGTTGTCCTTCTCTTTTACTGCCAGAGCGATCAGTCCTTCCGCTACCTTGCGGATCTCCTTTGCTCTTGCCTCAGTGGTCACGATTCTGCCGTTGTACAGCAGAGCGGTTACCTGGTTTCTGATTAATGCTTTTCTCTGACTGGAAGTCTTTCCCAGTTTTCTATATCCTGCCATGATTTCATTTCCTCCATTTGTGGAACACACCGTCACGCTTCTTCGGTCTTACTGGCGGCATGCTGTATGCCCATAAATTCGTTTCCAGCCGGGAAACCTCCCCGCAGGGATTTACTGCTCCTCGCCCGGGCGCAGCTGCAGTCCCAGCTCTTTTAACTTCGCCAGCACTTCCTCCAGGGACTTGCGGCCAAGGTTGCGGACCTTCATCATATCCTCAGGAGTGCGGTTGCACAGCTCCTCCACCGTATTGATGCCGGCACGCTTTAAACAGTTGTAGGAACGAACGGATAACTCCAGCTCGTCGATGTTCATTTCCAGAACCTTTTCCTTCTCGTTGTCTTCCTTCTCCACCATTACCTCAGCGGTCTTGGCGTTCTCAGAAAGATCGATGAAAAGATTCAAGTGCTCGCTGAGCACCTTTGCCGCAAGGCTCACCGCCTCATCGGGATCGATGGTGCCGTTGGTGTATACGTCTAATGTCAGTTTGTCATAGTCCGTAATCTGGCCAACACGGGTATTTTCAACAGAAAGGTTTACTCTCTCCACCGGGGTGTAGATGGAATCCACTGCGATCACCCCAATGGGCAGGTCCTCCTTTTTGTTCTTATCAGCGCTCACATAGCCGCGGCCCTTGGTGATGGTAAGCTCCATATAGAACTTGCTGTCAGCGCCGCCGCTTAAGGTAGCGATCACCTGATCCGGATTCATGATCTCAATGTCCGCATCTGCCTGGATGTCTGCGGCCGTGATCACGCCCTCGCCCTCAAACTCGATGTAAGCGACCTTGGGATCGTTGCTCTCGCTGTAGTTCTTAATTGCTAAACTCTTGATGTTCATGATAATCTCAGTCACATCTTCCTTGACGCCGGGGATGGAACTGAACTCGTGCAAAACGCCGTCGATTTTCACTTGGCTGACTGCGGCACCGGGTAAAGAGGAAAGCATAATTCTTCTTAAAGAGTTTCCCAACGTAGTGCCATAACCTCTCTCCAGAGGCTCCACTACAAATTTGCCGTATCTCTTGTCTTCTGAGATTTCCGCAATCTCAATGTTTGGTTTTTCAAAATCGAACACTATTTAGCCCCTCCTTCTGGGAATTATATCGAGGGTTTTCTTTATAAGGAACCACAAGGGCCGCCAGGTGACGGCCCGGATGGTTGTCCTGCTATTATTTAGAATACAACTCGACGATAAGCACTTCGTTTACCGGAACATCAATCTCATCTCTGGTC
>DXBC01000133.1 GCA_019116745.1 Candidatus Lachnoclostridium stercorigallinarum
AAACTGGATACGGAAAATTACAGGGAGAGAAGAAAAGAAACCCTGGAAACTCTGGCGAAAAATATCGCGTATAAGGTAAAGAGGACGAAACGGCCCGTATCTCTGGAACCGATGAATCCCTATGAGAGACGGATTATCCATTCTTCTCTTCAGAATGACAGGTACGTGACGACCAAGAGTGAGGGAGAGGAGCCATTCCGCCATGTGGTGATCTTTTTAAAGAGAGAGGGCACCAGAAGAGGCGGAAGATACAATGAGGCTGCCGCTTCCCAGCAGTAAGAACATAAAAAAGTCTGCAGAAATGATTCGTTCAGAATCAATTTCTGCCGGGAGAAAGCCAGGCTGCCGCATTCAGTCTGGCTTTCTGTGTATGATGGCAGGGGGAAACCATGAAGAAAACGGATACGATTGCAGCGATTGCCACTGCCATGAGCAGTTCAGGCATCGGAATTGTGAGAATCAGCGGAGAGGAAGCTTTCGATATCATCGGGCGGATTTTCCGGAGAAAAGACGGAACCGGTCTTAATAATCCCCGGTCCCATCGGATCTATTATGGATTTATCTGGGATGGGGAGGAGAAAATCGACGAGGTTCTTGTGATGATTATGAAAGGGCCTCACAGCTACACGGCGGAGGACACGGTGGAGATCGACTGTCACGGCGGCGTGCTGGTGATGAAGCGGATCCTGGAAACGGTGCTGAAATACGGGGCCAGGCCGGCGGAACCGGGAGAGTTTACAAAGAGAGCCTTTTTAAACGGCAGAATCGATCTGTCCCAGGCGGAGGCCGTGATTGACGTGATCAGCGCCCAGAACCAGTATGCCCTGAAGTCTTCCGTCAGCCAGTTAAGCGGTTCTGTCTCCGAAAAAATCCGGGGAATGAGGGAAAAGATTCTCTACGAGATTGCATATATTGAGTCGGCTCTGGATGATCCGGAGCACATTTCCCTGGATGGATACGGAGACCGGTTAAAGGGAGTCATCGGGCCGCTGGAGGAGGAGACCAGTCAGCTGATTTTGTCGGCAGATGACGGAAAGGTCATGACGGAAGGCGTGAAAACGGTGATCCTCGGAAAGCCCAACGCAGGAAAATCTTCCCTGATGAACGTGCTTCTGGGGGAGGAGAGGGCCATTGTGACGGACATTGCCGGAACTACCAGAGACATTCTGGAAGAGCACATTCGTCTGCGGGGAATCAGCCTGAATATTGTGGACACTGCGGGAATCCGGGATACGGAGGACGTAGTGGAAAAGATCGGCGTGGACAGAGCCAAACAGATGGCGGAGGGAGCGGATCTGATTATCTATGTGGTGGACGCTTCCTGCCCCCTGGATGAGAACGACAGAAAGATCATGGAGCTGATCCGGGGAAAGAAATGCGTGGTACTGTTAAACAAGACGGATCTGACCCAGGTGGTCACGGCGGACGAGCTGGAACAGGCGGCCGGGATGACGGTGGTGCCTGTGTCGGCGAAGGAGCGGACCGGCATTGACCGGCTGGAGAATGAGATTGAGGGAATGTTTTACCACGGTGAGCTGAATTTCAACGATCAGGTATATATCACCAATGTGAGGCATAAAGCGGCTCTGGAGGAGACGCTGTCCAGCCTGAAGATGGTTATGCAGAGCATTGAGGACGGAATGCCGGAGGATTTTTACTCCATTGACCTGATGAACGCCTACGAGCAGCTGGGCACGATTATCGGAGAAGCTGTGGAGGACGACCTGGTAAATGAGATTTTCAGCAAGTTCTGTATGGGGAAATAGGGAAAGAGAGACAGAAGGAGATGAAAGATATGCCCAATGTGGAAGAAACGTATGATATTGTGGTAGTGGGCGCGGGGCACGCCGGCTGCGAGGCGGCTCTGGCCTGCGCCCGTCTGGGACTGGAAACCATCATGTTTACGGTCAGTGTGGACAGCATTGCCCTGATGCCCTGTAATCCCAATATCGGAGGAAGTTCCAAGGGACATCTGGTGAGAGAGCTGGATGCGCTGGGAGGCGAGATGGGGAAAAACATCGACAAGACGTTTATCCAGTCCAAAATGCTCAACGAGTCCAAAGGACCGGCGGTGCATTCTCTGAGAGCCCAGGCTGACAAGCAGGATTATACCAGGGAAATGAGAAGAACCCTGGAAAATACCGATCATCTCACCATCCGCCAGGCGGAAGTGACAGAGATTATTGTGGAGGACGGACGGCTGACAGGAGTGAAAACCTTTTCCGGGGCGGTCTACCACTGCAAAGCGGCGGTGCTGGCCACGGGAACTTATCTGAAAGCGCGGTGTATTTACGGAGATGTGAGCACCTATACCGGCCCCAACGGTCTGCAGGCGGCCAACCATCTGACGGATTCCCTGAAGGCCAACGGAATCGAAATGTACCGGTTTAAAACGGGAACGCCGGCCAGAGTGGACAGGAGAAGTATTGATTTTTCCAAAATGGAAGAGCAGTTCGGCGATGAGCGGATTGTGCCCTTTTCCTTTTCCACAGATCCGGAGACTGTGCAGAAGGAACAGGTATCCTGCTGGCTGACCTATACCAATGAGGAGACACACCGCATCATCAGGGAAAACCTGGACCGGTCGCCTCTTTTTTCCGGGGCTATAGAGGGGACAGGTCCCAGATATTGTCCGTCTATAGAGGATAAGGTGGTGAAATTTCCGGATAAAAACCGCCACCAGGTATTTGTGGAGCCGGAAGGACTTTATACCAATGAAATGTATCTGGGCGGAATGTCCAGTTCTCTGCCGGAAGATGTACAGTATGCAATGTACAAAACAGTTCCCGGACTGGAGAACGTGAAAATCGTGAGAAATGCTTATGCCATTGAGTATGACTGCATCAATTCCAGGCAGCTGAACGCCACCCTGGAGTTTAAGAAAATCAAGGGACTGTTCAGCGGCGGGCAGTTTAACGGCAGTTCCGGGTATGAGGAGGCGGCGGTCCAGGGCTTTATGGCCGGCGTCAATGCGGCCATGGAAGTACTGGGACGGGAGCCTTATGTGCTGGATCGTTCCCAGGCTTATATTGGAGTGCTTATTGATGATCTGGTGACGAAGGAAAATCACGAGCCTTACCGGATGATGACATCCAGAGCGGAATATCGTCTGCTTTTAAGACAGGACAATGCAGATCTCAGGCTGATGAAAATTGGCCATGAAATCGGTCTGGTGGACGACGCAGCCTACGAAAGATTGTTGTGGAAGGAAAAGGCCATCGAAGAAGAGATAGAGCGTCTGGAAAAGGCAGTGATCGGAGCCAATGAGAAAGTGCAGACATTCCTGGAATCTCATGGAAGCACACCTCTGAAATCGGGAAGCACCCTGGCGGAGCTGATCAGACGGCCGGAACTGAATTATTTTCTGCTGTCTGAGCTGGATGACAATCGGCCGGAGCTGCCCCGGGATGTGGCGGAGCAGGTAAATATCAATATAAAATATGCCGGATATATCAAACGCCAGAAGCAGCAGGTGGTTCAGTTTAAAAAGCTGGAGGAAAAACGTCTGGATCCGGATTTTGACTATTCGGAGGTGCCCAGTCTGAGGCGGGAGGCGGTACAGAAACTGAATCTGTATAAGCCCATGAATATAGGTCAGGCTTCAAGAATATCCGGAGTATCGCCGGCGGATATTTCTGTATTGCTTGTATATTTGGAACATTTAAGACATCAAAGAAAATAGGGGAAGCTATATGGATCGATTGTTCGCAGAACAGATGGAGAAAGAGCTTCAGGGGAATGTAAAACTTTCCGAGAAGCAGATGGAACAGTTTTTTCGATATTATGAAATGCTGGTGGAGTGGAATCAGGTGATGAACCTCACGGCCATCACGGAAATGGGAGCGGTGGTCACAAAGCATTTTGTGGACAGCCTGTCTCTGGAAAAGGCGATCCCCGATCTGGGGGAGAAGCCTCTGACGGTCATAGATGTGGGGACGGGAGCAGGATTTCCGGGAATTCCTCTGAAAATCGCTTATCCCCAGCTGGAGGTGACTCTTCTGGATTCTCTCAATAAGCGGGTGCGTTTTCTGGATGCAGTGAAGGATGAGCTGGGGCTTCAGAGAATCCGGGCAGTACACGGCAGGGCAGAAGATTTCGGAAGAAACGGCGCTTACCGGGAGCAATTTGATCTTTGTGTCTCAAGGGCTGTGGCAAATCTGTCTACGCTGTCAGAGTACTGCCTGCCCTTTGTAAAGACGGGAGGATGCTTCGTTTCTTACAAATCGGAAAAAGCAGAGGAAGAACTGGAGACGGCAAAAGGAGCGTTGGAAAAACTGAACAGCGAGGCAAAGAAAACTGTCAGCTTTTCCCTTCCCAATGGAGATGAGAGAACCCTTGTGGTCATCACCAAAAACGGCGTGATGAGCAAAAAATATCCGAGAAAAGCCGGAATTCCCGGAAAAGAGCCTTTGAAATAGGGCGGAAATCAGGATGAGGTATCAGGCTGAAATATCAAGCTCTGAGATATAGCGATTTGGCGGGAGAAAGCGGCTTGAATGATGAGGACCGGGGATAGATGTTTCACGTGAAACATCTATCCCCGGTCCTCATCATTCAAG
>DXBC01000134.1 GCA_019116745.1 Candidatus Lachnoclostridium stercorigallinarum
GAGAATCACTTTCAGTCAGAATCTCCCATATCTCTGGAAGATATCTATAATGAAGTGTTCTCTCTGAGGGATGAACAGAAGCAAAAACTGACGGAAGACCTGAAACAGAAATTTGAGGCGGCGGAGTCCACATTTTCCGACGCTCCGGAAGAAGAACGGGAGTTTCTGCGTCTCTTTTCCTTTATCAGTGAGCTGGCCTTTGACGTATACCTGAAAAAAATGGTCATTGAGGGTCTCATTGATCAGCTTCGGGAGGAAGCTCTCCCAAAGGACAAAAAAAAGCGGTGAGGATGTTCCTCACCGTTTTCTGCTTTTGCTTTTATGTCAGAAATTCGGAAAATGCCTTTTTCACTGCTTCCGTCAGCGCCGCTAAATCTTCATCATCCGGATGAGTCATGGCGCGCTCAAAATTTGCCAGCCGCATTTTCGCGTTTTCATTTTCGGGATCCTCCTGAAGCATGGCCTCAAACTTTTGCCGCACCTGGGGAAGCATTTTTCCCTGGCATAGAAATGTCCCGGCCACACGGTTTGAGCCGTCCAGATGGGAGCGAACCCGGTTCATAACCTTTTCCTGATAAACAGGATTTCCCGATCCAATGGTGCCAAACAAAAATACCGTCCGCCCCCGCAGCCCTTCCAGAAACCGGATCATTTCCCCGCTGCAGTCTCCCCGGTCCACCCAGAAACCGGCAAATATCCAGTCTGACATCCCGGCTCCGGCCGCCTGGCTGCCGTCCTCTTCCAGCTTTCTTACGGAAACCGGCTCTTTTTCCAGCTTCATTCGGGCCAGATTTTTTATTTTTTCCGCCAGCACGGCCGTATTCCCCGTCCTGCTGGCGTATGTGATCTCATATGTCATTTGGCCTGCTCTCCATCGGCATTTTCCCCGTCATCCCATACTCTGGCAAATACCATATCATATCCGTCGTTTCCATAGTTGAGGGAACGGTTTACACGACTGATGGTAGCAGTAGACGCCCCGGTCCTGGAAGCAATCTCCAGATATGTCTTTTCTTCCCTCAGCATTTTTGCCACCTCGTAGCGCTGGGACAGGGAGAGGAGTTCATTCACCGTGCAGACATCCTCAAAAAACTTGTAGCACTCTTCCACATCCTTCAAAGTCAAAATCGCCTGAAACAGGTGGTCCACGGCTTCGGTCTTGATCTTCTTGTTCATGGCTTCATTTTCCCCTTTAGTTTGTTATTGTTAAATTTCCGCATTTTTCCAATGCCCTTTTCGATTTTAACATACTAAAGCTATGAAGTCCACCCCAATTTTGTTCAACATTCTTAAGAAAATATAAATTTTTCTATCACATGGGCGATTCCGTCGTCATTATTGGATTTTGTCACAAAATCCGCTGCCTGCCGCACGGGAAGAACTGCGTTTTCCATGGCCACTCCCAGGCCGGCATAGCGGATCATGGACAGATCGTTGTACCCGTCTCCGCAGGCGATCATGGACTCCCTGGTCAGCCCCAGAATCTCCAGAAGCCGCTCCAGGGACTGAGCCTTGTCGATTCCCCTGGGAAGCACTTCCAGGAAAAAGGGTTCCGAGCGGTAAACGCTGTAATTTTTCCCCAGAGCCGCCTTTACCTTCGGCTCCACCGTAGCCAGATAATCTCCGTCTTCCAGCATCAGAAATTTGGGCACCGGAAAAGTCACATACTCTTCCATACTGCCGATCTTCCGGATTTCCATGGAGTTTACACGGCTCTCCAGCTGAGCATACTGATTTTCCGGGGCAGCGGTGATAATATCCTCTCCCTCGTAGGTGAGAATGTCCACCTGATGCTCCGCCGCCAGACCGAGAATTCTCCGGTTGCTCTCCACCGGAAGCAGCCTGGAAAACACTGTCTCTCCTGTGCTCCAGTCAATGATCATGCCTCCGTTGTAGGAGAGCACGTAGCCTCCGTAGCTGCCCAGCTCCAGTTCATCCGCCAGATGGCGCACGCCTTTTGTGGGCCGTCCTGATGCCAACACCACCCGTTTTCCCATCTGCTGCATTTTCATCAGGGCATCCTTCGTCCGTGGAGTAATCACTTTATCTTTATTGGTCAGCGTACCGTCCAGATCCAGCACTATGATCTCATAAGCCATTTTTGTTTCTCCTTTGCACTCCGCGGCCGCCACGGCGGACCGCTCTGTTTTTTACCGCATCTTAGTGTACGACAGATTGGCGGGAAATGCAACGGGAGAACTGTAAAAATCGCGGGAACCATCCGTTCCGTCAGAATCCTCTTTTTAGCGGACCAGGCAAGGCTTTTTGGAATCAAACTTCCAGTTCGGAATCAGATACTGCATGGCCATAGCGTCATCCCTGTCGTGGGTGGGAAGCTTCCGGTACAGGCGGTTTGCCTCCTCCACCTTTTCCATGTCTATGGTCACTCCCAGTCCCGGCCGGTCCGGCACCTCCAGATACCCGTCTTTGATCTGAGGAGTATCCTTTAAAAGGTTCTGGCCGTCCTGCCAGATCCAGTGAGTATCCAGAGCCGTGGGATTTCCCGGCGCCGCTGCAGCTACATGGGCAAAAGCGGTGAGGGTGATGTCAAAATGGTTGTTGGAATGGCTGCCCCAGGTCAGACCCCAGTCATTTAAGATCTGGGCCATGCGCACGCTTCCCCCAAATCCCCAGAAATGAGGATCTGCCAGCACAATATCCACCGATTTCAGGGCCGCCGCGTGATAAAACTGTCTCCAGTCCGTAGCGATCATGTTGGTAGCCACCGGCAGTTTCACTGCGTTTTTAAATTCCGCCATCACTTCCCGGCTGGAATATCCGGCTTCCGGCCCGCAGGGATCCTCAATATAGGTTAAAATTCCCTCCATGGGACGGCACAGGCGAATGGCCTCCTCCAGTCCCCAGGCACCGTTGGGATCGATGTTGATGCGGCCGTTCGGATATTCCTTTTTCAGGGCCCGCACTGCCTCCATCTCCTCTGTTCCGTCCAGAACTCCGCCTTTCAGCTTGAAATTGCGGAAGCCGTATTTTTCATGAAGAGCCTGTGCCTGCTCCACAATCCTTTCCGGCGTAAGCATTTCCTCTCTCCGAAGCCGGAACCAGGGATCGCTGCTCCCGCTCTCGTTCAGATATTCCAGTTCCGGAGCTTTGCCCTTATCCGACACGTAGAAGAGATACCCCAGCGTCTCCACCCGGTCTCTCTGCTTTCCGTCTCCCAGCAGCTCACACATAGGCAGATCCAAATACTGTCCCAGCAGATCCAGAAGGGCGCACTCAATGGCCCACTCCGCCTTCACCACGAATTTCAGCTTGCTGATGTCCAGCGTCTGGATTCCCTCTCCGTCGTCCTCAGCTGCCCGTTTGCTGGCCTTGTGAATGCTGTCCAGAATTTTGCGGTATTTTCCAATGGGCTGTCCCACCACCAGGGGAATACAGCTCTCCAGCGCCTCACAGGTATAATCCCCTCCGTGAATCTCTCCGATTCCCGTGTGTCCGGCACTGTCTTTTATGATCACCAGATTTCTTGTGAAAAAAGGGGCGTGAGCTCCGCTCAATGTCATCAGCATGCTGTCACGTCCCGCCACAGGAATCACCTGCATCTCCGTCACTAACGGCGTTCCCTTTTCCATATTATTCTTCCTCCTGTCCGTCATCTGTATTCTCAAAAGCACCCGGGAATATCCCCTTTTCCGGATCCCCCGATTTTGCTATAATAATTGTACATCAGAATTTTCTTTATAACCAATTCGCAATTCTGATTGTCTTCATCACAAAAAATAATCGCTGCCGTACCGGCGGCAGAATACTCTCCGGGAGGTGCCTATGGATACCCGCTATCTGACCTACATCCTTGCCATCGCAAGAAAGAAAAATATGACCAAAGCCGCGGAGGAGCTGTTCGTTTCCCAGTCCTCCCTCAGTCAGTATCTTTCCAAGCTGGAGCAGGAAATCGGAACGCCCCTGTTTTTCCGCACAAAGGGCGAGCTGACCCTCACTCCCGCAGGGCAGCTGTATGTGGATGCCGCCCAGAAAGTGATCCGGATCAAGGAACAGCTTTATAAGGACATCGCCGCTCTGGAAAACCGGGGCCACATTACCATCGGCGTCACCTCCCAGTTCGGCCTGCGGGCTCTGACGGAGATCATCCCCAGATTCAAATCCGTCTACCCGGACTATCGTGTGGAGATCACAGAACAGGGGCTCCCTTCCATTACCAGAATGCTGCTGGAAGAAAATCTGGATCTGGGCCTGATGGCCGCCAACTCCACCGATCCCTTTCCGGAAGATACGGTGGATTTGCTGCAGAACGAAGAAGTTCTCTTTGCCATCCCTGCCTCCCACCCTTACGCAAAAGAAAATCCTTCCGGGAGAATCTCCCGGAAGGATCTTATGAACATATTTAAAAATGAAAATTTTCTGCTTTCCCGCAAGGAATCTACCCTGCGGGTCTTAAGCGACAGCATGTTCGCCAGCTGTCACTTTGAGCCCAGCGCCATGTGTGAAACCAACAGCGTCACCGCCACCCGGCGCATGGTGGCCAGCGGCATCGGCGTCACCTTTATCGGAAAAACCTGCGTCAGTTCCTCCGACCCGGTGGCCTACTACTCTCTGGAACCGCCTCTCTTTCGCTTAAACCTGCTGGTACGCCGGAAAAACTGGATGCCTAATCCTGCGGAAGAATACCTCTGTCAGCTGATCCGCTCCTGTTTTCCGCCGGCTGAGGACAATGCCAGGAAAAGCCCTTAGAAAAACGCCTCTATGAGGAGGCGATTCTCTCCAATTTAAAAAAGCTGGGGTATACAATCCGGGAGCGCTACCGCCTGGATTTCACTGCCCCGCTTCATCCCACCAACGAATTTATGAGCGACAGGGATCAGATGTACCGCCTGTGGATGTATCTGGAAAAGCAGCAATAGGATTTTCCCCCTCTTTTCCGTAATCCGCCACTGCCTGCTCCATCTGCTCCAGCATATGGGAATACTTGAGGAAACAGGCGCTCCAGGCCTGCTTGTCCTCTTCCTTTCTCTTATAACAGCTCCTGTGCTCCAGGCTGGCCCACAAATCCATGGCCATAGTCCGAAACTGGACCTCCACCGGATAATACTCCATCCCGTCCACCCGGTATATGGGAACGCCGGTGACCAGATGATAACTTTTATATCCGTTGGGCTTGGGATGGGAAATGTAGTCTTTCTCCTTTACCGTCTCCAGATCGCCCTGACGCTTCAGGGCCCTGGCCAGCTTATAGATTCCCTCCACGTCGTAACAGATGACACGGATTCCCGCAATATCCCGCAGATAATCTCTGGCATCCTCCGCCGTCTGCTCCTTTTCCCGCCGGATCAGTTTTCCCTCTATGCTCTCTTTTGTCTTAATTCTTGTCTGTATATGATGAATTGGCTCTTCCCCATAGCGGTCCCGATAATCCTCCGCCAGAATACGAAGGCGGTTCTCCACATTTCTCAGGCACTCACGATAGGGGATGATCAGCTCCTGGTAATCCTTCTCGTCCATTTTCTGCTACCACCTCGTTTTTCTCCAGTTTACGGAAAAATTGTGTTCAATCTGTGTCTCTCCTGTGGAGAATTTCTTATTTTTTTATAAACAGCAGCGGGGACACCACCTGACCGCACCTTTCATATAATGTAGTATCATGCTGAAAGGAAGGGAAACTCCATGAAACATTCCATTCTCCCATTTGTGCTGTGCGCCGGCCTGGCAGCGGGCCTGGCCGGATGTTCCGACGCCGGCACTTCCGGCTTAACCCCCGTCACCTTAAATGAGGTGGCCCACTCCGTATTTTACGCCCCTCAGTACGCGGCCATTGAACTGGGATATTTTGAAGAAGAAGGCATTGATCTGAAACTGGTAAACGGCGGCGGAGCCGATAAGGTGATGACCGCCCTCATCTCCGGAGACGCCGACATCGGCTTTATGGGATCGGAGGCAGGCATCTACGTCTACCAGGAGGGCTCGGAGGATTACGCCGTAAACTTTGCCCAGCTGACTCAGCGGGCCGGCAATTTCCTCGTGAGCCGCAATCCGGAGGCGAACTTTCAGTGGGCAGACCTGAAGGGAAAGACAGTGCTGGGAGGCCGGGCCGGCGGTATGCCTGAAATGGTCTTCGAGTACATTTTAAAAAAGAACGGCATTGATCCGCAGAACGATCTGTCCATCGACCAGAGTATCAGCTTCGGCCTGACAGCTGCCGCCTTTCCCGGAAGCGGGGCGGACTACACGGTAGAATTTGAACCCTTTGCAACCGCCCTGGAAGAACAGGGACAGGGATACGTGGTGGCTTCCCTGGGAGTGGATTCCGGCTATGTGCCCTACACCGCCTACTCCGCCAAACGGACCTATATGGAAGAGCATCCGGAAATCATCCAGGGATTTGTGAACGCCATCCAGAAAGGTCTGGAGTACGTGGCCTCCCACTCCGCCGATGAAATCGCCCAGGTGATACATCCCCAGTTTCCGGAGACGGAAGTTTCCACCCTGGCCACCATTGTAGAGCGGTACAAGGAGCAGGATACCTGGAAAGAAGACACGATTTTCACAGAGGAGAGCTTCGACCTGCTCCAGAACATTCTGGAGGAAGCCGGTGAGTTAAAAGCCCGCGTGCCCTATGAGGACCTGGTAAACACGGAATTTGCCAGAAAGGCAGCAGACTAAAAAGAAAAATCTTCACTCCACCGGGATCCACACATTGTGCCAGTTAAAGTATTCTTCCTCCGGCCGGCACATGGCCACAATCTGAGTGATCACGTCCCCGCTCAACTGAAGATTATGCTCTTTCATATAATCAAACGCCGGCTGAAGCACCTGATAGGTGAGAAAACGGCTGGACCGGGACGGAACGCACATATACAGGCAGAGACGGGACGGGTGATAACGGATCTGTTCCGTCTCACGGACCTGAAGCAGATCTGCAAACTGCTCTTCGATGCCGATCCCGAAATCAAAATCAGTCTTTCCCGCCTCGATATCCTCTTTCCGAAACAGAGCCGTGGAAAACACAAAAGGCACTTTCTCACACATCTTCCGAATCTCCTGCTGCTCCTCCTTCGACAGGATCAGCTCATAGTTTACCTGGGTATTGACCCGATACATGGCCGGACTCATCTGAACAGTCAGCTGGTGGCTTCTCTCCTTGGAGTCTCTGATCAGCGTCCGGTTTGCCCGCAGTTTTTTCAGAAGATTCTAGAATGTCTGCCGTCTGCTCAATGGTAAACCCAAATCCCAGATAACATCTGGCCCGTATGATCATGTGCAGATCCCATGTGGTGTAATAGCGGTAGCCGCTCTCCTCATTGTGAATGGGACGGATGATATTTTTTCTCTCATAATACCGGATGGTCTCCGCCGTGACCCCCAGCATCCTGGCCATTTCTCCTATAGTATATGTCTTGTACATATCTCCTCAACCCTCAAACTGTTTTAAACTTTTGTGATG
>DXBC01000135.1 GCA_019116745.1 Candidatus Lachnoclostridium stercorigallinarum
GGAAAAAGAAAGATACTGAAAAAAAGTCCAAGGAAAGAAGGAAAAAATATGGGAACAAACTGGGAGGAACTGAAGACGCGGCTGGCGGAGGCCAGAGCCGTGGAGGAAGCAATGATTTTATTTGAATGGGATAATGAAACCCTGGCGCCGGCAGGAGCCATGGAGCTGACAGCAAAGACGATGGAGCGGCTGTCTGGAATTTATTTCCGGATGATGACGGATCCGCGTATGGGAGAACTCTTTGAGAGCTGTCGGGAGGAGGCCCTGACCCCGGAACAGCAGGCGGCAGTGCGGGAGGGAAAGAAAAAGAGAGAGGAGCTGGCGGGAATTCCCCGGGAGGAGTACGAGGCATATTCCGGCCTCACAGCAAGGGCCTCGGCCGTATGGGCGAAGGCCAGGAGCATGAAGGATTTTGACCTTTTTGCCCCTGTTCTGGAGGAAATCCTTTCCTATAAAAAGCGGTTTGCCTCTTACAGGGCGAAAGAGGGCCAGGCCCTCTATGATGTGATGCTGGATGAATTCGAGGAGGGATTTTCCATGGAAAAGCTGGATCGGTTTTTCCATCAGCTGAAAGCAGAGATCGTGCCTCTGATCAAAAGAATCCGGGAAGAGGGGAGACACTGCCCTGCAGATTTTCTGGAAGGAGATTACTCTGAGGAAAAACAGGAAAAGCTGGGGCGGTTTCTGGCTCAGTATGTAGGATTTGACTTTGAGAGAGGCGTGATGGCAGTAAGTGCCCACCCATTTACCACTGCCCTTCACAACCGGGATGTGCGCCTGACCACTCACTATGACCGGTGGGTGGACCACTCCATTTTTTCAGTGATCCACGAAAGCGGCCATGGCATCTATGAGCAGGGAATCGGCGACAGCCTGACCGGAACTCCGGCGGGGGAGGGGGCATCCATGGGGATGCATGAGTCCCAGTCCCGCTTTTTTGAAAATATGATCGGAAGAAACAGGGCCTTCTGGGAGCCGGTTTATCCGGAGGTGCAGAAGCTGTTTCCGGATCAGCTGGGGAATGTGAGCCTGGAGGAGTTTTACCGGGCCATTAATCGGGCGGAACCGGGGCCCATCCGCATTGATGCTGATGAGCTGACCTACAGCCTCCATATCATGATCCGGTATGAGCTGGAAAAGGGGCTGGTGGCCGGAGATATTGGGGTAGCGGATCTGCCGGGGCTCTGGAATGAAAAGTATGAGGAGTACCTGGGAGTCCGTCCGAAAGATGTGTCGGAGGGAGTGCTTCAGGACATCCACTGGTCCCAGGGATCCATGGGCTACTTCCCCTCCTACGCTCTGGGAAGCGCTTTTGCGGCCCAGATTTATGCCCATATGGCGGAAGAGATGGATATGGACGGACTGCTCCGCGCTGGCCGTCTGGATATGATCCGGGAATATCTGAGGGAACACATCCATCGCTTCGGAAAGATGAAAACCAGCAGGGAGCTGCTGAAGGAGACGACGGGAAAGGAGTTTGATCCCGGCTTTTACATCGATTATCTGAAAGAAAAATTCTGCCGGATTTACGGCCTGGACGGGGAATAAGAAAAGGGAGGGGGCGTTTGCTCTCTCCCGGTTTATATCCTTTGCAGGCACAGTCTTACAGAAGCCCCCGACGGCTGATCAGATCCAGCTGGTAATTGATTTCAGCCCCCAGAAACAGGATGCAGATGCAGAAGTAAATCCACAGCATCAGCAGGATTACCGCTGTCAGGCTTCCGTACATATAAGAAAAGTGGCTGAAATGATTGAAGTAAATGGAAAATCCATAGGAAAACAGCAGCCAGCCCGCAGTGGAGAAAATGGCTCCGGGAAGCTGTCTGGCGGCTGGATGCTTCCTGTGGGGAAGATAGGTATAGATTCCCGTAAAGCAGGAGGTGAGCACCACAATGGCCAGCAGGGAGCGAATGCTGAGAATATTTCTGGTCACATCCGCCACAATGGGAAAGGTATTGTCGAAAAAGGACTGAATCATGTTTCCGAACACAATGAGCAGCAGAGACAGGATGCAGGCCAGCAGAAACAGAAGCGTATAGCCCATGCACACCAGGCGGCTCATCAGATAGCTGCGGTGAACGGGGCAGCTGTAAGCTCTGTTCAGTCCCCGCTCCACTCCCAGCATGCCTTTGGACGCGGACCAGAGAGCGATGACAATGGAGATAATGGAGATGGACATTACCGTAGCCGGAGAGTTTGTATAGAGATTTAAAATGACGCTCTGAACCAGGGGAGCCAGGTCTCTTACGTCGGGAACCAGGGCCAGAATGGTGGCTCCCACGTCATAGGGACTCAGGTTGGGAACCAGCTGTACCGCCGTCAGGAGAATCATGATAAAAGGGAAAGCGGACAGTACGATGAAAAAGGATGCCTGAGCGGCATAGACCGTCATTTCATCCCGGATAAATTTTTCTGCGATTTTTCTGCACTGAATGATAAAGAAGACCATGGGAATCCTTTCTCTGCGGATAAGGCAGAAGCGGGCTTTTATTATAAGATACTGCCGCTTTAAAAATACTACCACCGGAAAGAAAAAATGGCAAGGTGGTTGTGGCAGAGAGAAAAATTTGATAGAATACTCCATATGTGCGAAAAAATGCGGAGGAGGAAGGTATGAAAAAACTGCTGAAATATCTGAAGGCTTATCGAAAAGAAAGCATCCTGGCGCCGCTGTTTAAAATGCTGGAAGCGACCTTTGAGCTGTTCATCCCCCTGGTGGTGCAGCAGATCATAGATGTGGGCATTGGAAACAGAGACACGGGATACATTCTGCGGATGGGAGGACTTCTGGTCCTGCTGGGTGTGGTAGGGCTGGCGGCGTCGCTGACAGCCCAGTATTTTGCGGCCAAAGCGGCGGTGGGATTTTCCACGTCTTTAAGAAATGATTTATTTGCCCATATCAATCGGCTCTCTTATGCGGAGATCGACAGAGTAGGAACTTCCACTCTGATCACCAGAATGACCAGCGATGTCAACCAGGTGCAGACGGGACTGAATCTGTTCCTGCGTCTGTTTCTGCGTTCCCCCTTTATCGTGTTCGGAGCTATGATCATGGCATTTACGGTGGATACCCGCTCCGCCATGACCTTTGTGGTAGTGATTCCGCTTTTGTCCGTAGTAGTGTTTGGAATCATGCTGATTACCATGCCTCTCTATAAAAAGGTTCAGAGGCAGCTGGACCGGGTTCTGCTGACCACAAAGGAGAATCTGGAAGGAGTACGGGTCATCCGAGCCTTCAACCGGCAGGATGACGAGGCGGAGCGGTTTGAGGAGGAAAACAGCCGCCTGGTGAATATGCAGGTGTTTGTGGGAAAAATCTCCGCCCTGATGAATCCGGTGACATATGTGATCATCAATCTGGGAACGATTGCCCTGGTATGGACGGCAGGAAAGCAGGTGGATGGAGGAATCATCACCCAGGGAGCGGTGGTGGCTCTTGTAAACTATATGTCCCAGATCCTGGTGGAGCTGATCAAGCTGGCCAATCTGATCATCAATATCTCCAAGGCTCTGGCCTGTGCCGGCCGGGTAGAGAAGGTGTTCGAGGAGAAGAGCAGCATCACGGATCCGGGAGTGGGGGAGGCTGCCGGAGAGGCTTTGGCAGCCGCCGGGGAGAAGACTTCAGTTCCGAAGGTGGAATTCCGGAATGTGGAGTTCTGCTACGGGGATGCGAAGGAGCCGTCCCTGAGCGGAATTTCTTTTGCGGCAGAGCCCGGCCAGACCATCGGCGTCATCGGAGGCACCGGCTCCGGAAAGTCCACTCTGGTAAACCTGATTCCCCGCTTTTACGATGTGTTTCAGGGGGCTGTGCTGGTGGACGGCAGGGATGTGCGCCAGTGGCCCCTTGAGGAACTGCGCCGCAGAATCGGTGTAGTGCCGCAGCGGGCGGTGCTTTTTGCAGGTACTCTCCGGGAAAATATGAAATGGGGGCGCAGGGACGCTTCTGACGAGGAGATCTTCCGGGCGCTGTCCATTGCCCAGGCAAAAGATTTCGTGGATGATAAAGGAGAGGGGCTTAATCTGACCATCGCTCAGGAAGGAAAAAATCTTTCCGGCGGACAGCGGCAGAGGCTGACCATTGCCAGGGCTCTGGTGCGCCGGCCGGAGATCCTGATTATGGACGACAGTGCCTCTGCCCTGGATTTTGCCACAGATGCCAGGCTGAGAAAAGCCATAAAAGAGGAGACTGCGGGAATGACCGTATTTCTGGTGTCCCAGCGGGCTGCCACCGTGCGGAACGCAGACAGGATTGTGGTTCTGGACGATGGCGCGGTAGCGGGAATCGGAACTCACAGCGAGCTGGTTCATTCCTGCGACGTATATCGGGAGATCTGTCTGTCCCAGCTCTCCCCGGAGGAGGTGGAGTGAGATGAGAGACAGAGAGAAACAGATTGCAACAGTAAAGAGAATTCTCACTTATATCAGCCAGTATAAAGTCTGGGTGGGACTGTCCCTGATTCTGGCAGTGATCACCGTGGCTACCACTCTGTACGCCCCGATTCTGGTGGGAGACGGTGTGGATCTGATTGTGGCCAAAGGACTGGTGGATTTTGCCGGGCTGTGGGATATTCTGAAACAGGTTGCGGCGGTGGTCGCCGTCACGGGTCTGGCCCAGTGGCTCATGAACCATATCAACAACAAAATTACTTACCGCGTGGTGAAGGATATCCGCACCAGGGCCTTTGACCGTCTGGAGGAGCTGCCCTTAAAATATGTGGATTCCCACCGTCACGGGGATATTATCAGCCGGATTATCGCCGACATCGATCAGTTTTCCGAGGGACTGCTCATGGGCTTCACCCAGCTTTTTACAGGAGTGATGACCATTCTGGGAACCCTGGGATTCATGCTGTCCGTAAATCCGTTTATTACGCTGGTGGTGGTGATCCTGACGCCCATTTCCCTTTTTGTGGCAGCGTTTATCGCCAGGCGCACCTTCTCCATGTTCACCCTTCAGTCCAAAACCAGGGGTGAGCTGACGGCCCTGGTGGACGAGATGCTGGGCAATCAGAAGGTGGTGCAGGCTTTCGGCCAGGAGCAGGAAGCTCAGAAGCGCTTCGAGGAGATCAACGGCCGTCTGCAAGACTGCAGCCTGAAGGCAATTTTCTTTTCCTCCATCACCAATCCATCCACCCGGTTTGTCAACGGTCTGGTGTACGCGGCCGTGGGAGTGGCGGGAGCATTCGCCGCTGTGCGGGGCGCCCTGTCCGTGGGCCAGCTCTCGGTATTTCTGTCCTATGCCAATCAGTATACCAAGCCCTTTAACGAGATTTCCGGCGTGGTGACAGAGCTTCAGAACGCCATCGCCTCCGCCGCCAGAGTGTTTGAGCTTATGGATGAGGAGGCGGATGTGCCCGACATCCCGGACGCCAGAGAGCTGGACCGGGCCGAGGGGGCTGTGGAGCTGGATCACGTATCTTTTTCTTATGATCCTCAGGTGAAGCTGATCGAAGATCTGAACCTGGCGGTAATGCCGGGACAGAGAATCGCCATTGTGGGCCCCACCGGCTGCGGAAAGAGTACGGTGATCAATCTGCTGATGCGTTTTTATGATGTGGACAGGGGAGAGATCCGGGTGGACGGCACAGATGTGCGGTCCATCACCAGAAAGAGCCTGCGGAGAAATTACGGAATGGTTCTTCAGGAGACGTGGCTGAAATCGGGAACCGTCCGGGAAAACATCGCCTACGGCAAACCGGATGCCACGGATGAGGAGATTATCGCCGCTGCGAAAAAATCTCACGCCCACAGCTTTATCCGCCGGATGCCCCAGGGCTACGACACGGTGATCTCCGAGGACGGCGGCAATCTGTCCCAGGGGCAGAAACAGCTATTGTGCATCACTAGAGTGATGCTGTGTCTGCCGCCCATGCTGATTCTGGACGAAGCTACCTCCTCCATCGATACGAGAACAGAGATCAAGATTCAGGAAGCCTTTGCCAGGATGATGGAAGGAAGGACCAGCTTTATTGTGGCCCACCGCCTCTCCACCATTCGGGAAGCGGACCGGATCCTGGTGATGCGGGACGGCCGTATTATCGAGCAGGGCACCCACGAAGAGCTGCTGGAGAAAGGCGGATTTTACGCGGAGCTGTACAACAGCCAGTTTGCGCCGGCCTAGGAGGCCGGTGCCTGCCTCTTTTACAGTATTTCAATCTGGCGCCGGTATTCGTTTACCGGCGCTGTTTTGTATTTGTCCGCCGCAATGGAGGTGCGGATCTGGGAGGCCAGCACCCCCTTCTGAAACATGGCCAGTGCCTCCGGGGAGAGGAGTTTTTCCGCGTCCGCCGCTTTGGCGATGACGGGGATGGAACTCCTTTTTTTGATGGCGGACAGAAGGGGGGCAGCCGACCGGCGAAATCCCAGAATTCTGGCAAAGGGAGCGGGACTGCAGGCGGCTTTCCACGTATCCGCCTCCCCGGCGGACAGGTTTAACATCAGATTCAGCAGGGCCCTGCTGACGCGGGTGTAGGTGTAGTTTCTGGTCTTCAGCCGGAGAATGCGCTCCTGCCAGCTTCCCCCGTCTGCGGCCTGGGCGGCCAGGCGGCCGGCCAGCTCCCTGGAAAATCCCCGGAAACGCTCATATCCCCCCGGTCCGGCGGCGAGAATGGCGTAGTTCAGAAGAGGGGAACAGTCCTCCGGAAAGAGGAAATGTCCGTTCTGAAACAGGGGGAAGATCTCGGGCGGCACCTGCTGTTTCAGGGAGGAGAGGTCTTTCGCCTTCAGCAGCCGCCGGATAGCGGTGGCGGAAGCGAAGGAGCCTGCGGTTACCGACGGCTCGTGGTACCCGTCTCCGGCCCGGGAAACAGTGTGGGGACAGATGGAGCTGTGAATCCGGTTAAGGGCCCTGAGATACTCCACCCCCAGGATGTCGTTGGGGGAGGAGATAAGAAGAGGTTCTCTGCCGTTTCCGGAGGACTGTTCCCCTCTTCTGAACTACGCCATTCTCGCCGCCGGGCCGGGAGGATATGAGCGTTTTTATGGTTTTTCCAGGGAGCTGGCAGGCCGTCTGACCGCCCAGGCCGCAGACGGAGGAAGCTGGCAGGAGCGCATTCTCCGTCTGAAGACCAGAAACTACACCTACACCCGCGTCAGCCGCGCCCTTCTGAATCTGATGCTAAACCTGTCCGCCGGGGAGGCGGATACGTGGAAAGCCGCCTGCGGTCCCGCTCCCTTTGCCAGAATTCTGGGATTTCGCCGGTCGGCTGCCCCCCTTCTGTCCGCCATCAAAAAAAAGAGTTCTATCCCTGTCATCGCCAAGACGGCTGACGCGGAAAAACTCCTTTCCCCGGAAGCGCTGGCCATGTTTCAGAAAGGGGTGCTGGCCTCCCAGATCCGCACCTCCATTGCGGCGGACAAATACAAAACAGCGCCGGTAAACGAATACCGGCGCC
>DXBC01000136.1 GCA_019116745.1 Candidatus Lachnoclostridium stercorigallinarum
TTTTTATATAATGTTCACTCATGACCAGGCAGTAATATCTGATGTGTTTCAGATATTCCGGATCAAAGTCCTTCTTCCAGCCAAAAGGAATGTAGCATCCTTCTACAGTCAGGTTCTGTCCGTTTTCAATGACGGTTTTGATCATTTCCCGGACGATGGGCCACAGGTAGTCTGTGAGCTCCTCGTCGTCTTCCGGCGTCAGGCTGGTGCAGCCGCTTCGGATCAGCCCCATTTTTAAATGATCCATGGACAGATAGGGAAATTTGTATTTTTCAAGCAGATTTTGAGCCAGAGCGGTTTTGCCTGTGTGAGACGCGCCGGCGATCAGTACGACCATATTTTTCCCCCTATATAGGAACAGATTATTTTTTCATCACAAAGGACTTGCTGTCAATGGCGCGCATGGTGGCCAGAATACCGTCAAGATGGTCGTATTCGTGCTGGATCAGCTCCGCCATATCGTCGTCCATGTGCATTTCCTGCGGCTGCCAGTTTTCGTCCAGATAGCGCAGGATACAGTGGCGGTGACGGCGCACGCGCACAAGCAGCCTGGGAAATGACATACAGTCGTCCATTAATTCCATCATTTCATCCCCGACAAACTCAAGTTCCGGGTTGATAATCACATAAGGTCTGTCAGTGAGAATGCAGATCAGACGTTTCTTTACTCCGATCTGCGGGGCTGCGATGGCCCGTCCAAAGCCGTAGTCGCGGCGGATGCCCTTGATGCAGTCAAACATATCCGTGAAAACGGGCCGCAGCTCTTCCAGTTCTTCCCTGGTCACTTTTTCGGAAATTTCATAGAGCTGCGGGTCGCCCAGCAGCAGGATTTCACGTTCCATAAGCCATACCTCTTTCCTTTTCATTTGTCACTGAATGATTCTACAAAAAATATATCATAAGTCGTCTGATAATACCATAGAAAACAGAAATTGGTCTGGCTTTTTTCCAGGGGAGTTTTTATAATAAAGGGAGCGGAAAGGAGACAGGCAGTATGATAAACAAGATAAAAATTCGCGGAGCAAAGGTTCATAACCTGAAAAACATAGATGTGGATGTCCCTCTGAATCAGATTGTGGGAATCGCTGGAGTGTCCGGTTCCGGAAAATCATCTCTGGCTCTGGGGGTGCTGTATGCGGAAGGTTCCAGAAGATATCTGGAGGCCCTTTCCACCTATACCAGGCGGCGGATGACCCAGGCCCCGAAGGCTCAGGTGGATCAGGTGCTTTATGTGCCGGCGGCTCTGGCGCTCCATCAGCGCCCGGGGGTACCGGGAATCCGCAGCACTTTCGGAACGGGCACCGAGCTGTTAAACAGTCTCCGGCTGATGTTTTCCCGCCTGGCCAGCCACCGATGCCCCAACGGCCATTATCTGCCCCCTTCCCTGGCAGTGGCGGCGGGACAGGAGCTGGTCTGCCCGGAGTGCGGAGCCAGGTTTTACGCCCCTTCTGCTGAGGAGCTGGCCTTTAACAGCCAGGGAGCCTGCCGCACCTGCGGCGGCACGGGAATGGTGCAGACGGTGGATCGATCCACTCTGGTGCCGGATGATTCCCTGACCATTGACCAGGGGGCGGTGGCCCCGTGGAATTCCCTGATGTGGTCTCTGATGACGGATGTGTGCCGGGCTATGGGAGTGCGAACGGATGTGCCCTTCCGGGAGCTTACGGATGAGGAGAAAGACATTGTCTATAACGGTCCTGCTGTGAAGAAGCATATTCTGTACAAGGCGAAGAGCTCCAATCAGGCGGGAGAGCTGGATTTTACCTACTTCAATGCGGTTTATACGGTGGAAAATGCCCTGGCGAAGGTGAAGGACGAAAAGGGAATGAAGCGTGTAGAGAAGTTTCTGAAGAGGGAAGTCTGTCCGGAATGCGGAGGAAGCAGGCTTTCGGCTGCGGCCAGAGCGCCGAAGCTGAGAGGAATTTCCCTGGATGAGGCCTGCAGGATGACGCTGTCAGAGCTTGTAGCATGGGTGTCTGGAGTGCCGGCATCTCTGCCGGAGGAAATGGCGCCTATGGCTGAGAGCATCTGCGAGTCTTTTCAGACGGCGGCAAAGAGGCTGATGGATCTGGGGCTGGGTTATCTGGCTCTGGACCGTGCAGCATCCACGCTGTCCACGGGAGAAAGGCAGAGGATGCAGCTCGCCCGTGCCGTCAGAAACCGTACCACAGGCGTGCTGTATGTTCTGGATGAACCGTCCATCGGACTGCATCCATCCAACATAGAAGGACTGACCGGCGTGATGGATGACCTTATTGCAGACGGAAATTCTGTGGTGCTGGTGGACCATGACACCCAGATACTTTCAAAGGCGGACTGGATTATTGAGATGGGCCCGGGGGCCGGCGCAGACGGGGGGCGGGTGATAGCGGAAGGAACGGTTTCCCAGATAGCCGCAGATCCCCGGTCGAAAGTAGGACCATTTCTGCGGGAAACGTCGGGGGAGCCTGTGCGGAGACAGGCGAAAAAAGAGGAGATGTTTGCAGCGGGAAGGATTCATCTGTCAACGGGGGAGATTCATACGGTGAAGCCTCTGGAGGCTGATATTCCCAAAGGGAGGCTGACGGCTGTGACCGGAGTGTCCGGATCGGGAAAGACCACTCTCATACTGGAGAGCCTGATTCCGGGGCTGGAGGCGGCGATCCATGGAAAGAAGCTGCCGGACCACGTGCTGGAGGCGGAAGCTTCCGGAGTGGATCAGGTAAAGCTCATAGACGCCACTCCCGTGGGCATCAATGTCCGCTCAACGGTAGCCACTTATGCCAACGTCCACGACGAGCTGAGAAAGGTGTTTGCCAGGACGGAGGACGCCAAAAGGCTGGGATACCGGGCGGGAGATTTTTCCTATAATACGGGAAAGCTGCGCTGTCCGGTCTGCGACGGTACCGGAGTGATCAGTCTGGATGTACAGTTTCTGCCGGATGTGGAGATTCCCTGTCCGGAGTGCCGCGGATCCCGGTATGGAAAGGAAGCGTACAGGATTCGTTATATGGGGCGGAGCGGGAAGAACGGAGATGGAGAGAAATCCCCGGAAAGGACGGGATACTCCCTGCCGGAGCTGATGGCTATGGATGTGAATCAGGCGCTGGAAGCCTGCCGGGATTTGAAAACGGTACAGCAGAGACTTCAGGTGCTGAAGGATCTGGGGCTGGGCTATCTGACCCTGGGAGAGCAGACTCCCAGCCTTTCGGGAGGAGAGGCCCAGAGGCTGAAGCTGGCCAGTGAAATGGGGCGGCCTCAGGGAAGCTCCGTATTTATCTTTGACGAGCCAACCATCGGCCTTCATCCTCTGGATGTCCGGACGCTGCTGGGGGTATTTCAGACGTTGATTGAAAACGGGGCCACTGTGATTGTGATCGAACATGATCTGGATGTGATTCGCAGCGCGGACTACATTATCGATATGGGGCCGGGAGGAGGCGCGGACGGGGGCCGGATTGTAGTGGCCGGAACTCCGGAGGAGATCAGAAACAATCGGGAAAGCAGCACAGGAAGGTATCTGTAAGAAGCTGGAGAAAAGACTGCTGCAGGAGAAAACGAGAAACTGTTTGGCGGGGAGCTAAAAAAGCCGGTCCTTTCGGACCGGCTTTTCGCCGATTTACATACTGGCCAGAGCTTCGCCGATATTTAAGGCGTGATCGCCGATACGTTCAAAGTCGGTGAGCATCTCGGAATAGAGAATGCTGGTTTCATGAGAGCATTCCTTTACCTTCATTCGGGAAAGCTGATTTTCCCGGTAGGAATCTGTCATATCATCGATCTTCTCCTCAAGCGCAGATATTTTGGCCAGGCTCTCCTGGGAGAAAGGTTCCATGGCTTTGAAAGAATCCATGGCTTCCAGACAGGTTTTTCTCATGGACTCAATCTCTACCACAGCCATATCGGAGAAGGACAGCTTCTGATCATCCAGACGCTTGCTGTACTCGCAGATGTTCATAGCATGGTCGCCGATACGCTCCA
>DXBC01000137.1 GCA_019116745.1 Candidatus Lachnoclostridium stercorigallinarum
GTCTCCGGCTTCTCCCGCCCGCACTTCCTCAAAGGCCTTCCTCCCGCAGGCGCAGATCCTCTCATAACAGAGTCTGCTGATCTCCCGGCCCAGGGCGGAATGGTAATCCAGCCAGTCTCCCCTTGCAGAAAACCAACACTCAAAATATTTTGCAATGGTATCTCCCATCCCGGCACGAAAATATTTTTCCGGGACATGAAGCAGCACTTCTGTGTTCATAAAACAGTGAACAGCTGGTCTTTCATAAAAATAGAAGCTGTCAAACACGCCGTCTTGACGGTATACCACAGACAGAGCCGCCATAGCTGCGCAGTTGGACGGAACGGTGGGGAAGGTAAACACCGGAACTCCCAGTTCCCAGGCCACTCCTTTGGCCGTATCCATGGCCTTCCCGCCGCCCATGCCGAATACCATGTCAATGCCCTTACCCTCGTACTGATCTCTCAGCTCATGAATTTTCTCGTAAGTGCACTCTTTCCCAAATACCACCGCGTCAGCCAGAACCAGCCCCTCTGTCTCGGCCAGCGCCTGGTCCAGATAGGGTCTTCCCTTTTCCATGGCCGTCTTTCCGCCGATCAGCAGAATATTTTTCCCCCAGGGCCGGCAGAAACGGCCGATTTCCTTATAGCTGTCCGGCCCAATAGTATAACCGGCAAATAATTTCGTCAGATTTTCCATGATTACCTCCCGTCCAGCTTTGTCTTCCTGTATTCCGCCATCATGGCCTGGCTGGCCTCGTAAGCGCTCTTCTCCTCCGCTGTCAGCTTTAACGGCAGGGGCTCCGGCATGGCGCTTCCTCCCACCAGGGCCGGCCGGCTGGAGTAGATCACCGTACCGTTCCACTCCGCCGGCACAGAGCAGGGCAGAATCTCCCGGCTGCTTCCCAGAACCGCTCCGATCAGCTCCGCAGCAGCCGCTCCGATTCCAAATTCTGTGCTGCCTTTTTTATTGGCCACTTCCCAGCCGGCCGTCACCGTGCTTTTCCCCACAGCGGCCCGGTCCAGGCTCCCCCATCTCTCCGGTTCCTCCGCCGCCAGCTCATCCAAAAGCCGTCCTCCTGCCCGGACCAGAGACCACACCGGAACCTGGCTGTCTCCATGCTCACCGATGCAGAACGCTTCCACGCTGTCCGGACGGATTCCCAATTCTCTGGCAATGCGGATGCGGAATCTGGCAGAATCCAGGGCCGTTCCTGTTCCAATGACCGGAAAGTCCGTTTTCATATGAAGATACAGGGCCACCAGATCGCAGGGATTGGTAATGGAAATCACCGTGCCATCAAATCCGGATGCCTTTAACTTCGGCACAATGTCGTCCATGACATCCAGGGCCACATCCAGCTCCTCCAGCCGGTTTTCCTTGAAAATTTCTCCGCTGGCGCTGATCACGCAGACCTGGGCATCCGTCAGATCTTCATATTCTCCTGCCCGGATCCGGCAGTTTCGGCCGCTGTAGCACACCATGTCCTGCAGATCCACCCCGTGGGCCTCCGCCTTTCTCCGGTCTGTATCAATCAGAACAATATCCTCACAGATATTCAGCAGCGCCAGACTGCTGGCCACATGAGAGCCCACATGTCCGGCGCCGATGATTCCCACCTTTCTTCTCTCCATTTTGCCATTCCTTCCTTCGTCGTAAAATAAAACTGTATTTTTATACAAAATTTATTCATATTGTATCACTGTGCAAAAAGGATGGCAAGTATTTTTATGCATACCCATTTCCCGGCACAATCTCACGGACTGTCAGAAATTCACCACATGGATCGGCTTTCCTTCCATAAACGCTTTCAGATTGTCCACTGCAATATCCATCAGCCTCTGGCGGCTTTCTTTCGGCGCCCAGGCAATATGGGGGGTGAGGATGATGTTTCTGCCTCCCAGAAGAGGGTTGTCCCGGCTGATAGGCTCCCTGGATACCACGTCCATAGCCGCTCCTCCCACCTTTCCGGAATCCAGAGCCTCTCTCAGATCCTCCTCCACAATGAGGGGACCTCTGGCCGTATTTAAAATCAGCACGCCGTCCTTCATTTTTTCGATCGCCTCTCTGTCAATCATCCCTTCGTTTTCAGGAAACAGAGGGCAGTGGAGGCTGATCACATCCGATGCGGCATACAGCTCATCCAGCTCTGCGTACCGGCAGTTTTCCGTCTCCAGCTCCGGCCTTCTGGTGCGGGAGTAAGCCAGCACCCTCATGCCAAAGGCCTGAGCCAGGCGTCCCACCTCCCGGCCGATGCTTCCAAAGCCGATGATACCCATGGTTTTCCCCGTCAGCTCCATCTGAGGGGTTTTCCAGTAGCAGAAATCCGGACAGTCACTCCACTCTCCCGCCTTGACGCTGTCCGAATGGGCGCCGATGTGATGGCACAGTTCCAGCAGCAGTCCCATAGTAAACTGAGCTACTGCCGCCGTACCATAGCCGGGAATGTTGCAGACCGGAATGTTTCTCTCCGCAGCCGCCTCCACATCCACCACGTTATAGCCGGTAGCCAGCGTTCCGATAAAACGGATTCCCGGGCACTGATCCAGAATTTCTCTGGTGATGGGCGTCTTGTTGGTGTATACGATCTCTCCGTCCCCAATCCGCTCCGCAGTCAGCTCTCCCGGCGTTCTGTCATATACGGTCAGCTCCCCAAACTGTCTCAGCCCGTCCCAGCTCAGATCTCCGGGATTTTCCGTATATCCGTCCAATACTACAATCTTCATCTCTAATTACCTCCGCTTTCAGTCTTTCACCAGAGCCCACGCCCGGTTTACCACTCTTTTTGTCCCCGCCAGAACAATCTCATCCTCCTCTCCCTTCCACGGTTTTACTTCCATGGACATCACAAATGGATGTTCCCGGCAGAAAAATCCTTCCTCCTTCAGCACCTGGAAATAGTCTCTCAGTTCCTCCACATCGTTGGCGCTGTCAGGGAAGCCGAATCTGGGATGCTGGTCCCCATAGGCCTCACATCCCTTTTTCACCACCGCATTTCCAAAATGGAAATGGGTAATATACGGCCTCAGAGTCTGAATTACAAACCGAGACGTCTCATATGTAGTAGGAAAATGAGACAGATCCACAAGCAGACCGAAATTGCTGTGCTTCATCCTCACATCCGCCGCAAAGCGGGCTGCGTAAGGCGCCGGTCCGATGAGAGCTGCCTTATCCATATCATAGTCAAATACCTCCAGCTCCACCATCATTCCTTTGGCCGCAGCATATTCGCACAGATTTCCCGTGGTTTTCAGAAGCTGGGCGTAGGCCTGATCCTTTGTCTCCTCCTGCCATTTTCCCGCCAGAAACGCAATGCCTTTTGCTCCCAGATACTCTGCCTCGTCAATGGCCTCCAGCAGCGTGGCCTCCGCCTTCTTTCTCCCTTCCTCATCAATATCATTGGGATTCAGTCCTGTTCCCAGCAGTCTGGGCTGGGCGCCGTAGCATACTTTCAGGTGAGACTGGGCGAGCAGCCGTTTCACCTCCGCACGCTTTGCCTCATCCGGAATGGGCCCCACCTCAATGGCATCAAAAAAATCATCTCCCGCAATGGCGCGGACCGCATCCAGTACATCCCGGTCCGGATAGGACATCCACTGAATAGTGCCAACCTGAAAATATGTGTGAATGGAATCTTTCATATGTCGTTCTCCTTTCCCGCGGCGGCAGCCGGAGAAATCTTTCGCAGCATTTCTGCGGTTCCCGCCGCCTTTTCTCTATCATAAAACAATTTCAGATAATTGAAAATCCCCGTTTCTCACTGCACCCGGATCTCCTTCTGCAGCGTCATGGAATAGATGACAGCTTCCCCGACATTGCGCCCCGTCATCTGAACCAGCGCCCGCTTGTAGTAATCCAGCTGCACGCCATACCGGTCGATCAGCCGCTGCTCCTGTCCCGGCTCCAGATAATCTGTCTTGTAATCAATCAGCACCAGCTTGTCTCCCTCATCCATATAGGCATCGATCACACCCTGGATCAGCACCAGTTCATCGGAATCTCCCTGTCCCAGTTCCCTGGCAGGCACTCCGATAACAAACTGCTGCTCCTTGTGAAGGCGCCCCTCAGCAGCGGCCGCCCGCATCCTTTTTCCCAGAGAAGAGCTGAAGAAATCCCACAGCACCCGGGGATGCACCAGCCTCCTGTATTCTTCTGTCAGGCGCTCTTCCGTCACCAGACGGTCCAGCTCTCTCTCCACTGCCTCGCTGGAATCCATGGCCGCAAAATCCAGCAGCTCCAGCGTCCTGTGGTAAGCCGTGCCTCGAAACGCCCCTCTCTTCTCCTCCTCGTCCCGGCTCAGGAATGCGGGACGGGTGGGAATAAACATACTCTCCGTCTCATCTGTCATCTGTCCCTGCTGCTTCAGCTCAGAGACTGTCATCTTGGTGTGCAGTCCCACGTCCGCCTGGTGAGGATAGCGGAAGGAAAACATCTGTTCCAGTTCCCCCTCCAGTTTCGGATCGCGGACGGCTGTGCCGTCAAAATGAAGGAGTTCTTCCCGGAAGGAGCCCCGCCGCACCTGATGGGCCATTTCCCGCCCCAGCAGTTCTCCCGGAGGAATTTCCTGCGCCTCAAGGGTTTCGTTATTCCCGCCGGCCAGGCTCATGAGAATCCAGTCCAGATAAGAGGATGCTGTGGAGAGTACCGTAAAGGGCAGTCCCCGCCCCTGCCGCGGAACAAACCTCCATTTCTCCAGCTTTTTATCCAGACCTTTGTCCGCCGCCGTCATCACCAGCTTTTCCTTTGCCCGGCTCATGGCCACATAGAGAATGCGAAGCTCCTCTCCCATGGCATCCAGGTCCATTTTCCTCTTCAGCACATTCTTCTTGATCGTACTCTCCTTTGTGCGCAGCTCCAGATCAATCCAGTCCGTGGCGATGCCCAGATCAGAATCCATCAGGATCTTCGCCCGCATATCCTGCTTATTGAACCGTTTCCCCAATCCGGCCAGGAATACCACAGGAAACTCCAGACCTTTGCTCTTGTGAATGCTCATCACCCGCACAATGTCATCGTGTTCGCCGACCACAGACGCCTCCCCAAAATCTGTATTATATTTTTTCAGATTCCGGATATAGGAGATAAAATGAAACAGTCCCCGGTAGCTGGTCTTTTCATAAGCTGCCGCTTTTTCCGCCAGCATATCCAGATTGGCTTTCCTCACATCTCCTCCGGGCATTGCCGTCACATAGTCATAGTAACCCGTCCGCCGAAAAATCTCATAAATCAGGTCCCGGACGGTGAGATACC
>DXBC01000138.1 GCA_019116745.1 Candidatus Lachnoclostridium stercorigallinarum
TTACAGCTTCCAAATCTCCTCATTATACTGAGCAATGGTCCGGTCGGAGGAGAAATAGCCGGCCTGGCTGATGTTCACAAGCATTTTCCGGGCCCAGGACCGGCGGTCCTCGTAGTCCCGGAAGGCCTGGTCTCTGGCGGCGCAGTAGGAATCAAAATCGGGGAAGGTCATAAACCAGTCCTTGTTTAACAGCTCGCCGGAGAGGCGGTTTAAGGATTCCGGACAGCCGGCAGCCATCATTTCCGGGCCGGTGATAAAGTCCACGGCGCGGCGGATGCGGGGATTGGTTTCGTAGTATTCCCTGGGGCGGTAGGAGCCGGAGCGGTACCGATCGATCACGGTCTGGCTGGAATCGCCGAAGATGTAAATGTTTTCATCTCCCACCAGCTCATGAATTTCCACGTTGGCGCCGTCCTCCGTTCCCAGGGTGACGGCGCCGTTTAACATGAATTTCATGTTTCCGGTACCGCTGGCTTCCTTGGAGGCCAGGGAAATCTGCTCGGAGATGTCGCAGGCGGGGATCAGCTTTTCCGCCAGGGTGACGTTATAGTTTTCCGCCATCGCCACCTTCAGCCAGGGAGCCGCCTTAGGATCGCCGTTTACGATCTGCTGCAGGCAGAGAATCAGGTGAATGATATCCTTGGCGATGGTGTATGCGGGAGCCGCTTTGGCCCCGAAAATGGCTGTGATAGGTGTCTCCGGCGTCTGTCCTTCCCGGATGTCCAAATACCGGTCGATGAGGTACAGGACATTTAACTGCTGCCGCTTGTACTCGTGAAGGCGTTTTACCTGGATATCAAAGATGGAGTCCGGGCTGATATCCGGATTTCCGTTCTGCTTCATCCAGCGGGAGAGCTGCCGTTTTTTCTCGTTTTTTACGGCCAGGAGACTGTTTAAGATTCCGTCGTCCTCCAGGAATTTCGGATCGTTCAGCTTCTGAAGCTCCATGGCGTCTTTTTTCCAGCCGTCTCCGATGAGACCGGAGATCCAGGAAGCCAGTTCCGGATTGCAGTGAAGCAGCCAGCGGCGGAAGGTGATGCCGTTTGTCTTGTTGTTGAATTTTTCCGGGTAGATGGCATAAAAATTGTGAAGCTCCGTCTTCTTTAAGATCT
This sequence comes from Candidatus Lachnoclostridium stercorigallinarum, assembly GCA_019116745.1. Lineage (GTDB taxonomy): Bacteria > Bacillota > Clostridia > Lachnospirales > Lachnospiraceae > Lachnoclostridium_A > Lachnoclostridium_A stercorigallinarum. Next base: position 1,113 of record DXBC01000138.1, read on the forward strand.
CCGTGTGGAGGGAGGCCACGCCGTTGACGCTGAATCCGCAGTGAATGTCCATATGGGCCATGTGCACCCGCTCTTCTCCGTCGATGATGTAGACAGAAGGGTCGGAGAAGCGGCGGCGCACCCGGTCGTCCAGCACCTCGATAATGGGGATGAGCTGGGGAACCGCCTCCTTCAGGTCGGCCACCGGCCAGGTCTCAAGAGCTTCCGCCAGGATGGTGTGATTGGTGTAGGCGCAGCAGCGGCTGACGACGTCGATGGCCTGATCCATCTCCATGCCGTGCTCTGCGGTAAGCAGACGGATCAGCTCCGGAATAATCATGGAGGGATGGGTGTCGTTGATCTGGATCACGGCATAATCCGGAAGATCCGTAAAATCAGAGCCCTTCGCCGCGGCTTCGTCCAGAATCAGTCGGGCGGCGCTGCTTACCATAAAGTACTGCTGGTAAATGCGGAGCATCCGTCCTGCGCGGTCGCTGTCATCCGGATAGAGAAAAAGGGTCAGGTTTTTCTGAATATCGGTTTTGTCAAAGGAGATTCCGTCGCCGATCAGACCCTCGTCCACAGTCTCCAGGTCAAAGAGGTGGAGAGTGTTGGTGCGGTTTTCATAGCCGGTGACCTGGATGTCGTACATCCGGGAGGTGAGAGTAAAGTTCCGGTAGGGAATCTGGTAGGTGACGTCTGTCTTTTTCAGCCAGGAAGGGGAAGAAATCCAGGGATTGGGCTCCTCCCTCTGACTGTTGTTCAGAAACTTCTGCTGAAAGAGACCCATGTGGTAGTTTAATCCCACCCCGTCCCCGTTCAGGCCCAGAGTGGCCATGGAATCCAGAAAACAGGCAGCCAGCCGTCCCAGGCCGCCGTTTCCCAGAGAGGGCTCCGGCTCGTATTCCTCCACCTCCGTCAGGGATTTTCCGTTCTGCTCCAGAATGGATTTGATGTCGCCGTAAATCCCCAGGTTGATCAGGTTGTTGGAGAGGAGTTTTCCCAGGAGAAATTCGGCGGAAATATAATAGAGCTTCTTTTTGCCGCTGTCTTCCGTCTTTCTGCGTTCGTCCGCCATGGACTGGGTCAGAGAGAGGAGGCCGTTATAAAGCTGGGGAACGGAGCAGTCCGCCACAGGTTTTCCGCAGGCGTTTTGAAGAAGCTGTTCTAACTGTCTTTGTGTCATAATATCATTCCTTTCCCGGCAGAAAATGATTTCGCCGTATAAGAATTAACAGGTATGTCTGTATCATAAGTCATTTTTTCAGGGAAATCTTGCATAATACTGGCCAATTATAGTACAATCCTATCAAAAACAGAAAATGAGGAGGAAAAGCATTGATTCCGGAATATGAATACCGGTCCCGCCTGCAGGAGAGGAGGGAGCACGGAGGAAAGGAGTTTCCCTTTAACATTTACCCCTGTACCATCCCCCTGGATTTTCCCTATGTCCAGGTTCACTGGCATGAGGAAATGGAGATTATCTCCGTAAAGAAGGGGAGAGGAGTGGTAACTGCGGACCGGCAGACGGTGACGGTGGAAGCGGGGGAGGCGGTGGCTGTGTTTCCCGGACAGCTCCACGGCATCAGCGTCCGGGAGGGGGAGTCCATGGAGTATGAAAATATTATCTTCCGCCCTCAGATGCTTATGGCGTCCGGCGGAGATTTATGCACGGCGGAGTTTCTGATGCCTCTGACGGAGCAGGCTCCGGCGGATCCGGTACATATGAGGCCGGGGAGAGACGGTTGGGAGGATTTTTCCCTGGCGGTGGGCCGGCTGGACCGCCTCTGCGGGGAAAAGGCCTACGCCTATGAACTGGGGGTCAAGGGAGTGCTCTTTGAGCTCCTCCGGACCATTTTTCAGGAGTGGAAGCCCAAAAGGGGCAGCCGGCCGGAGAAATCCAGAGAGAAAATCAAGGGACTTCTGGATTTTGTGGAAGAGCATTACGGGGAGAAGATCACGGTGGAAGACGCCGCCGGGATCTGCTGCTACAGCAGCTCTCACTTTATGAAATACTTCCGGCAGTATATGGGCGTGCCCTTTGTGGAGTATTTAAACAGCTACCGCCTGTTTCAGGCGTCGGTGATGCTTTTGTCCGGGGCGGACTCCGTCACCGCTGTGGCCCAGTCCTGCGGCTTTGACAATCTCTCCTATTTTAATCGCCTGTTCCGGAAAAAATACGGCTGTACGCCGGGAGAATACCGGAAAAAAGGGGAAAGACAGACGGAAAGAGCAAAAATTTTATAATTTTGTTAGCCGGCTGTTAGAAACGGCGGCTATAGTGAAAACAGTTTCGGGAACATCCTGAAACTTGCTACCACGACAAAGGCGTCAGGTATGGATGTATTTCGTCCGTCCCTGGCGTCTTTTGCTGTTGAAAGAAAGGAATTCAGAGGATATGAGAGCTGCTGCCTGGCTGTTTGCCGCCGCAATCACCTGGTTTCTGGCGGGACTTTATCAGATGGAGCTTTTGGCTGTGCTGTTTCTGGTTCAGCTGCTTCTCTTTTTCTTTATGGGGGCGGCCGCCCTTTACCTGAAACACACGGCTCAGGTGCGGGTGCTGATGCCGGATTCTCCCATCTTCTGCGGGCAGACGGCCCAGGTGCGGCTCCGGCTGGAAAACAGGGGATTCCTTCCCCTGTCCCGGTTTCAGGTGACGATTCTCCTGAGAAATGCCCTTATGGACGAGGAAGAGGTCTGCGTGCTGACGGGAAGCTGTCCGCCGGGAAGGCAGACGGAGACAGTTCTGCCGGTCGCCAGGGAAAAATGCGGCATTCTGACCGTTTCCCCGCTCCGGCTGAAGGTGTGGGATCCCATGGGGCTTTTCAGGCGGAGCAAAAAACTGACGGCGGAGGAGCGGGTGGCCGTCCTTCCGAAGACGGAAGGAGCCGCCGGCCCGGAACCGGCAGGGCGGAACCGGGAGATGGAGCTGACAGAAGCCCTGCGGGAGGCGATGGAATCCTCCGGAACGGAGCCGGAGGAGACTGTGCCCTACCGGGAGGGAGATCCTCTGAAACATATTCACTGGAAACTGAGCGCCAGACAGGAAGAACTGATGGTGAAGCGGTATCTGCCTGATGCAGGGGACTGCGGAACCATTCTGCTGGCGGATGACATATGGAATGAGAAAGACGGAAACCGGATTTCCCTGTTTGTGACGAGAGAGCTGTCCCTGGCACAGGGGCTGGCGGCAGCCGGCTGGAAGCTGGAATTTTTCTGGAAAAGCTGCAGGACGGGAGAGTGGAAGAGCTTTCTGGCGGAAAACCGTGACGGCTGCGATACAGCCATGGAACAATTGCTGGAAGAGCTGGAAGCGAGAAAGATGCAGGAAATGGACAGGGAGGCGATGGGGCGGGAACTGGAAGAAATTCCTGCAGGAGAGGAGGACGTTCTGCTGTGGCTGGACCGGAAGGGAACGGTCTGGGCTGACGGGGATCCGGTGTACCGGTTTGAGGAAGAAACGGAGGAAATCGGGTGAATACGGACAGATGGCAGCCCCAGCTGTTTTTATATACGGTTTATGTCTGCCTGGTGATGGGAATGGCTTTTTTGGCCGTCCATCTGACGGGGGCAGAGATATCGGTCCGGTGGCTTACCGGACTCCTTCTGGTGATCTGCGATGGAATCTGGATGTTCCGCACCTTTGGAGGACGGCCGGGATTTTTCATGGCTGCAGCCGCAGAAGGGATCTGCCTGGCCGCGGCTGCGCTGACGCCTGAGGTCAGCCTGAGGATGGCTGTCTGCGCCATAGGGCTGGCGGCGGTCTGTTATGGGGCGGTCATCCGGTTTCGGCGGGGCGGCCTGGTTCTGGGCGCGGCGGCCGCGGCGGCGTTTGCGGGACGGCTGTTTGGCCGTCCGGTGAGCGGACTGGAGATTTTTCTGCTGTTTTGCTTCTGCGTGGGCGACTGTGCCTGGAAGCTGACGTACCGGGGAGAGCGTACGGCCGGAGCGGCCATAAGCCGCAGGGCCTCAGAAAGCGGGATTGCGGTTTCAGCCGTTGCTTTGGCAGCTTCCTTGTTTCTGGTGAGCGTTCTGCCCGGCACTCTTCTGAACAGTCTCTTGGATGTTCCGGTGCGGATTCAGCAGCAGATCCAGCAGCGTCTGATCCAGAACGGCCTCATTTCCAGTGACAGCGGAGCGGTCAGCCGGGGAAACCGGATTCCCACAGGGCAGGAGCGGCTGGAGGTGACGGTGAGCAGAGAGCCGGATGCCACCCTGTATCTGAAAAATTACACCGCAGGAGATTACCTGGGAAACCGGTGGGCTCCGGCGGATGAGACGGATTTTTACGAAGACATCACCCGATGGGATCCTGAGGGCAGGAGCCGGATCCGGTATCTTTCCCCCTATCAGTTTGAGGACCGGCAGTTTGAGGCGGTCCGCTACGGACAGTGGGAGGAGTGGGTGCTGGAACGGGGCCCGGGCTGGGACGTGCAGATTCAGGAGGAATACCGGGAATGGTCCGGCCTGGAGAGTATGGCGGTGCGGGAGCTGACGGAGCAGGGAGAGGAACGGGTGGTTCCTTATTGTGCCGACTATCAGGCGGAGAGCTGGAAGGGAGTTTATTACTATAGCTGGTATCCGTGGCGGGAATATGAGGATTATCTGAGTCAGGACCTCCCCTATACCCAGTCCACTTACCGGGAGCTGGAGATCCCCTATGAGGGATACGTTAAAAGCAGGTATCTTCAGGTGCCGGCGGAGCGACTGCCGGGACTGACGGCCCTGGCGGAGGCAGATCCCCTGACAGATCCGGAGCAGATCACCGCCCATATCCGGGAAACACTCTGGAGCATGGCCTCCTACAGCCAGACTCCCGGTCTGATGCCTCTGGGACGGGATGTGGCGGAATATTTTCTCTTTGAGGGCGGGGAGGGCTACTGTCAGCATTTTGCCACGGCGGCTGCCCTGCTTTACCGGATGTACGGCATACCGGCCAGATATGTGACCGGATATGCCGTGCCGCCGGAGCAGTTTGAGGAGCGGGAGACGGGAAGCTGGCGGGCCGTGGTCACAGATGCTCAGGCCCATGCCTGGGTGGAAATCTATCTGGAGGAAGCCGGGTGGGTGCCGGTGGACATGACTCCGCCGGCAGAAGCCGGGCCGGAGCTGCTGAGAGCCGAGACCGGGGAGAACGGAACGGAGGCCGGAGCTGAAACCGGCGTTTCACCGGAACAGGCGGCGGAAACTGCCGGAGAAACCGTTGGACAGGAAGAAGAGGAAACCGCCGCTCAGGAGGACAGGGCGGAAGCAGAAACGGCCGGAGAGGAAGGGCACAGCGGGGAAGGGGAAGGCGGGACAGCAGCCGGCCACCGGACCGGCGGGGAGAGGACGGCGCAGCTGGCTGCCGCGGGAGCTCTTCTGGCCGCAGGAGGGGTCATCCTGGCAGGACTGCTGTTTCTTTGGAGGAGAAAAAAACGGACTCCCGCGGCGGCAGAGTTAAACCGGCGGGCAGAACGGCTGAGAAGACGTCTGGGCGGCTTCCCGGAGGAGCTTAAGGCGGAGGAACAAAGGCTTTTCCGGGCGGCCCTGAAAGAGGAGTACGGCAGAAACGGCCTGTCCGAAGAGGAAAAGAGAGAGGCGGAGCAGACCTACGGCCGCCTTCTGGCCCACTGTATGGGGCAGGCGGGAAGACTGGAAAGATGGTATCTTCGCCTTCGGTTCTGAGATCAGGAAGGCAGAAAAGGAAAGGGATGAGAAAACAGATGACAGATGAAAAGAGGGGTCTGGCCCGCCGTATTCTGGAGGAGGCCGGGCAGGTGATTCTGGGAAAGGAGGAGCTGATCTTTCGGGTGCTGACAGCCATGCTGGCGGGAGGCCACATCCTGCTGGAGGATGTGCCGGGAGTGGGAAAGACCACGCTGGCGGTGGCATTTTCCAGGATTATGGGGCTTTCCTGGAGGCGGGTGCAGTTCACCCCCGATGTGATGCCCTCCGATCTCACCGGATTTTCCATCTACCGGAAGGACCAGGAGGCTTTTGTCTACCAGCCGGGGGCGGTGTTCTGCAACCTCCTGCTGGCGGATGAGATCAACCGGACTTCTCCCAGGACCCAGTCGGCCCTGCTGGAGGTGATGGAAGAGCGGCAGGTGACGGTGGATGGAGTTACCAGACCCGTTCCCTCCCCTTTTTACGTGATTGCCACTCAGAACCCGTACGGGACGGCGGGAACCCATCCCCTTCCCCCGGCCCAGTCGGACCGGTTTATGGTCAGTCTGTCCATGGGCTATCCGGATTTTGAGGATGAAGTGGAGCTGGCCAGGGATACGGCACGCAGGGACAAACGGGGGCAGGTGCTGTGCGATGCCCGGATTCTGGAGGAGATGAGCAGGGAGGCGGAAGGGATATTTATCCATGACAAGGTGTGCCGCTATATGGTTTCTCTGGTGGCTGCCACCAGAAATCACTCTCTGATCAGCCAGGGGGCCAGCCCCAGGGCCACCATCGCTCTGGCGAAGATGTCGCGGGCCATGGCGTGGCTCCAGGGGGAGGATTATGTGACGCCCTTGGAGGTGCGGGAACTGTTTATCGACGTGTGCCGCCACCGGATTGTGCCGAACCGCAGGGCCCAGAGCCAGGGAATGGGCCGGGAAGAGATCCTGAAGGAAATCCTGGAACATGTGCGGTGACGCGGCCTGTTTTCCGGGACAGCCCGGCAGACCATGAAATCCGGGACAGCCCGGCAGATCAGGAAAATAAGGGGAAGCATTTCAAAAATACGGAAAAATTTATAAATATTTTATAATTTCGTAAGGAACTTGTTGGGGAAAGCCGGTAAGATAGAAAAAATGGGACAGAAAACCTTCTCCTGTCCGATCCATGCCCAAAACAGGAGGACCTTATGACGATCAAAAAGAAAATCCGTCTTTCCAATATACTGATGGTGCTGATTCCCATCGCGGTGACCGCGGTGGTATT
>DXBC01000139.1 GCA_019116745.1 Candidatus Lachnoclostridium stercorigallinarum
TGGTTCGTGGTGTCCGCGTTAGCGGGCACGGAGGTTTGCGCGATAAGCCGAGAAAAGGGCTGTCGCGCCGCCCGGGGCAGGAGATTTTGTCTGCGGGAAAATTTAAGGAGGAAAAAGAATGGAGAAATTACTGTTTACATCCGAGTCCGTGACGGAAGGACATCCGGATAAGATCTGCGACGCCATTTCCGACGCCATTCTGGACGCGTTAATGGAACAGGATCCCATGAGCCGTGTGGCATGCGAAACAGCGGTGACCACCGGACTGGTGCTGGTAATGGGAGAAATCACCACGAAAGCCTACGTGGATATTCAGAAGATTGTCCGGGAGACTGTTCGGGAGATCGGTTATGACCGGGCAAAATACGGATTTGACTGCGATACCTGCGGTGTGATTACCGCCATTGACGAACAGTCTCCGGACATCGCCATGGGCGTGGATCGGGCTCTGGAGGCGAAGGAACACACCATGTCCGACGAGGAGATCGACGCCATCGGAGCGGGAGACCAGGGTATGATGTTCGGCTATGCCACCAACGAGACGGAGGAGTATATGCCCTATGCCATCGCCATGGCTCACAAGCTGGTGCGCCGTCTGACAGAAGTGAGAAAGAACGGCACGCTGAATTATCTTCGTCCTGACGGAAAGAGCCAGGTGACGGTAGAGTACGGGGAGGACGGAAAGCCGAAACGTCTGGAGGCGGTGGTAATTTCCACCCAGCACGACGCGGCTGTGACCCAGGAGCAGATTCACGAGGATGTGAAAAAGTATGTGATCGACGCAGTAGTGCCTGCAGATATGATGGATGAGAACACGAAGATCTACATCAACCCCACCGGCCGCTTTGTAATCGGCGGACCACAGGGCGACAGCGGACTGACCGGCCGAAAGATCATCGTGGACACCTACGGCGGATATGCCCGTCACGGCGGCGGCGCATTCTCCGGAAAGGACTGCACGAAGGTAGACCGTTCCGCAGCTTACGCAGCCCGCTATGTGGCAAAGAATATTGTAGCTGCAGGCCTGGCGGACAAGTGTGAGATCCAGCTGTCCTACGCCATCGGAGTGGCTCATCCCACTTCCGTTATGGTGGATACGAAGGGCACCGGAAAGGTAAGCGACGAGAAGCTGGTGGAGATCATTCGGGAAAACTTCGACCTGCGTCCCGCCGGCATTATCAAGATGCTGGATCTACGCCGTCCCATCTACAAGCAGACGGCAGCTTACGGCCATTTCGGCAGAAACGACCTGGATCTGCCCTGGGAGAAGCTGGACAAGGTGGATCTGTTAAAAGCGTATTTGCAAAAATAAGTTTTTATGATATGATGAAAGCAGCCTGAGAAGGGCTGCTTTCATTTGTTTTCGGGACTGTACCGGGGACGGGGCAGTCTGGGGCAGAAACTATAAAAACGGTCATAGCTACCGAGAGAAAAGGGGAAAACGACATGAGATTTTTTATTGACACAGCGAACGTGGACGAGATCAGAGCAGCAAATGACATGGGAATTATCTGCGGCGTTACCACCAATCCGTCTCTGATTGCCAAAGAGGGAAGAGACTTCAAGCAGGTAATCGCAGAGATCGCCTCCATCGTGGACGGACCGATCAGCGGTGAGGTAAAGGCTACCACCACCGACGCAGAGGGAATGATCGCAGAGGGCCGTGAGATTGCGGCAATCCATCCCAATATGGTAGTGAAGATTCCCATGACTGCAGAGGGACTGAAGGCAGTTAAAGTGCTGAGCGCAGAGGGCATTTCCACCAACGTGACCCTGGTATTTTCCGCAGCTCAGGCTCTGCTGGCTGCAAGAGCAGGCGCGACCTATGTATCTCCCTTCCTGGGACGTCTGGATGACATCTCCATGCCGGGCATCGACCTGATCGACGATATCACGGAGATTTTCGGAATGCACGACATCGAGACGGAAATCATCGCCGCCAGCATCCGCAACCCGATCCATGTGATCGACTGCGCAAAGGCCGGCGCTGACATTGCCACCGTTCCCTATAAGGTGCTGATGCAGATGATCAAGCATCCTCTGACGGATCAGGGAATTGAGAAATTCCAGGCTGACTATAAGGCTGTGTTTGGAGAATAAAAGAAAAAAGAGCTGAATGCTGAATAGAAAAAGCGTTCCGCCCGGGACGGGAACCGAGAGATTCCCGTGCTTCGGGCTGAACGCTTTTTATTTCACAACCGGCCTCAGCTGAGAAGAAAAGTGGCTAACGGCAGGCTGCACAGCAGAACAACCACCAGTTCAATCACCACGAACATGGAAGAATATTTGTACGCGTCTCCGGATTTTATCCACTCTTTGTTGCCGAACATCAGGGCGGCGAAAGGAGAAGCCGCCGGAGTAATGGCTGCGGAAGAAAGTACAAACAGGATCATCATGGCTACAATAGGCATGGAATTGGTGCCAGTTGCCAGGCAGAATGCAGCGATTACCGGCTGAAGCAGAATGCCGATTACAAAACTGTTGCAAACATTTGTAAGAGCTACGGTAAACAGCATGATAATAATGGCAAACAGCGAAGTGGGAACTTTTTCAAATATCGGCATCAGTATAGTGTTCAGGAACGGTGAAATACCGGTTACATCGCTGGTGAGTGCATTTCCCAGTAAAATAGCGGATCCGATCAGAAAATAGGTTCCCCAGGAAAAGCGCCGCATGGTCTGCGCAAAATTCAGCAGAGGCTTCTTGTCGATGCGAATTGCGCAGAGAAGGAAGGTATAGCCCAGGGAGATGCCGTAAGTATTAGTCTTAATATAGGCCCCCAGAGTGGTAGAGGGAGCCACGCTGGGAATCAGCAGAATGCAGATAAATACTGCAAAGGAAAGCCCAATTAATTTCTGCCGGAAAGTCATGGGCGGGAGCGGGTTGCGGTCCAGCAGTTCCGGAGTGATGGATTTTAACCGGCTGGTGTCGGGACGCAGAACAAATTTACAAAACAGGATGATTAATACAATGCAGATGATGGCATGAGTCAGACCAACTGCCAGATAACCGGCATCGTTAATAATGATTTCCTGCCCCATATTTGAAGTAACCGTTTTGTAATTGCTGATCAGCGCCAGTCCATTTCCCATGAAAGGTGGGATAGGGAAACCCAGAAGAGTGGCGATGATAACCAGGATCATCATAATGGTAGGATATTTTTCATAGGGTTTCATTCCTACTGTCTGAAAGATGTCATATAAAATGGGCCAGAACAGAAATACCGGAGTAAATCCCCCCATAAATGCTCCCATGAGCATACAGCCAAGCATGATGAAGAAGGTGAATGCCCACGGTCGGCCGGTACAGATTTTTCGGGTCAGGAAAAAACGGCCGCAGTATTCTGTCAGGTTATTTTCGATAAGGCAGTTGATAATGATCAGCAGAAAAAATACCTGAACCAG
>DXBC01000140.1 GCA_019116745.1 Candidatus Lachnoclostridium stercorigallinarum
CAGGCCGGATTGCGAATGCAGGTCGGATCGCATGAGTGCGCAGCACGGAGCGGTCCGAGGGCTTTCATGGTTCGTGGTGTCCGCGTTAGCGGGCACGGAGGTTTGTGCGATACGCCCGGCAAGCGGCCGCCGGCTCCCTCCATTGAATTCAGGCGCCGTCTCCGGCCGAGGAACCGTCGGAGTACTGCTTTACCAGCTGGATAAAATATTTTTCCGGTTTTGTGAGATATTCGCCCTTCAGGTAAGCGACGGTCTGCATCCAGGATTGCCTGGGGCGGGTGGTAAAGTAGACCATGGGAGCGGCGGGATCCACATAGGACTGAGGGAAAAAGGCGGGGCAGACCTGATTTTTCACCATATTTACCACGGTAGCGGTATTGGAGGATTCAAACAGGATCCTGGGAGAGAAGCCGGCAGTGCGGAAGGCGTCGTCGATCATGCTCCGCAGGCGGGTGTTTTTGGCGGCAAGGACAAAGACGTCGTCTCTCAGAAGGGCCAGATCCAGAGGAGGGAAGGTTTCCCAGCTGCGGTTTCCGGCCAGGTGTGCCAGGGGATGAGTGGCCGGAAGCCCCAAAATCATCAGTTCCTCCCTGGTGTCCACGTATTCGATGGCTGCGTGCTTGGAGTCCCGGGAATAGGTAATGCAGGCCAGGGTGACTTCTTTCTGCAGCAGCATGGCTTCCATCTTCTTGACGTGAGCTTCCCGGATAGAGAAAGTCACATTGGGATATTTCCGGTGAAAGAGCGGATAAACATGGGAAAACATCAGAGATCCCCTCTCCGGAGAATAGGCCAGGGAGATTTCGCCTGCCGTTTCATTGGAGATATCTTGAATGATTTTATAGGTTTCTTTTTTCATATCCACCATCTGACGGGCGGTGGAAAGGTAGATTTTTCCGGCGAATGTGGGAATCATGGTGTGTCTCCTGCGCTCAAACAGCCGGACGCCCAGCTCCTTTTCCAGGCGCAGGAGCTGCTGGTTTAAGGCGGACTGGGTGAGAAACAGCTTTTCCGCCGCTCTGGAGATGCTCTGTTCCTGTTCAATGGCAATGATATTTTCAATTTGTTTAAGATCCATCATGTCCTCCTGTATCTGTGGTTTATACTTAATTATATTAAGTATTTATATAAAAATCAATAAGTTGAAATAAGATATATGGACATTTATAATAAAAATAACTAAAAAAGACCGAAAGGAGACAAAAAATTATGGCATTCCGCTGTACAAAACCGACACCGCATCCGGTGAAAACTCTGGCTTATGAGCCCTGGGAGATTGCGGTAAAACCGTTCCAGGTGGCGCCCCAGACCTGGTATGTTTCCGGACAGACCTGGGTGGGCTGTTATCTGATTGACACAGGAGACGGGCTGATCCTGATTGATACGGCCATTCCTGAGAGCCTGTATCTGATGGTGGACTCCATCTGTCAGCTGGGCTTTAAGCTGACGGATATTAAGAAGATTCTGTTAAGCCACGCCCATTTTGATCACTGCGGGGCGGCTGCGGCCATGAAAAAGCTGACAGGAGCAGAGCTTTATATGTCCAGGGAGGATACGGAGTTTTACAAGGCCTGTCCGGAGGAAACTCTGGTTCTAGATCCCGATTCCCATCCCCAGCATTTTGAGGTGGACAAGTACTATTCCGACGACGAGCCCATTACCCTGGGAAATGTTTCCATCCGCACCATCCTGACGCCCGGACACACCATCGGCTGCACCAGCTTTCTGTGGGAGGTAAAAAATCCGGCCAACGGAGAGACCTATGTGGTGGGAATGCACGGCGGCGTGGGCGCCAACACCATGAACGACGATTACTATTCCACAAGCAAATACCTGACTCCCGACTTAAGAGAACGTTTTATCAATGACGCGGACAAGTTAAAGAAGATCCATGTGGACATTGCTCTTCCAAGCCACCCCAATCAGATCGAGATTGTGGACCGGGCGGGACAGTACACCGATGAGAGCCAGCCTTATCTGGACGATACTATCTGGGCCGATTTCATCGATGAGAGAGTCAGACAGGTAAAGGCTCTGATGAAATAAAGAACGAAAGACCTTTGAGAATTAGGAGGAATTATAATGGAAATGTATATTGTACTGGCGGTCACGCTGTTTATGATGATCATGTTCATCTGGCACAAGGTGCCCTTCGGCGTTACCACCATGACCTGCTGCATCATTCTGGCGGCTGCGGGGATTTTTGATGTAAAAACGGCTTTCAGCGGCTTCGGAAACCAGATTGTTGTTCTGATCGCCCCCATGCTGGCATTGAGCGCCGTGCTGGGCAAAACCAGCCTGGTGGCAAAGATCAGCAGTCTGATGGATATTATGAAGAACAAAAGGGGAATTCTCCTGGTTCTCACAATTTACATAGTAGGAGCAATTTTGGCTCAGTTTATTCCCTCCACGGCAGTGCTTACCATCATGGTGGTGTTCCTGATTACTCTGGGAAATACGGGAGATATTACCACAAAGAGAATCATCCTTCCGCTGCTGGGCGTGCTGTGCGCCTGGAAGTTCCGATTCCCCATCGGAATGGGAGCTTCCACTTTCGCCACCTTAAACGGACTGTATGAGGGAATCATACCGGATCCCAAGTACGCGCTGACCATGATGGACCCGTTTATCTACGCCATTCCTTCCATGGTTGTTCTGACGCTTTACTGTCTGTTTGCATGGAAGCTGATGCCGAAGGAAGGCGCTGTGGATCAGTCTGCTTTAAAACAGTCCAAAAAGGTGGAGCTTCTGCCCCATAATCAGGAAATGATCGTGTACGCCGTCTTTGTTCTGGTGATGGCTCTGATGATTCTCAACAAATGGACCGGCGTTCTGCTGTATCTGGCTCCCGGCATCGGTGTTCTGCTGCTGATCTACTGCGGCGTGTTGAAGGTGGACGAGGCGGTGAAAGCCATGACTGCCGATATGGTGTGGATGATTGCCGGCGTGCTGGTGGTGGCTGACGCTCTGGGACAGTCCGGAGCGGGAGATGCCATCGGAAATCTGGTTTTAAGCATCCTGGGAGCTCATCCCGGATCCTTCACCGTGATGCTGGTATTCTCCGCAGCTACAGTTATCATGACCACATTTATTTCCAACATGGCAACGCAGACCGTTCTGATCCCCATTGCCGCTTCCGTGGCCCTGGCCGGCGGCTGGGATCCCAGAGGCCTGGTGCTGATCATCGGTACGGCCAACATGTTTGCCCTGGCCTTCCCATCCGGCTCCGGTGAGGCGGCGGTGGCCTTTGCGGCCGGCGGCTACAACCCGGTAAAGGTGATGAAATTTACCGTGCCATACATGATTCTGTCCATTGTCACCTGCGCTGTGACCGCAGAAATTATGTATCCTCTTTACTGATGAGAACAGAACATGCAGACGGATGGTTTTTCGGAACAGCGGTTCTTCGAGTCTGGAAAAATATCGGTCTATCCTGTATAATGGATTTGCGAAAATGCGGGGTGGCTGCAGCCATCCTGCAGATAATTCCATAAGACAGGAGGAAATCAGATGGCAGTACCGAAGGATCCGGCCATGCTGTTAAGCTATGTGAACACTCAGCTGAGGGATAATTATCCCAGCCTGGAAGAGATGTGCCAGGCCCTGGGTGAGAGCCGGGAAGAGATTGAAAAAACGTTGGGAACGATTGATTATGAGTACAGTCCGGAACAGAACCGGTTTGTGTGAGAGCCGGGGAGAAGGCGAATCGGACACCATAAAAAATTATCTGAATCTGGAAAAGCTGATATCTCTTGCCTGTTAAATGGCTGTCCCTGTGAGTGCGTCAGCCGCTTGCCAGTCT